>JBAQIQ010000001.1:0-2168 GCA_049288935.1 Candidatus Competibacteraceae bacterium
CTGGGCACCGGTTGGTGCTGTGGCACTCAATCCCGAACGCGATTGCATCGTTAAAGCGCATTTGGACGACAAGCTTATTCAGACGTTGGCTGCATGACCGAGGCGACAACTATCTTGACACGCGCCGCCCTTCACGGCTCCATTTTCTCAAGTGATGGAGCCTCCTCAAAACCCGGGGCGGTTCAGTTTGGGGAGAGAGGGCGGTAGAAATAGGGTTCGCCTCACATGATTCCGGTCAAAATGAGCCGGTCCATCGGCCCAGCGGTAGCGGGTCATTCTGCGCAACGGGAGCCATCAATTTTTACATCTTATTGATAATAAATGATTTTTAAATATGGCACACGGATTGCTGAATCAATTTAACGGATCGCACTACACAACCGAATCGTTTCTCGCGCGGGTGGTCAGGGATCGCCCCTTCGCTCTTTCCTCCTCGCCTGCCATTAGATGAGGGTTTCTTTAACTGAGGGTCAAACGACCCGCGTCTGTCAATGACCCTGAGGAACCGCTATGCATTACGAAGATGTGCAGATTAAACCAGGAGATATGATCTCAAAATTGATCGAAAAATACGGTCACTCGCCCAACAAATGGCGCCCGATCTGGGAGGATCCGAAGAATGATGCCCTCCGAAAAAAACGAGGAGTACCGGAAAGGATCCAGCCCAGTGATGTCTTCCATATTCCGATACCCTGGGTCATCACCTCAAAATCAGTCGTCAAAAATCCGGACGGTAAAGCGGTGACTTGCAAGGTGAGCCGTGATGGCCAAAAAGGCACTCAGATCCGTTGGGCTCAGACGGTCGATCAACACAACCAGCCCATTGGCGCAACTTCCCAGAAATGCGTTGACGCCTGCCCACCCGATGACGCCGATCCCTTTTACTGGACTTCGGCTGAACTGACGACAGACCCCACGCTGAGGAACAATTTTAGCGATGTTCCGCGACGGGCGCCGCCGACAGCGGCGCAGGGAACGACACAATGGCGAGCGGTGCTTTCATTGGTGGTGGCTACTGAAAAGCGGGTGACCATCGTGCAGTCTATCCATTGGGGCTTTGATATCACACCCGCCGGCGTCGTGACGGCGATTGCGCCGCGTGCGGCCACCGCTGTCGAAGTTACCAGTCACCTTGATTTACTCAAAAAAGGGGTAGGGACGGGGGGGAAATTCTCCTTAGCCGGCTGGAGCTTCCGCAAGGCTTTGCCATGAACTGTACCAAAATGCAAAAATGGGGGTTCGCTGTGTGGCTTGCCCTCGCGACCATCTTCGGGAGCAGTGCGATGAATCAAGAATCGGTATCCAAAAACGTTGTGAAACTGACTTATTGGGGTCCGCAGAATAAAACGGTTCCCTCGTTAATCATCAAGCCACCGGGTGTTGAAGTGCCCATCCAGAAATTCAAGGACTTGAACCTCTATTTCGCAAATGACGAGGCGCTCAGCGAGATCCTGTCGGTGGGTTGGCCGGTGATGACTCAACTGGAGAGTCTCCTTACCGAGGTGATCGCCGACGCGGATGATCCGGGCGTTGATCCTCTTCTGACCCTGGTCATGCTAAATATAGATTCGGATCAGTACGGTCGGGTGAATATGTCGAAATCGAAAGCCATCGAAATCATGGCGCGTATTCACCAAGCAATTTCTGACGAAACAGAAGCGAGAGAAGCGCTCGAAATTTGGCTGACCAGAACGGACTTGAAGCGTATGAACGGGCCGCCTAGGAAGGATTGAAAAGGTGGTTCTGTTGCGTTAGCTGAGCGGATCCGATTTCGGTAAGCGACGCGCCCATCCCGTCCCCCGTTTGAGAACGGTTCTGTTGCGTTAGCTGAGAGCCTATCCCAAAATTAACTTATTGATACTTTTATCTGAACGACCACCCGCTTAAAGCGGGTGGGTTCTGCGCCGGGCGCAGAGGACTGAAAGTCCACCCATCAATGCGCCCGGCGCTTCAAGAAGAATAATACCCTTTTGCAACAATAAGTTTGCAGCACCAAGCCAGTTCCCATTTAGAGAGCACTTGAGTCCGCTTGGAGAGTCGTAGCTGAAAGCTAACTGGCTAAAGCCGGTGGTTTTCGCTCATGTCGGCAAATGGATGAAACCCCAAGAAGTAGGTGCAGCAAGACTCCTGGAATTCTGGCAGAATCCCAGAAGTACAGCACGTAGGAC
>JBAQIQ010000002.1:0-2498 GCA_049288935.1 Candidatus Competibacteraceae bacterium
GGTGCGCGCCGCGCACCCGACACCCATGCTGGATTGTATCGGGGAGCGAATCTCATGTTGGAACGCCAAGCAACGAGTATGGCAGGCGCTCGACCTGCTCTATCACCCACCGGTGAACCCACGCCACCGAATGTCCTCAACAGGGGTAGAGACCCTGCCCACACGGGATCCCTCACCGGAGATCGATCCGTTGTACCGGTTGAGAGCCGGCCGTTAGCGGCCATCTATGCCCGGGTATCCTCAGAGAAACAGGAACAGGAGCAACCGGTGGCCAGTCAACTGGACGCCTTGTATCAGGCGGTGACCGCGCGAGGTTATGTGCTGGCCGCAGACTTGGTCTTTGTGGATGAAGGCTACAGCGGCGCCCGTCTGGATCGCCCGGGTTTGGAGCGACTCCGCGACATGGTGGCGACAGGAACCGTGGCGGCGGTCCTGGTCTACGCGCCGGATCGTCTGGCCCGTCACTATGCCTATCAGGCGGTGATCATTGAGGAGTTAACGCGTGCGGGCTGCGCGGTCATCTTCCTCAACCACGCCTTCGGCGAGAGTCCGGAAGAGCAAATGCTGCTCCAGGTCCAAGGTGTGTTTGCGGAATACGAACGGGCGCTGCTGGCCGAACGGACGCGCCGGGGCCGATTGTTTGCGGCCCGCCAGGGCCGGGTCAACTGGGGCGGCAATCCGCCCTACGGCTATCGGTACTTACGCAAAACGGACTCGACGCCGTCCCAGTGGGTCGCTGACCCAGGCGAAGCCGCGATCGTGCAGCAGATGTACCGCTGGTTGGTGGAAGAGCAACTCAGTTCTTACGCCATTCAGGAACGCCTGACCGAGAAGGGCCTACCAACCCGGGGTTCCAATCGCCAGGGCTGGGCCCAAAGCAGCGTCATCCACATCCTGCGCAGCTCGGTCTATAAAGGCGAGGCCTGGTACAACCAGACCCAGGTGGCCGACGCGCGGCGTCCGCGGCTGCAGACGGGCCTCAAGGACCTGCGCCCAGGCAATCAGCGCAGTCGGACCCGCCGTCCCCAAGAAGACTGGATCCCGGTGCGGGTGCCAGCGCTGATCGACGCGGAACTCTGGCGGATGGCTCAGGAACAACGGGCATCCAACCGTGCCCGCGCCGCCCGCAACACCCAGCATGAGTATCTGTTACGCGGCCTGCTGATCTGCGGACACTGCGGTCGACGGCTGGTCGGCACCTGGACAGCCCTCTCGCACGGCCGCTCTATCTGCTCGGCGCGCTATCCGCGTTCGGCACCGTGGCGTTGCGAGGGTCGCAGTGTCTCCGCCGCGCTCGTCGAAAGCCAGGTGTGGGACCACCTCAAGGGCTTGCTCGCCGAACCCGACCTACTCCGGGCACGCTACCAAGAAAGCCGAGGCGATCCAGCGGTCGTAAGAAGCGACGAGCGCGAATGGGTCCGCATCGAGCGCCAAGTGCAGGGTTTCGAGCGGGAAGTGCAACGGCTCATTGATGCCTACCTATAGAGGACTGAAATCGAAAACGGTCAGGACTGCAATCAGCGCAATTTTAGGACCGAATTAACTGCAACTATCGGCGCCGTCAGGACCACATTATTTGCCACTGAGACTGCAATCATCCCCATAGGACTGCAATCATCCGGCTCAGTACCACATTATTTGCCACTGAACGGACAGGCTCCTCCGGTCGCTAACGGCACCGTCGCCATAGGGTATAAACCCTGACACGGTAGCGTCTCAAATGGGTCGAAAATACCCTAATGGAACACCTCTATCGTCTCATTTTCGCCGCTTCGCTAGGGTACGCTCCAACCTGACATCAGAATCAGGCGGCTCTTGTAAGCTTTTGCCTAAAAAGGATTTAGAGTCCTTAGCGTACGATTTTGTCCGAATCGTGAGCAGACCCCTGGTTGGGGGTATCCGTCAAACGTGTCCGCCAAAACCCGGCGGCGCACTGAATTGATAAGGAATCATACCTATCCCGAGCAGATCCCGAACATGCTGCGGAGGGTATCCATGTAGCAGTCTGACAAACCTCGGACGACGGCTCCTGGCCCAAAGGGACACTCGCCTCGACAGGAATTTTCCCGTTCCCGTGCGATCCGGCGACCGAGATCTCAGCTCCAATGAGCGCGAACCGAGCCACTGTCGTTCGATCTGCCCTTGCGACAACTTTTTACACGTATCTTCAGGTTACCCGGTGATCGTTCTCGACTGGTATCATCTGGGTAAAAAATACGGGACTTGATGAGCATGATCGTGCGTAATAAAACGTAACACGTTATCATGTATTTTTGAATGAAATGGGGCGGCGAAGGGAACGAGGCGTCATTCCTGATAATAGGGGTAATCTTGAATTTCGTGGGAGGCATGGCAAGAAACAAGCGGTTTTGGGGTCTGCTCACGAAGATGTCGTGGTTACAACCCAAACTCGGTTGACTTTTGACGTGATTCAACCGCTGCGGCGCTCCCGTGGCCCCAGGCGCGTTCTCCGCGCTCCAGCGGGTGCCAGCCCCGTT
>JBAQIQ010000003.1:0-13613 GCA_049288935.1 Candidatus Competibacteraceae bacterium
GTGCGCAAGCTGGCCCAGCGCAGCGCCGATGCCGCCAAAGAGATCAAGGGCCTGATCGGCGACAGCGTGAACAAGGTCGCCGACGGCGGCAAGCTGGTCGAGCAATCTGGCCAGACCCTCAAGGAAATCGTCACCGCCATCAAGAAAGTCAGCGACATCGTCGCCGAGATGGCTGCTGCCAGTCGGGAGCAGGCCAGCGGCATCGAGCAGGTCAACACGGCCATCCTGCAAATGGATCAGGCCACCCAGCAGAACGCCGCCTTGGTGGAAGAAACTGCCGCCGCCAGCCAGGCCATGGGCGACCAAGCCCGCGAGCTGCAAAACCTCATGAGCTTCTTCAAGTTGGACGAGCGGGAGCCGACGAACGCGGTCGTAGCCGCCCCGAGTTCGGGAACCGCCAGCAAAGCCCGGAACGCATCGCGAGCGGTCCAGAAGACGGACCATCGTCTGGCCGCCGTCGGCAAGCCGATCGCCGCCAAGGCCAGGCCAGCGCTTCGACCAGTGCCGGTGGAGAAGAAACCGTCCGCCGCCGCTTCCGAGGAGTGGGAGGAGTTCTAGCGTCCATGCCTTGGCACAGCGCCTGATAAAACGCCACCAGGAAAGCGAGGGTGGTGCTGGCCCGCCGATGGAAGACGCCCCCCACAGGATGGACCTTCATTCCCGCGCTGCCCGTGGCTTGATAGCGGTCTAACCATTCGTCAACCGTATCGGGTCGCCACGGCCGTATAACAAGCCCTGCCGTTGCCACGGGTGATGACGGATTTTGGGGCGGGTCACCCCTTTGCCCCAGCGGCAAGCACTTATGGGATTGGCGTACCGGTGAGTACCGTCCAACGGCATACGGAATATCATGTTCGGATCATCGTTGGAAAGACAATATCACAGCGCTAATGTCGCGAATCCGGCGGTGCTGATGAAAAATCCCGGAACCCAGGAAACCGCTCCTCCGGTAACTCCGGTTGGCCCGCCCCGCCCATAATCTCTTCAGCCAGTCGGGCAAAATCTGCCGGCTCATCGGACAACAGATTTTCATACAACGTCGGCTCCCAACACTCGATGCGGTTGGCATAGGCCAGCAGGATCACCGCCTCCCGAATCCCGGCATAGTCCAATAAGCGTCGAGGCAGCAACAACCGTCCGCTGCCATCCAGCTCCAATTCCGTCGCGCCCCGGTGGAAATAACGAACGAAATCGCGGTTCTTTTTAACATACAGATTCAACCGGTTCAGTTCGGCAGTAATTCGCTGCCACTCCGTGAAGGGATACAGCGTCAGATGCTGCTCAAATCCCCGGTTGACCACGAAGCGCTCTCCCGCCTCGGCAGGCAACTGTTTTCTCAGCGCAACCGGCAACGCGATGCGCGCTTTCGCATCGAGCCGGCCTTCAAATTCGCCAAGAAAATGCATCATCGGGTCCAGTAGCCTCCCGGGGGATCGTTGCGCTCAGTCAGTGGCATTCTCCCGCAAACACTACGGTAACAAAACGGTCGATCCGGTGGTTTTACGCGCCTCCAGATCACGGTGCGCCTGGGCAGTTTCGGCCAAGGGGTAAGTTTGCCGAACTTTGATTTTCACGGCGCCCGTGGCCACCACATCAAACAAATCGACAGCGCTGTCCACCAGGTCCCGCCGCTGGGCTGTGTAATGCATCAGACTGGGCCGGGTCAGGAACAGTGAACCTTTCGCTGCCAATAAGCCCGGTTCAAACGCCGGAATCGGGCCTGAGGCGTTGCCAAAGCTGACCATCATCCCCAGTGGACGCAGGCAGTCCAGCGACCCCGTGAAAGTTTCCTTGCCTACTGAATCGTAGACCACCGCAACGCCCTGGCCGCTGGTAATTTCACGGACCCGCTCCACAAAATCTTCACGGGTGTAAACAATAACGTGATGGCAACCGTGCGCACGAGCCAGTTCGGCCTTTTCATCGCTGCCAACCGTGCCAATGACCAACGCCCCCAGTTGCCGCGCCCACTGGCTGGCGATCAAACCGACGCCACCAGCGGCGGCATGTAGCAAAATAGCGTCGCCCGGTTGCAAGCGGTAGGTGCGCCGCAGCAGATACTGAGCGGTCATGCCCTGTAGCATCATGGCCGCAGCCGTTTGATCATCGATCGCATCGGGCAACGCCACCACCCGGTCAGCGGCGATCAAGCGCACTTCAGCGTAGGCCCCAACCGGCGGACTGGCATAAGCCACTCGTTCCCCAACTTTGAATTCAGTAACACCCTCGCCAACCGCCTCGATGCGACCTGCACCTTCCATGCCCAGCGTCCAAGGCAACGACGGCAACGGATATAAGCCAGTCCGGTGGTAAATATCAATATAATTGAGGCCGATAGCCGCGTGGTGAATCCGCAACTGGCCGGGGCCGGGCTCGCCAATGGCAACCTCCTCCCAACGCAATACTTCGGGACCGCCGTATTCATGGATGCGGATGGCTTTGGGCATGATCTATCTCCTCAATCAGGAACGTATTGACTACTTCATAGTCCAGGGAAGACGCGGAAAACATGGAAAAAGGTAGCAATTATCCCAGCCAGCGCCGGGCATTGCGGAACAGCCGTAGCCACGGCCCGTCTTCACCCCATCCATCTGGGCGCCAGGAATATTGTACGGTGCGAAACATCCGTTCGGGATGCGGCATCATGATCGTGAACCGTCCATCACGACTGCATAAGCCGGTAACGCCACCCGGCGAGCCGTTAGGATTGGCAGGATAACGCTCCGCCGGTTGACCCGCAGAGTCTATGAACCGCAATGCGACCAGCCCCGCCGTCAACGCCGCTTCCAGCCCGTTCTCCCCCTGGAATTCCGCAAAACCTTCGCCATGCGCGAGGGCAATCGGCAGGCGCGAACCGTCCATGCCTTGCAGGAACAGCGACGGCGACGGCAACACCTCGACCAGGCTCAGCCGCGCTTCAAACTGTTCGACCCGGTTGCGGACAAAGCGCGGCCAAAGCTCTGTCCCAGGGATCAATTCATGCAAGTTGGACAACATCTGACAACCGTTGCAAACCCCCAGGCCGAAACTGTCCGCGCGGGCGAAAAAGGTAGCGAATTCCTCGCGGGCGCGGGTGTTGAACAGGATCGACTTGGCCCAACCCTCCCCGGCGCCCAACACATCCCCGTAGGAAAATCCGCCGCAGGCAGCGACCCCATGAAAGTCCGCCAGGGTGATCCGTCCAGCGACGAGGTCGCTCATGTGGACATCGATGGCCGCGAAACCGGCCCGGTCAAAAGCCGCCGCCATTTCGACCTGACCGTTAACGCCCTGCTCACGCAAAATAGCGATGCGGGGCCGGGCGCCATCGGTAATAAACGGCGCTGCCACATCGACAGCGGGATTGAAGGTCAGACGGACGCTCAACCCCGGGTCTGCCGGATCGCCGGCCGTCTCGAACGCCTCACGGGCGCAGTCGGGATGATCACGCAGCGCCTGCAACCGATAACTGGTTTCCGACCACCATTGGCGCAATTCCGCACGACTGGCGGAGAATGCGACATCGCCGGCATGGCATAACATCAGCCGGTCGCGGTCATTCAATGCACCGATCACATGACTGCATTCACCCAGGCCGGCTGCCGCCAGCTTCATCAAAACCCGCTGGCGATCCAGTGCCCGCACCTGCACCACCGCACCCAGTTCCTCGGTAAACAGCGCTGGCAATAATTCTTCGCCGAGATCATCCAGTAATACGGTCACTCCACAACCACCGGCGAACATCATTTCCGCCAGCGTCGCCAGCAATCCACCATCGGAACGGTCGTGATAGGCCAGCAACCGACCCGCCACATTGAGTTCCTGGATAACGGCAAAGAACGCCTTCAGATCGTCCGGCGCATCCACATCTGGCGCTTCATCGCCCCACCGGTTATAAACCTGCGCCAGCGCTGAACCCCCTAGCCGGTTTTTGCCGCGTCCGAGATCAATCAGAATCAAATCCGTATCGCCCCGGTCCCTGCGCAGTTGCGGCGTCAAGGTGCGGCGCACATCCTGCACCGGCGCAAAGGCGGAGATGATCAACGACAGGGGCGCAATGACGCTTTTCCGCTCGCCGCCCTCCTCCCAGACGGTCTTCATTGACAGCGAATCCTTGCCCACGGGAATGGCGATGCCCAGCGCCGGACACAGCGCCATACCGACCGCTTTCACCGTATCAAATAACCGGGCGTCCTCGCCGGGATGACCGGCTGCCGCCATCCAGTTGGCGGATAATTTGACATCACCCAATTTCTCAATGCAGGCAGCGGCAAGATTGGTCAGCGCCTCACCCACCGCCATGCGTCCCGAAGCCGGCGCGTCCAGCAACGCCAGCGGTGTCCGTTCACCCATGGCCATCGCCTCGCCGGTGTAGACATCGAAGCTGGTCGCCGTTACCGCCACATCACTGACCGGAACCTGCCACGGTCCGACCATCTGGTCTCGGCACACCAACCCGGTCACCGTGCGGTCGCCGATGGTGATGAGAAAGCTTTTGTCGGCCACCGCCGGGAAACGCAGCACTCGTGCTACGGCATCGGCCAACTCCATATCGGCGGCGGCGATTTCCACCCGGCGGGGCGAATTGGGAGCCGGCTCCATATCGCGCAGCATTTTCGGTGGTTTGCCAAATAACACGTCCATCGGCAAATCCACCGGTCGGTTAGCAAATTGCCGGTCGCTGAGGGTCAATTGCAATTCCTCGGTAGCGACGCCTAACACGGCATACGGGCAACGTTCCCGTTCGCACAGCGCTTTAAAAGTCTCCATGCCTCCAGCGGCAATGGCCAATACATAGCGCTCCTGGGCTTCATTACACCAAATCTGCATCGGCGACATGCCAGGATCGTCGCTCAGGATTTCGCGCAATTCGAATCGCCCGCCCCGGTGCGCGCCCTGCACGATTTCCGGCACGGCGTTGGACAACCCACCCGCGCCCACGTCATGAATAGAGAGCACCGGATTATCCGTCCCCAGCGCGGTGCAACGGTCGATGACTTCCTGAGCGCGGCGCTGCATTTCCGGATTGCCGCGTTGCACCGAAGCGAAATCCAGCTCTTCATGAGAACTGCCCGCCGCCATGCTGGACGCCGCCCCGCCACCGAGACCGATCAGCATCGCCGGCCCGCCCAGCACCACGATCACGGTTCCCGCCGGGAATGCGGCTTTATGGACATGCGGTTCGCGGACATTGCCCAGCCCACCAGCGATCATGATCGGCTTGTGATAGCCGCGCCGTTGCCCATCGGGACCATCCTGCTCAAACGTGCGGAAATAGCCTGCCAGATTGGGACGGCCAAATTCGTTATTGAACGCCGCCGCGCCAATCGGCCCCTCCAGCATGATGTCCAGCGCCGAAACGATGCGGCCCGGTTTGCCATAATCCTTTTCCCATGGCTGGATAAAATCGGGAATCCGCAAATGAGACACCGAAAAACCGCACAATCCAGCCTTGGGCTTCGCGCCGCGCCCAGTCGCGCCTTCGTCGCGGATTTCACCGCCAGAGCCGGTTGCGGCCCCAGAAAAGGGAGAAATCGCGGTCGGGTGGTTATGGGTCTCCACCTTCATCAAAATCTGCACCTCCTCCGGGTGATAGCGGTATTCACCATCGCTGGGATCGGGGAAAAAGCGCCCGGCGGGAAAACCGGTCATCACCGCTGCATTGTCGCTGTAGGCGGAAAGCACGTCGGCGGGATGGCGCTCATGGGTATAACGGATCATAGCGAACAGCGAACGCTCCTGCGGAACGCCATCGACCAGCCAATCCGCGTTGAAAATCTTGTGCCGACAATGTTCGGAATTCGCCTGGGCGAACATCATCAGCTCCACATCAGTTGGATTGCGCGCCAACCGGTTAAAACTTTCCAGCAGATAATCAATCTCGTCGTCCGACAACGCCAATCCCAGTTCGCGGTTGGCGACCACCAACGCTTCTCGTCCGCCCTCCAGCAGATTCACGGTCATCAGTGGCGCGGGTTGGGCCTGGGCAAATAACACGGCGGGATCGTCGCCCGGTTCCAGAACGGCCTCAGTCATCCGGTCATGCAACAACGGTTTCAGCGCAGACAATTCGCCATCGGTTAGCGACCGTTCAGCGTCCAGGTAATAGGCAACGCCGCGCTCGATGCGGCGAATGCGCTGCAAGCCACAGTGATGGGCAATGTCAGTGGCCTTGGATGACCAGGGGGAAATCGTGCCGGGGCGGGGAATGACCAGAAAGAGTGGCGCTGCGGTCGGTTCACCCCGCGCTTCGATCCTTGACCCCGTCAGGGACAGTAGCTGTGAGGTGATCGTGCGGGGACCGTATTGCAGCAATCGTTCCAGCACCTCACGATCAGGGATGGTCAGCGAACCTTCCACGAAATGTACGAATTCAGCGCGAATGCGGGTGACGGCAGGAACCCGCTGGCGCAGCGCAGCCAGCAACTTCTCCAAGCGGAACGATGACAGGGCGGGGCTTCCACGGAAACGCAGCATCGCGGACATTCTCCAGGGTCGGGCGAGAAGCACGGATGATAACAGCAATCCAAAAGCGCGAAAGACATCCCGCCGTTCCGCTGCAGAACCTTCTGATTGTTGAGCGCTCGACCACTAAGGCTGCCTGTCGAGTCGGCATTGCTTATAACCGCTCTATCCAATCCACTGCTTCCACAATTCCGGTCGGCGCTACCGGCGGTTTAACCGGCTGGGCCAATAACTCCCCCAGTGGCCCTGCCAGTTGGCCGCTCGTCAACTGTTGACGGCTGATCTTGATCCCATTGCCGTGCTCCTGTAGCCAGCGACTCAACCACGGCTCCTCCGGCCAATCATCGCGAGCCACGTAGAGCACGGGAATGCCATTGCAGACCGCTTCGGTAAACGCGCCATAACCCGGCTTGGTGAACAACACATCGCAGGAACGGATAAGATCGACCATGCTCAAATCGACCAGTCCCGTCCAATTCGGCATGTCCGGCCTCGCCGTATTCCAGGCCGGCGGGGTAAGCCAGCAGACGCCTGGCAAAATGGGCCAACGCTCCAGCGGCGGACGCATGTCTACGCCGCCCAACCCCATCAAGACCAGCGTCTCGTCGCCGGACAAGCCCAGTTGGTGATCAATCTGTGCTCGCTGATTCCGACCTGACGCGGCGATGGGGCCGATGGGCTGCGTATTCCATAACTCGGGCATCGGCATGGACGGCGCCGGTTGCAGGAACGCAGCGGCGCTGTTATAGGCTGCCAGCATTGGGGCGCGCAACGCCTCCAGATCCGGTTCATTCCGCCCATACCCAGCCAGAATATCCGCCCAGTTCAGCGAACACAGCGCCAAGGCGGGAATTTTCAACCGGGCGGCAGCCGCCAGGGTGAGATAGGGAATATCCGCCAGCAGCCCATCCGGCGCAGCGTCCCGTAGCACTTTTTCCTGCCAGGCCAGCCGCTCCACCCAATCGGCATGAAACGCCCGGTAGGCCGCCAGGCTCTCCATAACCTTTGCTTCCAGCGCATCGACCATCACCATGCCAAAATCGGCGGCGCCCACAACCACCGTAAATTCGCCCACTATGCGCTGGCGCAACACCGCTTCCGGCAAGGCGCTTTGCACGGTCAGCCGTCCCGCCGGATTGCGTTGCCGCCAGTCGTTCACGACCGGCGCGGCCTGCGCCAAATGGCCGAAACCGTGCCCGGATAAGGCCACGTACAGATGAAAATTCGCATTCATCAATTTTTTGCACCGCCGCTTGATTTTAGTTGACCCACATTCCTAGACTAAAATGCAACAAGTTGTCTCTTTTGGGCGAAAAGCGGCTTTAGTCGTATTTTAGCCACATCCTGAGAGATGACTTTACGAGTTGCTTCCTCTACTCGAGCGTGAGGGCATCACAATGGCGCAGACGCTCACATTGAACACCCTGGCGGCGGACAACCGGTTTTTTGCTGGCACCGGCGGCGTAAGTCAGGGTAACCGACAGCGCGGTTTTACTCCCGGATTTCTCGACCGCGACACGGGTACAGTGTACCCCTCCTGCTGGGCCGATGGCCGCCCAGCCCCTTTTCACGCCTTGGAAGGGCTGCCTGATCACCTGGTTTTGCATCGTAGTCCCACTGGCCGGGTGGCGGCGGTCAAGGCCAGCGTCATCGCCGGTTTTGTCCGCTGCGGCTGCTTCTACACCCGGGAGCAGGCCGCCGGCTGCCTTGAATAATCATCTTGTCAGAGTGCTGAATGGCTGAGATGGGGGTGATCTTCCGTGCTTTGACCTTGCAATTCAAAATCGCCCGACTATGGTTTTCCATGAGGTCAGCCATAGCCGATGCGCGCTCGACCGCATCAGGGGTTGTGGCCCGAGACTACAAGTAAGGCGTTTTCGACGCCATCCGACTGGACAAAACCGGGCGGATGACGTCGATCCTTGAGCACCAGCACCAGCGGACCCTATCGATATGCCCATTCAAATGCTAGAAAAAACCACCCCAGCCACCTGGCTGACCGAACTCCCTCCCCTCGGTATGGACACCAAGAGCATCGTCGCCGACTTTCGGCGCTATTTCAGCCATACCCTGGGCCGTGACCGGCATACCAAATACGCCCACTATATGTACGAGGCGCTAGTGCTGACTCTGCGTGACCGGCTGTGGGAGCGCTGGAAAGACACCCGCTATGCCTACGAGCAGGATGGCGGCGTCCGCCGCGCCTACTACCTGTCCATGGAATTTCTGATGGGCCGGGCGTTGAGCAACGCCATGTTAAATTTGGGCGTTACCGAACCGGTCAACAAGGCGCTACAGGAGATGGGTCTGACGATGGAGGAACTGGCCGAGTGCGAAAATGACGCTGGCCTGGGCAACGGCGGTCTCGGGCGGCTGGCGGCCTGCTTCCTGGATAGCTGCGCCACCTTGCGGCTGCCGGTGGTCGGTTACGGCATCCGCTACGTCTATGGCATGTTCCGCCAGAAAATTGAAAACGGCTATCAGGTCGAAGAGCCGGATAACTGGCTGCGCAACGGCAGCGTCTGGGAACTGGAGCGGCCTGAATACACCCAGCGCATCCGTTACGGTGGCCGCAATGAAGCTTTTGTGAAAGCCGATGGTGAAATGGGCTGGCGCTGGGTCGACACGCACGATGTGCTGGCGGTGCCCTACGACGTGCCGATCCCCGGTTATCAGAACGGCACGGTCAACACCCTGCGGCTGTGGTCGGCGGCGGCGACCGATGAGTTCGACTTTGAGGACTTCAACGCCGGCAGTTATACCGAGGCGGTGGGCGCCAAGAACATGGCGGAAAACATCACCATGGTGCTCTATCCCAACGACGCCACCGAAAGCGGCAAGGAATTGCGGCTGCGTCAGCAATACTTCCTCGCCTCGGCCAGCCTGCAAGACGTCCTGCGGCAATGGGTGCGCGTCCATGGCGAAGATTTCAGCGGGTTTGCCGACAAAAACCGCTTCCAGCTCAATGACACTCATCCAACCATCGCAGTTGCGGAGCTGATGCGGCTCCTGATGGACGAGCACAGCGTCAGTTGGGATCAGGCTTGGGCGATCACGGGCCAGGTCATGGCTTACACCAACCACACCCTGTTGCCGGAAGCGCTGGAGCGCTGGCCGGTGCGGTTATTTCGGCAATTGCTGCCGCGCATCCTGGACATCATCTATGAAATCAACGCCCGCTTCCTGGCCGAGGTGGCGCGCCGCTGGCCTGGCGACATTGAGCGTCAGGGCCGCATGTCGCTGATTGAGGAAGGCTACGAGCAGCAGGTGCGCATGGCGTATTTGGCCATTGTCGGCAGTTTCTCGGTCAACGGCGTAGCAGCGTTGCATTCCGAACTACTGCAGAAAGGATTGTTCCGCGACTTCTATGAGCTGTGGCCGGAGAAGTTCAATAACAAAACCAATGGGGTGACGCAACGGCGCTGGATGGCGGATTGCAACCCCGGCCTCAATGCGCTCATCACCGAGACCATCGGGCCGGGCTGGGTGACGAACCTGGCTGAACTACGCAAGCTGATTCCTTACGCTGAAGACGCCAAATTCCGTGCGAAATGGCGACAGGTCAAGCATAACAATAAGGTGCGGCTGGCGACGCTGATTGAAGCGGACTGCGGTGTGACGTTCAACACCAAGGCCATGTTCGACGTGCAAGTCAAGCGCATGCATGAATACAAGCGCCAGTTGCTGAATATCCTGCATGTGATCCATTTATACGACCGCTTGAAGCGCGGCGATACGGCCCATTGGACTCCGCGCTGTGTATTGATTGGCGGCAAAGCGGCGCCCGGTTATTACATGGCCAAACAAATCATCAAGCTGACCAATAATATCGCCCAAGTGATCAATAACGATCCTGATATTGGCGATCAGTTGAAATTGGCGTTCCTGCCCAATTATCGGGTGTCAGCGATGGAAATTATCTGCCCCGGCACTGATCTGTCCGAACAGATTTCGACGGCGGGCAAAGAAGCTTCAGGCACCGGCAACATGAAGTTCATGATGAATGGCGCCATCACAATCGGCACGCTGGACGGTGCTAATATCGAAATCCGCGAGGAATGCGGGGATGAGAATTTCTTCCTGTTTGGTCTGACTGCCCCGGAAGTTGAGGAACAGCGGCATAACTATAATCCGGCGGCGATCATCCATGATGATCCAGATATCACCCGGATTATGCATCTGCTGGAAAGCGCTCACTTCAATCAATTTGAGCGGGGCATTTTTGATCCGATCCTGCATTCACTGACCAGCCCCCACGATCCCTGGCTGACCATTGCCGATCTGCGCGCCTTTATCAACGCGCAAAGCCAAGCAGCGCTGGCCTACCAGGATGAGGAGCGCTGGACGCGGATGAGCATCATCAACACCGCGACCAGCGGCAAATTCTCTACTGACCGCACCATGCTTGAGTACAACGCGGAAATCTGGAAGCTCAAGCCACTGCCGGAAATGCCACTAGCTTAATCACTCAAGCTCCAGGCAGCCGGTCTGGCCTGGAGCTTGAAATCTGGCGCCAATACTGAAAGGTGGAAAAGAAAAACCTATGCCCTTAATACCCTGGGATGAAAAAATGATTATTCATGTCCAGAGCATGGATTTTCAACATCAACATTGGGTTCGACTCATTAATCAGTTGCATGAGGCTATGCTGGAAGGAAAAGGGAGTGTAGTGATTCATCAAACCCTCAATGATGTGCTGGGCTATACTCGCGTGCATTTTACAAGTGAAGAACGCCTCTTGTCTGAAAATGGATATCCTGGGTATAACCAACATAAGAAAATACATGCTGACTTCATAGAAAAAATATCGGATTTCCAAGATCGATTAGACAAAGGCCATATGATATTGGCCATGGAAATCATGAAGGAAATGCGAAACTGGCTGAATCAACATATCCAAGATACAGATCGACAATATGTGTCTTTTCTAAAGCAAAAAGGCGCCGCTTAGTAAACAAAGCCGCCAGCCGCCCCGGTGGACAACCGCAGGTTCCCGCACTGCACCAAGCGCCATTTCGACGATACCGTGGCAATTCACCTGACCAGCGCTGAAGAATGGACGCGATTCGTTAAACATCAGCAAAACCCATTGTGCGAGTCTTTTCCCATGCCCATTCGCTCTTTTGAGCAGCACACTCCACGCATTCATCCCACCGCCTATATCGATGACCTGGCCCTGGTGATTGGCGATGTCGAAATCGGCGAGGACAGTTCGATTTGGCCGATGAGCGTCATCCGGGGCGACATTCAGAGCATCCACATTGGCGACCGCACCAGTATTCAGGATGGAACGATCATTCATGTCACTCATGACAGCCGCTTCTGTCCGGGTGGTCAGCCAACGTGGATCGGGAACGATGTGACGGTCGGTCATAAGGTCATTCTGCACGCCTGCACGATTGAGGATTTTTGCTTGATCGGCATGGGCGCCATTGTGATGGACAAGGCTATCGTGCAGTCGCGGGTGACCATTGGCGCGGGTAGCGTGGTCCCATCTGGCAAGGTGCTGGACAGCGGATTTCTCTACGTCGGCAGCCCGGTCAAACCGGTTCGGCCTTTGAACGAGCGCGAATTGGAATTTCTGGAATACTCGGCCCAGAACTACCGGCGGTTGAAAGAGCGACACCGGGCGATGAACAACAACAGGTAATCGTGCAATCCGTCAACTTCACAGGGCGGTCAGCAACGCCCAACCGCCAAAGCTCGCAATGAGCAATCCCGAAGCCCGGTTGATCCAGCGCAACGCGCCCGGCGTCAACCGCCCACGCAGTAATCCGACGACGCCCGCCAGCAGCAGCCACCAAAGCAACGATCCGGCAAACACGCCCGACACCAGTAGCCCGGCCGCTGAAAGGTCCTGACCTTCGGCGGCGAGTCCCAGCCCGGCGAAAATGCCCAGGAACGCCAGAATAGTCACCGGATTGGTCGCCGTCAGCGCCAGAGTGGACAAATAATCGCCGACCAATCCAGCGCGGGTCAGTGGCGCCCGAGCCTGCTCAGCCGTCACCGGCGTTTGCCAGGTTCGCCAACCAAGAGCGAGCAGAAACAACCCGCCCACAATCTGTAATTCGGTTTGCCAAGCGAATAACCGTCCCGCCAGCGACGCCAATCCGAAGCCGGCGATGCAACCATACAGAGCATCAGCGCTGGCCGCGCCCAGCCCGGACAACACACCGGACCAGCGCCCCCGCGTCAGCGTGCGTTGAATGCACAACAGGCCAGTCGGCCCCACTGGCGCGGCAATGGCGAATCCGATCAACAGCCCCTTGAACCATAAAAGCATTTTCACCTCACATTACGCTGTGTTTTGTTTCGCGGCTATACTGACCGCTATCCACTACCCCCGGTGACTGCCATAAATCTCTTCACCATCGTTCTGCTCATCGCCGTCATCCTGATCGCGCTGTACGGCGTCATCCTCTACAACCGTCTGGTCAATCTCAAGCATAACGTCAGCATGGCCTGGTCCAACATCGACGTGCTACTCAAACAGCGTCACGATGAATTGCCCAAGCTGGTCGAAGTGTGCAAGCAGTATATGAGCTATGAACGCGACACCCTGGAGGCGGTGATGCGCACCCGTTCAATGTCGCCGCCTTTCGCGAAGAGGGCCGGCTGATTCGCTATTTTCAATGGCGCACTGCGGGTTGTTGGTTGGTTGCCGTTTTGGCGAGCGGCTTGCTGTTGTACGGATAGTAAAACCCCTTCCCTGTAAGCAAGGCTTCTACCCATGACCTGCATTCCAGTCTCTCCAAAAAAATTCCTGACAAATTAGAAAACATCGTCCGGCGCATTCTTGAAAACCCAAACGCTGCGAATGTTGCCGAGTTGGAAGCCGAAATCAACGAGCGGGTTTATCGACTTTATGGCTTGACGCGGGAGGAGATTGCGGTGATTAAAGATGCTTTTAAGTAGTTTACCAAAAGAAATCGTGTAATATTTAGGGTAAAAGTTAAGGTGAGGAGATGAGAGGATGAAGCGAATCCGGGCGTTAAGCGAAGCGGAGTGTGAAACGCGGCGGGCGGCGTGGAAGGACGGGCCGAACGGCCGGGTTCGGCAACGGGCGCAGGCGGTCTATTTGGCGCATCGGGGATATGGGCGCATCGCCCTGTCGGCCCTGTTTGAGGTGGGTGTGGACACGATCAGCGCGTGGCTGGACGGGTGGGAGC
>JBAQIQ010000004.1:0-2133 GCA_049288935.1 Candidatus Competibacteraceae bacterium
GGATTCCCTCGGTGATGGGGTCGCTGCCCTCGTAGCCCGGATGGTAGGAGTTCACGTAGAGAATTTTTTTGCCCCGATAGTCTTGCGCGGACGCGGCGCTCGCCACGAGCAGCAGGAGCGCGATCACCCGAGCCAACGCGAAAATGTTACGCATGGCGTGTGCCCTCGGTCGTTGCCAACGCACGACATGAAGTGTAGCGCGCGAGTTCGCTCCGGCTCGCCCCGAGTCCCGCATCCGCTCGATATGGCCGCTAATCGTCGCGCCGATCATGCGTTCCGCGTTCGCCGCGCGACGGATGGAATTGGGGATCGCCGATGCAACCGGTCCAACCGGTGGTGATGTTGAGCCAGCACCCGCTTCGCGGGTCCATCAGATAGCGTCCCGCGCCGACCCGGACGCCGAGCCGAGACTGGAGCGAGACCAGCTCCGCCGAGCCCAGAACCCTTCCGTCGATCTCGATATCCGATGGATGGACCGGGTTCTTGGTGCCGGCGTTCGCCGCCAGGCAACCCGCGAGCCCGATCGCGCCGAGAAATCGCCCGATCATGTGCTGTGCCTCCTCCGGCCAATCGATGGTTTCACCGCGAGCCCATTTCGTCGATGATCGCTCGCGACAGCTCAGAACGAAACGCACGTTTGCTCGTCCACCCGCAACACGGACTCTTGCTGGAAATCTCTCTTGTATTCGTCGCGGATCTCCTCGACGGCCCGATTGCTTTCCTGGTCGAACCGATACAGCAACACCAGCAGCTTGGCTCCTTCTCGGACGACGGTTCCGGTCGAGTCCTTGAATTGCCCTTTGCCGCCGAGCAACGTCAACCCATCGGGAAACCGGGGAGTGACTTCGGAATCGACAAAATGCTGGAACTCCGCTTCGGTCACATCTGGGCCGCCCGCTCTCGATAAGCCGAAAAACAGCTCGGTTCTGGAGAACAGCTCTCCGCGAATTTGATTTCTGCAAATCCGGCTCTCGCTCGCGACTGACGGGCTGTCTCGGAAAACGCCGATATCCGACGCCGATGCGGCGCTCAGCGCGATGCCGGCGACGAGACAAATTTTGGCGATGGTGCGGCTCATCTTGTGCATGATCGACTCCGCGCGAGCGATGCCCGCAGTTGAAATGCCGCGAACGCGCCAAAATCGCGGTCGCCAACACGGTTAACCCAAACCATCGGTGCGTCCGAGGCCGATACCTTCGGCCCAATTTCATCCGAGCCCGGCCCGGCGCGACGCTGCGGCAGGCGGCACGCCCCACGCCAGATGGGTGAAATCGGTGGCCGAGCCGCTCCGGGCGACGAGAGATGCCGCTCGCGAACCATGTCGTTTTCCTCGCTCCAGATCAACCGGCCGCCAGGGCGCTCATCGCTTCGGTCGCCTGTTGGCGGGTGTAGAAACGCCCTCGGCGAACGAATCCCGCGATCACCGAATCTTTGACGGCCACCACCTGGCCCGAAGGGCGCCGCCTTTGCACCCACTCGTCGGGAAGGCCGTCCAGCACATGCAGGGGAGCCGGGGCGCCGTCGCCGAACCGGGCGACTTGCACGAACCCGCTTTCCGTGTCGAAAAAGGCCGGCGAGAAGCCCCCGGACCGGTTTTCCCAGCTCACTCCGCCGGTGCCGGCATAAGCCGCGTTTTCCTCGCGGAGCCGTTTGGGCGTCAGCGATCTCATTGGAAGTCTCCTTCCCGGTTGGGCCGATTGGCGCGATGCCGCGACCCGATCAAGCCGAGATCCGGCCGCGCCCGGCCCGAGCGGGGCGAAATCGTGGGCGATCCGGCGCAAGGTCGCGCGTTTTGGTCTAACCTTTACCGTCATGGCTTCAACTTACGCGCCTTCGATTTCAGTCGGATTTCTCGTTGCCGGAGTTTTGTTTCGATTGTTTCTGCCGCTTCGGATACGGGCGCGCGACGACGGGCATGGCGGCCTTGGCGCTCGGTGGAAAGCGGGGCGGCGAACGAACCGGCGATGGCTCGACCATGGGCGATAAAGCTCGCATTCTGGTCGTCGACGACGAGCCCGAACTGCGGGACATGATCGAGGAGTATTTGGTCCGGCAGGGCTTTTCGGTCACTTTGGCCGAGAACGGCGCCGCCATGCGGCAGGTCGTGGCGGAACAACCGGTCGATCTGGTCTT
>JBAQIQ010000005.1:0-8672 GCA_049288935.1 Candidatus Competibacteraceae bacterium
AAAGTCCTTATAAATCAAGACGCCGGTAATTGCTGGTTCCTTCCGGTCATCAGCGTTGAAGATGAGGGCGATTTGACGATGTTCCAAACCATCGACAGCATCGAAGACCAGCGCCTTACTCTCCAACGCACACTCGATGCCCGAAAGACCCTGATTGAAAGAAATCGTCTCGGTCAGTTCGCAACGCCTACCCTGCTCGCCGTCGATATCCTCAAGTACGCCGCAATGCTGCTTCCCGAAAGCGAAAAGGTGAGCTTTCTTGATCCCGCAGTCGGCACTGGCGCGTTCTTCTCAGCGCTGTCCAAGGCATTTCCGCAAGAGCGAATCGCTAACGCCCTCGGTTTTGAAATTGATCCTCATTACGGAAAACCGGCTACGCCGCTTTGGGCGCAATCCGGTTTTACGATCAAAATAGCGGACTTCACTCGCGAATCGCCGTCATGCCGGTTTAATCTGTTGATTTGCAATCCGCCCTATGTACGGCATCATCACTTGCCCAGTAGCGACAAACTCCGCTTGCAGTTCCGCACTCACCAGGCAAGCGGCATGAAGATCAGTGGGCTGGCTGGACTCTACTGCCACTTCCTGGGACTTGCACATCCCTGGATGACCGAGGACGGCATCGCCGGATGGCTGATCCCCAGCGAATTCATGGAAGTGAATTATGGGAAAGCCATCAAGCACTATCTCCTCGACAAGGTCACCCTGCTCCATATTCACCGTTTCGACCCGAGCGATGTCCAGTTTGCCGACGCCCTGGTTTCATCCGCCGTCGTCTGGTTCCGAAAAGCGCCGCCACCGAAAAATCATCAGGTTCAATTCACTTTCGGCGGTTCCCTGATCGAACCGAAAGTCTCACGGGAAATTCCCGTCGACATCCTGGCTCATGAACCGAAATGGACCCGCTTCCCCCAGGCCAGCGCCCACCGCCAGGACGCTACGACCGTTCTCTCTGAATTCTTCCAGATCAAACGTGGCCTGGTCACTGGCAATAACGACTTCTTCATCCTTGATCGCCAAGAGATTGCGTCGCGCAACCTGCCGATGGAGGTCTTTCGCCCGATACTGCCAAGCCCGCGTTATCTGCTTGATAATGAGATTATTTCTGACAGTGGTGGCTGGCATCTGCTGAAACAATCCATTTTCCTGCTGGATACGCAACTCCCCGAAGAAGAAATCCGGGAGCGTTTTCCAGCGCTCTTCGCCTATCTCCAGGAAGGGAAAACCCACGGCATTCACCAACGCTATATCTGCCGTCATCGCACCCCATGGTATTCACAAGAGCATCGTCCGCCTTCCCCGATCGTTTGCACCTATATGGGACGTGGCGATGCAAAAAGCGGCCGACCATTCCGTTTTATCCTGAATCACTCGATAGCGACGGTCGCCAATGTCTATCTCGCCATGTACCCAAAGCCGCGCCTGGCGCAAGCCTTGGAAGGCGATTCCACCCTCATTCGCCGAATTCAGGAGGTCCTGAACCGCATCAGCCCTGACCAACTGCTGGGTCAGGGCCGGGTTTATGGCGGGGGACTGCATAAGCTCGAGCCGAGCGAACTGGCAAACGTGAATGCCACGGCAATCGCTGAACTGATCCCGCACTTCAAGGAGCGCTTAGTCTCCAATCAACTTGGATTGTTCGGAGATCCAGTGCGCGACAGGTAGAAAATTGTGAATCAAACGTGGCTGAAGAAAATCCGGGTTGCGGTTTCGCTGATCTTTCTAGCGTTAATCACGTTGCTGTTTGCCGATTTTGACCGGATCGGCGAAACACCCACCGCGACAGTGGCGCTGTATCCACAATTCATTCCCTCGCTGTTGAATTTCACTCAGACCTGGGCCTGGATCGCGACCGGCTTTCTAGCGGTGCTGGCGCTGACCCTGCTGTTTGGCCGGGTTTACTGCTCGATGATCTGCCCGCTCGGCACCTTGCAGGACATCATCATTCGTATCGCTGACAAACTGCGCAAGCCGCGCCGGGTTAAATTCCGTTACCAGAAACCGCATGACGCCTGGCGCTATGGGGTGTTGGCGCTGACCGTGGGACTGTTCCTGAGCGGCAGCATTCTGGCGGTCACTCTGCTGGACCCGTTCAGTAATTTTGGCCGAATTGCCGGAGATTTATTGCGGCCGCTGTACATCGCCGCCCACAATGGCGTTGGCGAATTGCTGAATAGCCTCGGCCTTAACGGGCCGTTTCCTTTGCACTGGAAAGCGCCGTCCCTGGCGACGCTGATATTTCCAGCGCTGTTTCTGGCAGGACTGGTCTGGATGAGCGCATTCAAAGGCCGACTGTTCTGCAACACGCTCTGTCCGGTCGGTACGCTGCTCGGTCTGATCTCGCGCTTCGCCCTGTTCAAAATCCGCATTCCCCGAAGCGCCTGTACGCTGTGCGCCCATTGTTCGATCCATTGCAAGGCCGGTTGCATTCGTTTGAAAACGCAGGAGGTGGATTTCAGCCGTTGCGTGGCCTGCTTCAACTGCATCACCGTCTGTGATGCCCATGGAATTGGGTATGCGCGGTCACCTTTATTGCCGCATCCCCTCTCTTCCTCAACCCCTCTCCCACCCAGGGGGGGAGGGGTCTCGCGGCGGGCATTGTTGCGGGGGGTAGCGGTCACGGTCGCCGGGGTGGCGGGATTGTCCGGCTCCAGCAGTGGTGAAGCCAAACCGCATAACCGCGTTCCCACTACCGTAGCGAATGCCCGAACCTGGCCGGCGGCGCCGCCGGGCGCGGGAAACATTGCCCGTTTCAACGATCTGTGTACGGCTTGCCATCTCTGCGTCAGCGCCTGTCCTTATGGCGTGTTGCAACCGGCCTTGCTGGACTACGGCCTGTCCGGGTTACTGCAACCGCATCTGGATTTCACTGCCGGTTATTGCAGCTATGAATGCAACCGTTGCGGGGAAGTCTGCCCCACCGGCGCGCTGCGACCGCTGGAATTGGTTGCCAAGCAGACCGTGCAACTCGGCGTGGCCCATTTCATCCGCGATAACTGCATCGTCTACACCGACCACACGGCTTGCGGCGCCTGCGATGAATACTGTCCCACCAAGGCGGTGCATATGGTTCCCTACCAGGATGGCTTGACCATTCCTCACGTCCGTCCAGGATTGTGCATCGGTTGCGGGGCCTGCGAGAATGCCTGTCCAACCCGGCCACACCGGGCGATTTATGTGGAAGGGCATCCCGTCCACCAACAAGCCCGACGGCCCCAAGCCACACCGCTTCAACAGAAAGCACCCAGTGGCTTCCCATTCTGACTCTCCCGACTCACTACTCTCGACACGCTCATCTATGAACATCCTTTATTACGACTGTTTTGCCGGCATCAGCGGCGACATGCACTTGGCCGCCCTGTTGGATTTAGGCGTGGATTACGATGAACTGGTGCTGGAACTGGCCAAACTGGGGGTGGATGGCTATGGCGTGCAAGCCCAGCGCGCCAGCCGCAAGGGCGTGACCGGCACCCAGGTGCGGGTGGTGATCGATCCGAAGCAGCCTCATCATCGCAACCTGCGCCAGATCGAAGCGCTGATTGGGCGCAGCCAGTTGACGGATGCGGTGCAAGCACGGGCGATCAGGGTGTTTCGCCGGTTGGCTGAGGCTGAGGCGCGCATCCATGACACCTCGCCGGATCGCATTCATTTTCATGAAGTCGGGGCGCTGGACGCGATTGTCGATATTGTCGGGGGCGCGATTGCCCTGGAGTGGCTGAAGGTGGATCGGGTGCTCTGTTCGCCGGTGGAACTGGGCAGCGGGGTCGCGCATTGCGAACACGGCGTATTACCGGTACCGACCCCGGCGACCCTGGAACTGCTTAAAGGGATTCCGGTGCGATTGGGCGCGGTGCCGTTCGAGGCGACCACTCCCACCGGCGCGGCGTTACTGGCGACTTTCGTTGATGAGTTTGTGGGGCGCCCGGCCTTTGCCGTGAATCGGATCGGTTACGGAGTGGGTCATCGCGACGGGTCGATTCCCAATGTATTGCGGGTGTGTTTGGGCGAGCAGGCGGCCGCTGAAGAACAGAGCGAGTTGTGGATGTTGGAGTGCAATATCGACGACATGAACCCAGAGTACTACGACCATGTGTTGGGGCGACTGTTGGCGGCAGGTGCGTTGGACGCTTGGCTGACGCCCGTGCAAATGAAAAAGAATCGACCCGGGATACTGTTGAGCGTGCTATGCCCGCCACCGCTGGCGCTGTATCTGAGCCAGTTATTGTTTATTGAGACCACCACCCTGGGTATACGCGACTATCCGGTGAAGCGCACGGCGCTGGCTCGGGAAATTGTTGTTGTGACCACCGGCTATGGCAAAGTCGCCGTCAAAGTGGCTTATCTCCATGGCCGACCGTTGCACAGTAAACCGGAGTATGAAGACTGCAAGCAGTTGGCTTTGGAACGAGGGGTTCCCCTTCATCTCGTTTACGCGGAGGCGCAGGCGGCGTTGAATAGCTTGCAGGCTATTCAACAGGACGCCCAGTAATATAGTCTTTTCGCTTGAGATGCGGACGCCCCGAACCACCCCGGCGCTGCGCGCCACCCCTCCTTAGCCAAGGAGGGAATAGCGGTGTCCGGCGATCATCGGGCAAGACAATATCATCTGAGGCCCAGGATCAAGCGGCGATTCCGCTCAATCGTAACAAGGGTTCAATCTGCGGTTCCCGCCCCCGGAAGGCCACAAAACTGGCCAGTGCCGGGCGCGACCCGCCCACCTCCAGAATGTTTTCCCGGAACCGCGCCCCGGTGGCCGCATCGAAAATCCCGTTTTCTTCAAAGGCGCTGAACGCATCCGCCGACAGGACTTCGGCCCACTTGTAGCTGTAATAGCCTGCCGCGTAGCCGCCGGAGAAGATGTGGGTGAACGCATTGGGGAAGCGGTTATAGTCCGGCGGCGCTATCACAGCCACTTGTTGGCGCACGGCGTTCAGAATCTCCATGACCCGTCCGCCTTGCCGGAGGTCGTACTCCCGGTGCAGCCGGAAATCGAACAGCCCGAACTCCAGTTGCCGGGCGAGAAAGAGGCCGGCCTGAAAGTGCTTGGCCGCTAACATGCGCTGATACAGTTCGTCGGGTAGCGGTTCGCCCGTTAGGTAATGGCCGGCCAGCCCATCCAGCGCCTCCCGCGACCAGCACCAGTTTTCCAGGAACTGACTGGGCAATTCCACCGCGTCCCATTCCACGCCATGAATTCCGGCCACCGGCAGGTAATCCACGGTAGTCAGCAAATGGTGCAGACCGTGGCCGAATTCGTGGAACATCGTCAGTACTTCGCTATGGGTCAGCAAAGCCGGATCATGGCCCACCGGCGGTGTGAAATTGCACACCAGATAGGCGGCTGGCGTCCGCACCGCATCGCCCAGTCGCCGCCGCGCCAGGCACCCGTCCATCCATGCCCCGCCCCGTTTATGGGAACGGGCGTATAAATCCAGATAGAACCGCCCGCGCTGCGTTCCGGCAGCATCCATGATTTCATAAACCAGCACGTCGGGATGCCAGGTTTCCACCCCGCTGAGGGGACGAATCGTGACGCCAAACAGCCGCTCGGCGACGGTGAACAGTCCGGGCAGGACGCGGGTGATCGGGAAGTAGGGCCGTAATTCTTCCTGCGAGAGTTGATAGCGATGCTGGCGCAGCTTTTCCGCGTAATAGCTGATGTCCCAAGCTTCCAGTTTGGGGACGCCAAACGACTCACGGGCGAACGCTTGTAGTTCCTCCAGCTCCTGTTGCGCCTGCGGTTTAGCGCGGCGGGCGAGATCGTTGAGGAAGTCCAGCACCTGGTCAGGCGAATCGGCCATCTTGGTGGCCAGGGAATCTTCGCTGTAATCGCGGAACCCCAGTAATTGCGCCAGTTCATGACGCAGCGCCAGAATTCGCTCCATCACCGGCCCGTTATCCCACTGGCCAGCATTCGGTCCCTGATCAGAAGCGCGGGTGCAGTAGGCGTTGTACAGTTCTCGCCGCAGTTCCCGGTCATCGGCGTAGTTCAGCACCGGCAGGTAGGACGGTAATTCCAGGGTCAGCAGCCAACCTTCCAGACCGCGCTGTTCGGCGGTCTGTCGGGCCAGGGCGCGAGCGGATTCCGGCAACCCAGCCAATGGTG
Source organism: Candidatus Competibacteraceae bacterium (assembly GCA_049288935.1). Classification (GTDB taxonomy): domain Bacteria; phylum Pseudomonadota; class Gammaproteobacteria; order Competibacterales; family Competibacteraceae; genus UBA2383. Next base: position 6,107 of record JBAQIQ010000005.1, read on the forward strand.
CTTCATCGGTCAGAGGTTTCGTCCAGGCCTGGGTGGCGTCCAGCACGTTTTCTGAGAACTTGGCGCTCAACGACGCCAGTTCCTGCTGGATGTCCTTGTAGCGGGCGCGTTGCTCCGGGGGCAGGGCAATGCCGGACAGGCGGAAATCGCGCAGGGCATCGTCGATCACCTTGCGTTGTGCGGCGTCGAGCCGGGCGTATTCCGGGCCGTTGGCGATGTGTTGATACGCCTGATACAGGCCCTGATGCTGGCCGAGTTCGGTGTGATAGGCGCTGAGTTTGGGCAGGCAGGCGTTATAAGCGGCGCGCAAGGCGGCGGAATCCTGCACTGAATGGAGATGACTGATTGGCGACCAGGCCCGGTTCAGTCGGTCGTCCAGTTCCTCCAGCGGCTGGATCAGATGATCCCATGTCGGCTCGACGCACCTCGCCAGTAATTGTTCAATGGCGGCGCGGTTCTCGGCCAGCAGGTAGTCGATAGCCGGTTCAACGTGTTCCGGCTGAATGGCGGCGTAGGAGGGAAGATCAACAGCGGTGAGTAATGGATTAGTCATCGTGATTAAACCCTGAAGGTCATTTTAAAATCGCACCGGATCTTTCATCGCGTCGCGCACCCAGACCAAGGTACGGTTGTTGACCGGCATCGGATAATCCCGCAAAAACTGTAGGCCGTTATCTTGGGCGAGTCGGTCGAGATCAGCAAAATCCCGAATCCCGCTGGCGGGGTCGCGCTGTTGCAGCATGGCGTCAAATTGGGCGTTACTGGCGCTGGTGTAGCGACCGCTGTAGTTGAATGGCCCGTAGAGGCAGAAGGCTCCACCCGGTGGCAGCGTCCGGCCAATCCCCCGGAACAGGCCCTCCACCGCCGGCCAATGCATGATGTGAGTGGTGTTGGCGGAAAATGCACCCGCTGCCTGAGTCATGGGCCACGGTTCGCAGCAAGTGTCCAGTTCCAAGGGTGGACGCAGGTTCGGTAAATTCGCTTCGCTGATCCATAGCCGGATACCCGGCAGATAATCGGCTTGATCGGTCGGTTGCCAGTCCAAATGTGGTAATTCCCGCGCAAAGTGAACAGCGTGTTGCCCGGTGCCCGCGCCAATTTCCAGAATGAGGCCGGGCTCGGTAAAAATCTCGCGCAATAAGGCCAGAATCGGTTCTTTGTTTTGCTCACAGGCTTCGGAGTAGGGTTTGGCGTAAAGGTTCATGGCGCTTCCTGGGGGCAAGGTGATGGGGGATGTGCCAGCGGCGTCCGTTCGGCTAGCGCGCCACCCACCCGCCGCACATTGGGAAGACTTGGCCGACGAAGCAATCGGCCAGATCGCTGCACAGATAAGCGGCCAATTCAGCGTCTTCCTTGGCGCCGACGAGGCGCCCCAAGGGTACTTCACGCCGCAGGCGTTCCTGGAAGCGCGGGTCGGCTTGCACCGCCGCCGGGAAGTAAGTTGCATTGTCAACAAAGTTCTGGGCGATGGCATTGACTTGCACGTTCCAAGGCGCAACCTCCACGCCAACCGCCTGGACGTAGGCCAGTTGTGCGCCCCGCGCAGCGCTGTAGGTCGCTGTTCGCTTGATGCCGCGCAAGGCGGATGCGCTACCCATGACGAGGATTTTGCCGGATCGCCGTTCCATCATCGATGGCAGCGCCGCCTTGAATAATCGGGGCAGCGGATCGACCAGCGCAGCGAAGGTGTTGCGCCATTCGTCTTCGGAAATGTCGGTGACGCGGGTCGTGGGCGCCGGTATGGCGAGATTCGCCACGAGTACGTCAATGCGCCCGGCGGCGGCGACGATAGAGGCTGGCGCTTCGGGATTCAGCAGAGGGTCGGTGCTGGCGATCACGGCAGCGCCATGTTCGGCGAACGTTTCGCAGAGCGCGGGACCCATGAAAACATCCGCATGGGTGACAAGCACCCGTTTATTCTTCAGGCGTTGGTCAGACATTTTATTTCCTATAACTTTTTGTATTTAATGATTTTCAATAATGTCATCAACAGGTTGTGGTTTTAGTTAGCCGCTATGAAACAGCGCCAAGCTTTCGCTCGCTGCTTTAGCGATGTCCGTGCGCCGGGCTTCGATTCGGCAATGTTGCATAACGTCTACCAACATATCCTGCTGATCTTCAGGTAATTCCATCACGCCATCTAAAATTTGGTCGAGGGTCGTCATTGTTTGATCTCCTTGGTTTTCTAAATTCGATTAAATAATTAATTATCCAAAAGTTATCGTGTATTTTGATCCGAACTGATCGAGGATCGATTGGAGTTCGGATTTGAGGTGATTGAAGCTGAGATAGGCCCTGAGTGGAAGCCATGGGTACTTAATTTTCCGCCAGAGGATTTCGATGAGGTTGAGTTCGGGGCTGTAGGGTGGCAGCCAATGCAAGGCGACGTCCTGTCGAAACCAGTCCGCAACGCACGCCTGAAAGGCGTGGCGGGTGTGAATGGGGGCGTTGCCGAGGACGACTCACCGGAGTTGCTTGGCTTGGGCGGTTTGGGCGGCGAAGACCTCCAGCACGGCCATGACGGTCGCCGAGGTGACCGTACCGGTCACGGTCCGAAAGTGGCTCT
>JBAQIQ010000006.1:0-7779 GCA_049288935.1 Candidatus Competibacteraceae bacterium
GGACCGCCAGGCGCGCTTCCTGGCGGTGCAGCATCGTGCGCCGCTGAATGCGCCCTCGGCGGCATTCCCGCTGGTGCTGAACACCGGCCGCATTCGCGATCAGTGGCACACCATGACCCGTACCGGCAAGACCGCGCGGTTGACCGGGCATATCCCCGAGCCTTACGTCGAGATTCATCCGGTGGACGCGCTGGCTTGCGGGGTGAGTGAGAACGGCTTGGCGCGTGTGCATAGCCGCTGGGGCGAGGTTATCGTCCGGGTACGCACCAGCGCGGAGCAGCAACCGGGCAACGTGTTCGTGCCGATGCACTGGGGTTCGCCGTTGGCGCCGCACGGGCGGGTCAACGCGGCGGTCAATCCGGTGGTGGACCCCTTGTCCGGCCAGCCGGAATCCAAGCATACCCCGGTGCGAGTCCAGGCTTACCGCCCGCGCTGGCACGGATTTCTGCTGTCTCGCGCCGCCATCGAACCGCCGGCGGTCGAGTACCGGGTCACCGTGCGCGAGCCGGCGTCCTGGCGTTACGAATTGGCGGGAGAAATGGCGGTGAATGACTGGCCGGCGTGGGCGCGCAGCGTTCTCGGTGACGATTCGGCCTGGGAGTGGCTGGAGTTCGCCGATGTCGGCACGGGGCGTTACCGGGGCGCGGTGCTGGGCGATGGATCTCTGCGAGCCTGCCTGTTCGTCGCACCGACTCACGAACTGCCGCCACGTGGTTGGCTGGCTGGACTATTTGCCGTCCAGGAACTCGGTGCCGCCGAGCGCACCAGCCTGTTGGCCGGGCGGCCAAGCGGTGGACAGCGCGACTGCGGACGGATCGTTTGCGCCTGTTTCGGGGTGGGACTTAACACCTTGACCGCCGCCATTCGCGAACGGGGATTGGCGACGCCGGAGGCTATCGGCGCGACGCTGAAAGCCGGAACCAACTGCGGTTCCTGCGTGCCCGAGCTACGACAACTGATCGCGCAAGGCTAGAATCGTCGCTCCCGAACCCATCATCAAGGAGTCGGCGACGACGCGCGGGCGCCAGGCATGACCTTCGAAATTGGGCGGCAGTTCCAGCCCGTAACAGACCGCGAAGGCGGCATACTCCTCGGTGCTCAGCAATTCCCGCACCTGATCGGGCGTCCATCCGTAAAACCGGCCTTCCTCAGGTTCCGGGCTACTGGCTTTGTGGGATGCAGGTGGGGTGATGGATTCCTTTAATCGGGGATGGAATCGCGCGGATCACCGGGTAGATAAAGCCCGGCGAACTGCCGAAACGCCGCTGAAGTGCAACGGCCTGCCCGCCCATCCACCTTGACGTAAATGCCCGGCAAAGTGTTCAGAAACCGCTGCAGCGCCTCCGCCCACGGTGAAATTTGGGTTTCATCGTAGTGCAGCAGTGGCCATGCCAGAGTTGCTCCGGTGCTGGCGAATTCGATCAGGCTGCGCTCCGCCAAGCGCCGCAGCAGGACGGCGACCCCGCAACGCTGAGCAACACCGGTTTCGCTCCAGGTATCGTCAGTGACGTACTTGCCCTGCGTGTAATGGGTTGAAGCATTCCATAGATAGGGTGAAGGGACATCGGGATGATGCAGCCGGTAGCCCCAACCACCGTGTCCTTCCAGCAAAAACAGTGTGCCGGCGATACTCCAGTCCGGCCACAAATCGATGTGGTACAGTCGCAGAGCGTCGCTGGCGCTCTCTTCCCAACTAAAAGGGGGTTCACCTTCTATCGGTCGCCCATCGGGCAGATGCCGGGTGCGGTCGGTCAGTGGATCGCCGTTATGCAGATGCACGGTAAAGTCGCCACCGACATCCGCCTGATGCAACGCCGCCACCACAAACCAGGGGATGCTGAAGGGTTCGCCGGCCTTTTGATATCGGTGGCGCTCCGCCCACACGGCGTCGACCAGTGTATCCACCTCGGCGGCGCGATCTTCACGAATCACGCAAGTCGCAAAGCGGTGTTGGTAGTCGTCTTGCAGTTCCGGGGTCAGGGTGATGCGGCTCATGAATACTCCCAAGGGGCTAATCGGCGTGAAGCGTCGCAAAGTTTGCTAAATTAAAGCGCCATGATCACCGCTCGTAAACTACCTTTGCTGTCCGCCGCCGCGCCGGACGCCCCGATTGCCTGCTGGCCGGATCGCATCGTCAGTCGTGCTGCGTTTCTCCGCCAAGTCGCCGGCGTTGCCCGCGCACTGCCCTCGGCGCGTTTTATTCTCAATCTGTGTGAAGATCGCTACCGGTTCATGGTCGCGTTCGCCGCGGTGGGAATCAATGGTCAAACCAGCCTGCTGCCATCCAGCCGGGCGGCTCTGCAGGTGGACCAACTCACTGAGGACTATCCCGACAGCGCCCGAATCAATGATAAAGACCTGGAACGCTGGCTCGCTCAGCACGCCCCGGACGATACGCTCCTTCCCACCCCTGAACTGCCGGGCGATCATGTGATGGCGATTGCGTTCACCTCCGGGAGCACGGGTCGCGCTAAACCCAACCCCAAGCGCTGGAGTGAGTTGATCAACGGCGCACGGCAGGCGCGGCAACGCTTCGGGTTCAACGATGGCCTGACCCTAGTGGCCACCGTCCCACCCCAGCACATGTACGGCTTGGAAACCTCGATCATGGCGCCGTTGGCCAGTGGGGTGTGCGTCTACGCTGGACGCCCCTTTTTCCCCGCAGACGTGCGCGCCGCGCTAAACGATGCGCCGCCGCGTCGGGTGCTGGTGACCACCCCGATCCACCTGCAAGCCTGCGTCAGGGCGGAACTGCACTGGCCGAAAATAGCCTGGGTGATTTCGGCCACAGCGCCGCTGTCCCTGGAACTGGCCATCCAGGCGGAACAGACATTTAATGCACCGGTACTGGAAATTTACGGTTGCACCGAAGCGGGCTCCATCGCCAGCCGCCACCCGCTGGACAGCGACCGCTGGCGGCTGTATGACGGTTTTCGATTGGAGGGCCATGGCGTGTTGACTGGCGCGCACTTGCCGGAACCAACACCATTAAGTGACGTGATCGAAGCGTGCGGCGGGGATGAATTCCGCTTGCTGGGCCGCTGCGAGGATCTGGTCAACATCGCCGGCAAGCGCAATTCGCTGGCTTATCTGAATCATCAGCTCAACCAGATCACGGGCGTGGTGGAAGGCGTATTCATGCTCCCGGACGGCATGGATGATGGAGCCGGTCGGCTGGCAGTGGTCGTCGTTGCGCCGGGGTTGAGCGAACGTCAATTGTTAGCGGCGCTGGCTGAGCGCGTTGATCCAGTGTTCCTGCCGCGCCCATTGCTCAAGGTCCAAACGCTGCCGCGCAACGAAATCGGCAAGCTGACGCGGGAGTCCTTGCTGGCGCTGATCAAACCAGGGCACTCCACTACAGGGAACGCCGATGAATTCTGAAAAAACCTGGGCGATTCCCGCCGACCATCCCAGTCTGACCGGACATTTTCCCGGCAATCCCGTCGTGCCGGGCGTAGTCCTTCTCGATCAGGTCATTCAGGCGTTCAATGACGGGCGCTCTGATACACCAGCGATGGGAATGCCAATGGTGAAATTTCTGGCCCCACTGCGTCCTGACCAACCCTTCTCGATTCGTTTTACGGCGACTGGCGCGGGTCGAATACGGTTCGAGTGCGTCCGGGCAGACGGCCAGCTCTTGGCGCAGGGTCAGCTCGCTCTACGCCCGGAATAGGCCCGGAACAGATCGAACTCGACATGGCAACCCGCCTCGACGAAGCCAGCGTCGCGGATGGCCTGAATAATGGTTTCGGGCGGGACGCAATTTTCGATGGTGTCCCAGTAATAGCGCATCAGGGTCTGCATATCCCGTTCGCCAGTGGTCCATCGGCCCAGCAGCGGAATCAACCGGCCTAGATAGAATTTGAGCAGGGCGCGTTTGAGAGGATGGGCGGGGCGGGCGATTTCCAGGATCAGCAAAGCGCCGCCCGGACGCAAAACCCGGTGAAACTCGTGGAAGGTGGTGTTGAGGTCGGCGACGTGCCGCAGCGCGTAACCCATGCTGACGACGTCGAAACTGGCATCAGCCACGGGTAATTGTTCCATGAGTCCCTGCATCAGGGGAATATTCAGCAGGCGGCGCACCTCGGCCAGCATCCCGGCGCTGACGTCCAACCCGATCACGGATTGCGGGTCGCCGGTGATGGCCAGCGCCTGCCGGGCCACCAGGCCAGTGCCAATGGCGACGTCCAACACCGTCAGGCCGGGATGCAAGCCCACGCGGGTCAGCGCCCGGCGACGATACCAACCGCCGGACCCCAGCGAAAGCAGCCGGTTCACATGATCGTAATAGCGGGCGGTTCGATCAAACAACCCGCGCACGAAGGCCGGGCGCTGCGCCAGATCGGGGTAATAGTCCGGTAGCGTCGGATGAGGTTTTAGCGGTGGATCGGATTTCACAAAAGCAGGTCCTGATGGAGTGTTACCGGGCAACGGCCAGGCCTTCAATTTCAACCAGCAATTCCCGGCGGCAGATATCGGCGTGCAGGAACAGCAGAGCGATGTCAGCGCCCAGCGCGTCGGCGATGCCGGCGCGCAACGGTGCAGGATCGAGATCAGGCCGACAATAGACCGTCAGTTGGGTCAGGCGCAGGGGAGCAGGCGCTGTCTGGTTGGCGCGATGCAACAACGCCTCCAGGTTGAGCAGCGTTTCGTCCAGTTGCGTCATCAAATCGTGATGCTGGCTGGCGTGGCCGACAATGCTGGCCGTGCCGGAGATGTATAAATGGCAGTCCTGCCCACCCCAGCTTTTCAGCACGGCGCGTGAAAACGAGGGACTGCGGGGACCATACTGGCGCGGATAGTGAAAGGCGCTGACCTGTCGGGGATTTTCAATCTGAACGCCGGGTTCCCGGGCGGCCAGTGCGGATAACCGTATGCCTGGCCGGTGCGTACCAATGGCGCAGGCCGCCGGCAGATGCATTTCGCAATCCGCCAATTCCGCCATCAGCGCCTGATGCCGGCCCGCACAAAAAGCCCGATAGCGTTCCAGACCCTCACATTCCTGGTTGATGTCGGGAAAGTAGTTCCAGATGCGCAGGAAATACCGATAGCCCAAGGCGCGAGCCGTGGCGAATAGGCGACGATAGGCGACAGCAATCAGCGGTTGCAAGGCGTCTTCGGCGTATTCGTCCAGCAGGATATGCAGAAACACCACCTCGCCGTTATCTGCGTAATTGACTCCGTTCACGGTTCCAGCGCGCACCGGCCATGGACTCCGCCAGACTTCCAGGGCCACCGGCGCGCCCAGTTCAGTCAACGGAACGACACAAATCCGCGGGTCCACTGCGGGCGTTGCCGGCTCTCCAAACCGGATCATCGCTAGCAGGCGATCAGAACCCGGCAGATCAGGTTCTGGCGCGTCGTGGCGGCGAGTCACCGTGAAGGGAGGCATGAGGGCAGTTTCAGCGATGTGGAGGCGTGATAGTGGGCTGGACGGTTGCCGGTTTTTAACACCGAGCGTGGTATAGTTTATGCGTTAATCAAATCATTCTGGTAGCCAGATTATCTTTAGGTACAGCCCCCGCTCATGAGGTCATTGATGGACGCTCTCTCGCCGTTTGAATTGGAGGTGGCTCGACTGCTGGTCGAGACCCTGCATCTGGAAGACATCAAACCGGAGGATATCGCGCCCGAAGAACCCTTGTTCAACGAGGGGTTGGGGCTGGATTCCATCGACGCGCTGGAGCTGGCGCTGGCGATTTCCAAGACCTACGGCTTTCAATTGCGCTCCGACGACCAACAAAATCAACGAGTTTTCGCCTCGCTGCGCGCCCTGAGCCAGCATATCGCACTGAATCGGGTCCGTTGAAGCAGCCCGGTTTCCAGCGACGACTGAGATTTATTCATGAGTCAGCCGTGGGTGGAATTGCCAGAGCGGAGTAACGCACTGGCGCTGGGGCTGATTCGCACGATTGCGCTGCATATGGGCCGACCGGCGGGCCGCGTTCTGCTCTATCCGATCACCTTGTACTTTCTATTGACCGCTGGCGAAGCGCGTCGCGGTTCACAACGATTTCTACGCCGGGCGCTGGGCCATGAGCCCACCTGGCGCGAAGTGTTTCGCCACTTTCACTGCTTTGCCGCCACGATCCTCGACCGGGTTTATTTCCTGACCGGGCAATTGCAGCGTTTCGCGATTGAAATTCACGGGGGCCAGTGGGTTTTGGAGCAGGCGGCATCGGGCCAGGGCTGTATCCTGCTCGGCTCGCATCTGGGCAGTTTTGAGGCGCTGCGCGCTATGGGTGTCCACCGGCGTCATCTGCCGATCCGCATCTTGATGAATACCGCTCATAATCAACTCATGACCCGGTTCCTCAATGCACTGAATCCGGCGCTGGCGCAATGCATTCTTCCGGTCAGCGGGCCGGAAACCCTGTTGAAGGTTCAGGAAAGCGTGGAGCAGGGCTGTTTAGTTGGGGTATTGGCGGATCGAGCAGCCCCCGGTGAGAAAACTGTGCGCTGCCGATTGTTCGATCAGGCAGTGGATTTTCCTGCCGCGCCCATGGTGCTGGCCGGGCTGGCGAGCTGTCCGGTGATCCTGTTCTTCGGCCTGTATCTGGGCGGCAACCGCTATCAAGTGCATTTCGAGCGACTGGCGGAGCGCATCGTGCTGGATCGCCGGCAGCGACAGGAACACCTCGGAGTCTGGATGCAGCGCTACGCCGACCGGTTGGAGCACTACACCCGTCTGGCGCCGTATAACTGGTTCAATTTTTACGATTACTGGAGGGAGGAAGAGTCTTGATCGTTGAGGTGCGCGGCGTCGGCCTGTGCGCGCCCGGCCTGCCGGACTGGCCAACGGGTCATGCCGTGCTGACCGGACGCCAGCCGTATGCGCCGAACGAACCCCAGCGTTTTGATCAGGTGCGGTTACCACGCAACGCGGCGCGGCGCGCCAGTTTGACCGTGCGCTTGGCCTTGCAGGCGGCCACGGAGGCGCTGGACGCAGCAGGCCTGAACGCCGTGGAGTGCAGCGCGGTCTTTGCCTGTTCCGGGGGCAATACCGAGGCGCTGGACGCCTTGTGCCAAGCGCTGATGGAACCGGGGTTGCCGATTTCTCCCAACCAGTTCAATAATTCCGTCCACAACGCCCCGCTGGGCTACTGGACCATCGCGACCGGCTCACGCCAGCCCACGTCCAGCGTGGGCGCTTATGACGCCTCTTTTGCGGCGGGACTGCTGGAATCGGTCGCTCTGGCGACAGTGGAGCATCGTCCGGTGTTGCTGGTCGCTTTCGACACCCCGCCACCGCCTGCTTTGCAACCCTTCCGTGCGGTATCAGTACCGTTCGGTGTGGCGTTACTGCTGACGCCTGAAGCGTTACCGGGCGGTTGGGTCCGGTTGCAGGATTTCAAAAGCTGTCCTCTTGTGAGAGAGGATAAAGGGATTGAACCACTGTCGGAACTGGAACGCTGGCTACGGAGCAATCCTGCCGCACACAGCCTGCCTTTGCTGCACAGGATCGCTAACCGTCAAGCTGGCGCAGTACAGTTGCCTTATCTTCCCGGCGACCGGTTGGAATTTCAGGTCACGCCATGCTGATCGACAAAGCGGGCCTTCAGCCATTGATTCCGCACACCGGCGCCATGTGCCTGCTGGATGAAGTCACGGCCTGGGATAGCGATGCTATTCAATGCATGGCCAATACCCATCGTGACCGCACTAACCCGCTGCGTCGGCAGGGTCATTTATCCGCTGTCGCTGCTTTCGAATATGGCGCGCAGGCGGCGGCGGTGCATGGCGGGCTTTGCGCCAGGGCAGCGGGCGCGACAGCAGCAC
>JBAQIQ010000007.1:0-4584 GCA_049288935.1 Candidatus Competibacteraceae bacterium
GTGCCAGGCTGGCCCGTGGCGTTGTTCGCCCCACCGGGTGCGGCAGGCATTGCGCTGGATCGTCTGCGCACCGCTATCGCCGAGCCCACTCCGGCGCCGAGTCCTGGCGCCATGCCCGCGCAACGCATCGAACCGCTTTGGAAAAGCTTATGACGCAACCTTCTTCTTCGATCATCGGGCAGACGTTCCGGCGCGGCGTCTTTTTTCTGCTGGTCACCGTGACCACGCTGGTCGCTCTCGGTTTGCTGGTCAGCGTATTTCAAACCAACGGCTTCAGTCCGATGGAATTGTTGCTGTTGTTTCTCTACACGATCCTGTTTTCCTGGATTTGCATCTCGTTCTGGACGGCGTTCATGGGCTTTTGGGTGATTCTGTTCGGGCGCGACCGCTGGGCAATTTCCCGCCAGCCGCCCGGCGCCTCACTCAATCGGAACGCCCCGCTACCCCGCACGGCGATTCTGATGCCGATTTACAACGAGGATTCGGAGCGAGTCTTCGCCGGTCTGCGCGCCATTCACCAGTCGCTGGCGGCGACCGACTCACTGGACGGGTTCGATTTCTTCATTCTCAGCGACACCCGCGATCCTGAGGTGTGGGTGGAAGAGGAGTTGCGCTGGCAGGACATGGTGCGGGCGTTGGACGGCAAGGGGCGCATCTTCTATCGCAACCGCCCGGAGAACACCAGCCGCAAAAGCGGCAATCTGGAAGATTTCTGCACCCGCTGGGGTGGGCGGTATCGCTACATGATTGTGCTGGATGCCGACAGCCTCATGCAGGGTGAAACCCTGGTCGAAATGGTGCGGCTGATGGAGATCCACCCGCGTGTCGCCCTGATCCAGACGCCGCCCGTGCCGGTCAACCGCGAATCGCTGTTTGCCCGCATCCTGCAATTCGCCAGTAGCCTCTACGGACGGATGTTCACCGCCGGTCTGAATTACTGGCAATTGGGCGAGAGCAATTACTGGGGCCACAACGCGATCATCCGCATCCAGCCCTTTCTTGATCACTGTGGCTTGCCAAAGCTGCCGGGGCGCGAGCCATTCGGCGGGGAGATTCTCAGCCATGACTTTGTTGAAGCGGCATTGCTGCGCCGGGCCGGCTGGGAAGTGTGGCTGGCCTATGATCTGGAAGGCAGCTATGAGGAAATTCCGCCCACGCTGATCGACTACGCCAAACGGGATCGCCGCTGGTGCCAGGGTAATCTTCAGCATCTGCGGCTGGCTTTTTCACAGGGATTTAATGCCCTGAGCCGGCTGCATTTCCTCATGGGGGTGATGTCCTATGCCGCCTCGCCGCTCTGGTTGCTCTTCCTGATCGCCACCGGGGTGGAAGCCTACCTTCAGACGCAACAGGAACTGGTGTACTTCTTCGGGGAAAACTGGCAACCCGTGTGGCCGGTGTCGTTTGCCGTGGAAATGACCACGGTATTGCTAGTCACCCTGACCATGCTGTTTCTGCCCAAGCTGCTGGCCCTGCTCCTGCTGCTCAAGGACAGTCGGTTGCGCCATGCTTATGGCGGAATGTGGGGAGCGGCGCTGAGTGTGTTGTTGGAGACGGTGTTTTCGGTGCTGACCGCGCCGGTGCTCATGCTGTTTCAGACCAAGTTCGTGCTGGCGATCCTGATGCGTAAAGCGGTCGGCTGGCCGCCGCAGCAACGCGGCGATCACCAAACCGGCTTTAGCGAAGCGGCGCTGGCGCATGGTGGGCATACCTTAATCGGCGTGGTCGCTGGGACGCTGAGTTATTTCTATGTGCCGGCGTTTTTCTGGTGGTTCATCCCCGTGTTGCTGGGGTTGGCGCTGGCGATTCCCGTGTCGATGTTGTCGAGCAGCATGGCGTTGGGCCGTCAGACGCGGCAACTGGGCCTGTTTCTGACTCCGGAGGAAACCGCGCCGCCGACCGTGCTGTGCGATCTGGAAGACAGCCTGCGTAATCATCGACCGGTCTTGCCGGTGTTGCGGGAGACACCGACTAATCGCTTCCTGCAGGTGCTGAGCGATCCTTATGTCAACACCCTCCATCGGTCGCTGCTGCCGGAACGCGAGCCGCCGAACAAGCGCCGCCGGCATTATCTGGAAGGGTTGATTCAACAACTGGAAGAAGAGGGGCCAGACAGTCTGAATCCGGCTCAGAAACGGGAGTTGATCGCTGACCCGGAAACATTGCTGCGGCTGCACGCCCTGTTCTGGACCCGCCCCCTCGTCAATGCCGGATAAGGCTGTCGATTTTTTGCGACCACTCCTGGGTCGCGATCAGCACCTCACCGGCGGCGCAGTGGGTTTGCATCGTGATTCCGAACAGAACTTTTGATCGCCGTGGGAATTGGACCGCCGTTCAGGAGCGGGGGCTGGTTTATGCCGCCAGTCGCCGCTCCTGCAAACTCCGCCCCACCGCCAGCCCGCTATTCACTCCATCTTCATGGAAGCCGTAGCTCCAGTACGCCCCACAATACCAAGTGCGGTTAACGCCGCTGATTTCATCGCGGCGGGCCTGCGCCTTGACGCCGGCTTCGGTGAACACCGGGTGATGGTAGTCGGTGCGGTAGAGAATTCGAGCCGGGTCAATCAGCTCACTCCGATTGAGCGTCACGCAACAGGTCTCGGGCGCGTCCAAGCCCTGTAGCATATTCATATTGTAAGTGACCGCGACCCGCGCTAACGATTGCGCTGGCAGATGGTAATTCCAGGCCGCCCACGCCCGCTGACGACGCGGCAACAACCGGGCATCGGTGTGCAAGACCGCTTCGTTGTACTGATAGGGAAGCGCGCCGAGAATCTCCCGCTCTTGCGTGGTGGGATCGACCAGCAGTCGTAACGCTTGATCGCTGTGAGTGGCGAAGATCACCTCATCGAAAGACTCGACCGGACACCACTTGGATTTGACATGTACATGCTGAGGATGGCGGCGGACCCATTCCACTGGGCAGCTCAGGCGGATGCGGCCACGGAACGGCGCTGTTAACCGCTCGACATAGCGGTGTGAGCCACCTTGAATCACTCGCCACTGGGGCCGGTCGCTGACACTGAGCAGGCCGTGGTTCTTGAAAAACTGGACAAAGAACTGCACCGGCATTTCCCCCATTACCGTGGGTTCCGCCGACCAGATTGCCGCCGCCATGGGCAAAATATAATGGTTGGTGAATTCCTGGCTGTAGTTCTGTTCCCGCAAATAGGCGTTCAGGGTGATCGCGCGATGGCGGTCCAGCAGCGCCGGCGCTTCGCGGTTAAAGCGCAGGATGTCGCGGATCATCCGATGGAATGAGGGCCGGAATAAATTCCGGCGCTGGGCGAACAGGGTGTTCAGGTTCTCACCGTTGTATTCCAGTCCCGTGCGCTCGCAACGGACGCTGAAGCTCATCAATGTCGGTTGGGAAGCGACGCCCAGTTGTTCCAGCAAATGGATGAAGTTTGGATAGGTCCAGTCATTGAAAACAATGAAGCCGGTATCGACCGCATAAGACCGCCCTCCGAGTTCCACATCGACGGTATGGGTGTGGCCACCGATGTAATCATTGGCTTCGAAAAGGGTCAGGCGATGCTCACGGTGTAATTGCCAGGCGGCGGTCAAGCCGCTGATGCCCGTACCGATGATGGCGATGTTCATGGTTGCAAGCCTCTCGGGTTACAAGCGCTTTTTAATGGCGCGGATGACGCTGCCCAAAATCGGCGCTCGCTCGTAGATAAATTCACCCATGTCGAAATAGTCACGATGATGGTGAACCCGCCCGTCGTCACGGAACTGGAGATGGCTGACCCCGCTCAGTTCCAACGTCTCGCCCGCTCGGAATCGGCGATGCTGGAAGCGCATCACCCACGCCAGCATCCCTTGCTGACCGTCGATCACTTCGGCGTCGAACGTGAACTGACAGGACAATACGCCATCATAGAGCCGGGCGTAGTAATCGCGCAGCGCCGGCAGCCCAGACAGCGTATGGACGGGGTCGTGGAATTTCACGTCCGGTGTGTAAATCTGCTCCAGCAAGTCCAAATGATCCTTGTCTAACTGATTGAAGGTGTTTTTAAAGTGATCTAGCGGTTTCGACATGGGCAGTTCTCCGGCAAGCGCCAGGCTTGTCTAAAAATATTAGACATTATTTGTACATCATTGCTATTCTTTGTACAAGAAATATTCATTTATTTTCGTAAACACCAGTAGAGGAAGGCTCATGGCAGCGATTGCTTTATTAACGGGCGCCAGCGGCGGGCTGGGCCGGGCGCTGGCGACGGAGTTGCAGCAGGAAGGTTGGACGGTCGCGCTAGTCGGGCGGAGTGAGGAACGGTTGCGTTCCATTTACGGGCCGGAGGCGCTGTGTATTGAAGCCGATGTGTCCACGCCGGACGGGGCGCGCGCCGCAGTGGCGGGCTGCCAGCAGCAAGCCGGGTTATCCACGATGCTAGCGCATTGCGCGGGAACGACGTTGTTATCGCCGCTGCATCGCACCACGCTGGAACTGTATCGAGCGTGCCTGACGGCCAATCTTGACAGCGCCTTTTTCACGCTGGGCGCATTCGTAGACGCCTTGCGGGAGGCGCGGGAACCCGGCGCGGCGGTGCTGGTGTCGTCGGTGGTGGCGCGGATCGGGGT
>JBAQIQ010000008.1:0-1738 GCA_049288935.1 Candidatus Competibacteraceae bacterium
GGGTGACGTGGAGAACCGCTTCCGTGGAATTCACACCAGTTACTATCTGCTCTATCAGCGAGCGACGAAATAGAGAGCGGCAGTAAGAGAGTAAAAGGTGAACAGTAAACAGTAAACAGTGAATCAGTAACGGTCCCACTGTTCACTTTTTACTGTTCACTATTCACTACCCACTGCCCCACTCGCAGTCTGCATCGCCGGCAGCGAAAGCAGTTCGCTCAGCATCATCGCTGTGGCGCCCCAAATGGTCTGTCCTTGGATCAAGAAATAAGGGACTTCGACCGAATGTCCGCGCAGTTGCCACGTTTCATTTCGCCGGTTGGCTTCGTCCAGCAGCTCATCCAGTGACGTCTCGATCAGCAAGGCAACCTCGTATGGGTCGAGGTGAAAATTCGGTCGCCGCGCTGTCCAGCCGACCACTGGTTGAACAAGGTAGGTGCTGGCAAAGACGTAGATCGGCGTCAGCTGACCCAGCACCGTCACCTGAGCAGGATCGATGCCGATCTCCTCGTGCGCCTCTCGCAGCGCCGTCTCGGCGAGATCGGCGTCAGCCTCTTCGCGCCCGCCGCCGGGCAGGCCAACTTGCCCACTGTGTACACCGCTGTAGGTGGGGCGCAAGATCAGCGCCAGATGAACACGCCCATTCGTCGGATAGAACAATGCCAACACGCCGCCCTGGCGTGTATCCGGGCGCGCTGTATCACTGTAGTCACCGCCAGAGCGGGGGCGCGGCGCCATGCGGTGCTGTGCAGCCTGTCCCGGCAACGGCGCGCTCAGGTCGCAGCGAAGCTGTTCGACGAAGTGTGCAAATGGATCGCTCATAGCACTCGGCAGATTAAGCCCTTCAGATACTCGCCTTCGGGGAATGTGATGGCAACGGGATGATCGCTGTCCTGACGCAACCACTCCAGAATTTGCACCTGGCGTCCGGCGTCCACCGCCGCACCGAAGACGACCTTCTGAAAGAGATCGGCGCTGACCAGGCCGCTACAACTGAAGGTTGCCAGGATGCCACCCGGCGCTGTCAGGTGCATCGCCTGCATGTTGATCTCCTTGTAGCCGCGCAGCGCCCGCTCGAGATGCGCCTGGCTGTGGGCGAACTTGGGTGGATCGAGCACGACCACGTCGAAGCGCGGCCCATGTGCATCGTGGCGCCAATCGCGCAGCACCTCGAAGACATCGCCAGCAATGTTCTCGGTCTGGCGGTCGGGATCGAAGCCATTGGCGTGCAGATTTGCTTCGGCCAGCTGCAGCGCTTCGATGCTGCTGTCGATGTTGGTGACATGCGTTGCACCGGCAGCAAGCGCACGCACGGCGAACGCTCCGGTGTAGCTGAAGGCGTTCAGCAGGCGCTTGCCGCTGCAATAGGTCGCCACCCGCTGGCGATTGGCGCGTTGGTCGCCATAGAAGCCAGTCTTTTGGCCGCCCTGCATGTCGACCAGGAAGCGCAATCCATGTTCATGCACTTCGATTGGCTTGTCGGGGATCTTGCCCACCAACAGGCCGGATGCCGATGCCATGCCCTCTTGCTTGCGCACACTTGCCTCGCTGCGCTCTACCACACCTTCACACCCAGTCACTTCCAGGAGCATGGCAGCGAGTTCCCGTTTGCGCAGGTCGATAGCCAGTGTGCCGCACTGCATCACCAGCCAACGGTCGAAGCGGTCGACGGTCAAGCCGGGCAGGTAGTCGTTTTCGGCGTTGATCAGGCGC
Source organism: Candidatus Competibacteraceae bacterium (assembly GCA_049288935.1). Taxonomy (GTDB): domain Bacteria; phylum Pseudomonadota; class Gammaproteobacteria; order Competibacterales; family Competibacteraceae; genus UBA2383. The sequence continues at coordinate 1,714 of JBAQIQ010000008.1, forward strand.
AGCGCATTGGTGACGCTGCTCAGCG
>JBAQIQ010000009.1:0-11250 GCA_049288935.1 Candidatus Competibacteraceae bacterium
GTGCGCAAGCTCGCCCAGCGCAGCGCCGACGCCGCCAAGGAAATCAAGAGCCTGATCGGCGACAGCGTGAACAAGGTCGCCGACGGTGGCAAGCTGGTCGAGCAATCCGGCCAGACCCTCAAGGAAATCGTCACCGCCATCAAGAAAGTCAGCGACATCGTCGCCGAGATGACCGCTGCCAGTCGCGAGCAGGCCTCGGGCATCGAACAGGTCAACAAAGCAATTTTGCAGATGGACCAGATGACCCAGCAGAACGCCGCCCTGGTCGAGCAGACCGCCGCCGCCAGCAGCGCCATGAGCAGGGAAGCGGCGCGTCTCAAAGCGTTAATGGGATTTTTCAAGCTGGCGAGTAACCATTCAGCCCCCCTACTGGAGTAAGGGGGCGGGAGGGTGGCCGGCGCTGGCCTGTTCGAGATAGCGCCAAGGCATGGGTTTTGGCGTGGAAGTGACCCTGGTGCTGCTGTTCGCAGGCGGCGCGCAACGCGGCCTGCGCCAAGGCGCGTGTTGGGGCGGTCGGTTTCGCTCCCACGGCGCCCGCCGATAGCCAGGCGCAAATCACGACGGATTAACGCCGGACCACCAGATAAACACCCCCCACCGCCAGCACCATACCGGCCAGGGAAAGCGCTGGAAGCGTCTCGCCAAACACGCCCCAGGCGATCAGCGCAGTGCTCAAAGGCGTTAGGTAAAACAAACTGGCGACATTCACCGCGCTGCCGCTGTGAATGAGCAGATTCAACAGGCTGATCGCGCCAATCGACAGCACCAGCACCAGCCAGCCGAGCGCAAACGCAAACGGGGCCGTCCAGGTGATCTGAAATTCTGTCAACAGAGCGATAGCCATCGCGGTAACGACAGCGCTGGAAACGAACTGGATGACCGATCCGGTGCGCAGATCAAATCCAGCGCAAAACCGCTTCTGATACAGGGTCCCAGCAGTGATCCCCGCCAGCGCCACCCCGGCTGGAACGAGCATCGGCCCCAGTTCGGCATTGAGGCCAAATTTACCCGAGATCACCGTTACCAGCCCGATAAAACCCAGCACCAGCCCAACCCACTGACGCGGACCCACCCGTTCGCCGAGCAGCCCAATAGCGCCGACAGCGGTCAGCAAGGGTTGCATACCGACCACCAACGCGGTGACGCCCGCCGGCAAGCCCTGTTTGATAGCCATGAATACCCCACCCAGATAAGTGGCGTGGATCAGCACGCCGGACACGCTGATATGCCACCATTGCCATGGGTGTTGTGGCCACGGAGCGCGGCTGAGGATGGCTATGGTCAACATCAGGCCGATGACACACAGATAGCGCACCAGCAGAAAAGATAATGGCTCAGCAAAGGGCAGGCCCAGTCGGGCGCCGATAAACCCGGTGCTCCACAAAAAAACGAACAAAAATGGGTAGATGCGTTTCATTTAGTGGTATTGACTCGGATTGAATAACGTTATGCTAATGGGCCGTTGCAAAAGTGTTGACGGGTTCTCGTTCCCGCGCTCCAAGCGACCTGCGCCGCGAGGAGCGTCGCAAGCGGGCTGGCAAGCTTGCCGAACCCCCTCAGGCCATGGCGATGATGGCAGGATGCTTAACGCCATCCGACCTTGACCGGTCAGTCGGCCTATTCTGAAGTCAGCGTCATCATTTGCCGAGAACCAAACCATGATCGTTACTGCTGCTGGCCACGGCCTACCTATCATCACCCTGCCACTGACGATTTCTTGCTACCGACTGCATTTTATCACCCAGGAGCCACTGCGCCTGCCGGCTTATGCCGGCTCCACCTGGCGTGGTGCATTCGGCCATGCCCTCAAGCGGCTGGTCTGCGTCACCCGCGAGCCGCGTTGCCCCGATTGCCTGCTCTACCGCTCCTGTAGCTACCCCTACCTGTTCGAGACTCCACCCGACCCCAGCATCGCCCTGCTGCGCAAATATCCTGCTGCCCCGCATCCCCTCCTGTTGCGCCCGCCCGCCGATACGCGCCGGCCTTCAGCGGCAGGGGAAGAAACCCGGCTGGAGGTCACGCTGTTTGGCCAAGGTCACCGCTATCTGCCCTACGTCATCCACGCGCTTGACCAGGCCGGGGCGCAGGGACTGGGCGCTCAGCGGGGCCGGCTGGCGTTGACCGCCGTTGAGCAAGAGATTGCACCCGGTTGGACATCGATCTACCGGCCCGATGGGTCGCTGACGCCCAGTCCCCCTCAGATTCCCGAACCGCCGTCCTGCCCGGAACGGCTGACGCTTCGCATCGATACGCCCCTGCGGCTGGTGGTGGACAACGATCACATCACCCCGGACACTTTCCGCTTCACCTACCTGTTCGGCAGCCTGCTGCGGCGTATTTCCCTGCTGATCGCCTTTCACGGCGCTGCGCCGCTGGCTGTTGACTTTGCTGCACTGGCGCGGGCGGCGGATGCCATTCCCCTGACCGCTGCCCGGTTGCGCTGGCGCGACTGGAACCGCTACTCTTCACGCCAGCGTAACACCGTACCCATGGGCGGACTGGTCGGCGAAATTGAACTGAGCGGAGCCGGACTGGAGCCCTTTTGGCCCTGGTTATGGCTCGGTCAGTGGACGCACGCCGGCAAGGGCGCAGTCATGGGACTGGGCGGGTATCGCATCAACTGACATCGCTACAACGCTGACCCATGGAGGCAATATGACTATCCTGAAAAATCTCATCCCCATCCTGGGACTGCTGGCCTTGGGTTCAATCCTGGTGGCCCGCGCCGAATCACCGCCGAGTTCCGCTGCGGGAGAAACCTATGCAGTGACTGGCGTCGAGCGCGCCGATGTGCTCAATATCCGTGCGCGGCCCGAGGCGAATGCGGCGGTGGTCGGCGCCATTCCCGCGAATGGCGTTGGCATCCGGTTACTAGGCTCCACCGATCCAAAAGCCCGCTCCACCTGGCGCGAAGTCGAGTATCAGGGGATGCGCGGCTGGGTCAATGCCCGGTTTCTGACCGTACAAACGGCATCCAGCGAGACTCAGGGATTGGCGGCTGATTTGCGTTGCCTGGGGACGGAGCCGTTCTGGAACGTCCGCATTCAGGGTGCGCAGATGGAGCTGGACCAGATGGGCAGTAAATCCCGGTTTTCCCTCTCTGTGCCCAAGGTGTCCGCTAACCACACGAATGTCTGGTCGATAACGGTTAAAGGCGCCGCACCAGGCCAGCGCGGCGTGGTCTTCGTGGAGCGCACCGACCAGTGCAGCGACAATATGTCGGATGAGCGGTACCGTTATACCTTCAGAATACGCTTGGCAAGCGACGTGGTGCTGTCAGGGTGTTGCAACCGAATTCCTTGAACGCGGAGGGGCTACACCATCGTTCTCTAGCTTGATCCCAGCAGCTTCGTAGCCAACGCTTGTTGAGTTTTGGCGTCGGCAACACCGGGATTGGCGGTGAGGTTTTTACGGGTCTGGAATTGCTCGACAGCCGCTTGGGTCTTGTTGCCAAAATCACCGTCAGTGGTCAGGTTTTTATTGACGGCCAGTTTTAACAGGCGTTGCAATACCTTGATCTTGTTGCCTTTATCCGGCTTTTTCAGGGAAGACGCCGTTCCCAGGGCTTTAATCAGCGCCTCGCGGGTTTTCGCGTCGAGGCCATTTTCCGGCAGCAGGCTGTGCTTTTTTTGAAAATCTTTGCTACCGGAGCCGCCCGCAGGAGTCGTGCTGGTGTTGCCGGTCATATAACCTGAACTGTCCAGACCCAGCATCACTTTATAGTTGAAAACCGGACAGGCCTTGTTAGCGACTTCCCGATGCCCGCGAAAACGAATTTTTTTATCGGGATAGGCCGCTTCAACACTTTTACGATGGGCCATCCAGCAGGTTGGGTCTCAGTGAGAATTGACAGTGTGCCTGAGCAATGATAGCTGGCCGGATTCCAAAGTGATTTCCCGTTCACACAATAATTTTAGATCGGAAGGTTATAAATTTATGGTCAAAAAAAGCTTTATTTGCATATCACAGCAATGGTAACTTGCGTCGCATCAGCCTTCCCGGAGACCGACACGCGATGTATCAATACGACTGCTACGATCAGACGCTCGTCGATGAACGAGTGGCCCAGTACCGGGGCCAAGTGCAGCGCTATTTGGCCGGTGAACTGACCGATGACGAATTCCGGCCCCTGCGGTTGATGAACGGCCTCTACCTGCAACGCCATGCGCCAATGCTGCGCGTCGCCATTCCCTACGGCTTGTTGTCGTCGCGGCAACTGCGCACCCTGGCCCATATCGCCCGCCGCTATGACCGAGGTTACGGTCACTTCACCACCCGCCAGAACATTCAGTACAACTGGCCGAAGCTGGAAGAAACCCCGGACATTCTGGCCGAACTGGCGCAGGTGGAGATGCATGCGATTCAGACCAGTGGCAACTGCATCCGCAACGTGACTGCCGACCATTTATCCGGGGTGGCCCCGGACGAGATCGAGGACCCACGTATTTATTGCGAAATCATCCGCCAGTGGTCCACTTTCCATCCAGAATTTTCCTACCTGCCGCGCAAATTCAAGATCGCTGTGACCGGCGCTGCCCACGACCGCGCCGCTGCTCAGGTTCACGACATCGGTTTGAACCTGCTGCGGAATGAGCAGGGCGACCTGGGGTTCCGGGTGCTGGTGGGCGGCGGGCTGGGCCGCACGCCGCTGATCGGTCGAGTTATCCGTGAATTTCTGCCCCAGCGCGACCTGCTGACTTACCTGGAAGCGATTTTGCGGGTCTACAACCAGCATGGCCGCCGCGACAATATCTACAAGGCCCGCATTAAAATCCTGGTCAAGGCGCTGGGCGCTGAGAAATTCCGTGACCAGGTCGAGGCGGAGTGGGCGCAGATCGGCAATTCCGGGCTGGCGCTCGATCCCGCCGAGGTTGAACGGGTGCGCCGCTACTTCGCTCCGCCGCCTTACGTCGCTGACGCTGCTGAAGATTTGAGCTTTGCGCAGCGGCTTAAAGCAGATCCTGCTTTCGCCGTCTGGGTTAAGCACAACGTCGCTGTACACAAGGTTGCGGGTTATCGCAATGTGTTCGTGGCGTTGAAGGAGCCGGGCGTCGCGCCGGGTGACATCACGGCGGGGCAGATGGACGCCGTGGCCGATCTCGCCGACCGCTACAGCTTCGGCAAAATTCGCTCTACCCATCACCAGAATCTGCTGCTGGCCGATGTGCGCCAGGCGGATCTTTATCCGTTGTGGCATGCGCTGCAAGGTCTGAAGCTGGCCGCTCCGGTGATCGGCACCCTGGCGGATATGATTTGCTGTCCCGGCCTGGATTTTTGCAGCTTGGCCAACGCCAGTTCGATTTCCATTGCGAATCAGATCAATGAGAAGTTCGACCAACTCGACTATCTCTACGATCTTGGCGATTTGCGCCTCAATATGTCCGGTTGCATGAACGCCTGCGGTCACCATCACGTTGGCCATATCGGCATTCTCGGCGTCGATAAGAAAGGCGAGGAGTGGTATCAAATTTCGCTGGGCGGTTCGTCGGAAAATGATGTGACGCTGGGCGACATCCTGGGTCCTTCGGTGCCGAAAACCGAAGTCGCTAACACCCTCGAACGCATTCTCCAGGTTTATGTGGAGTCGCGGGAAGCTGGCGAACGGTTCCTCGACACCTTCCGGCGATTGGGTCTGGAGCCGTTTCGCACCCGGGCCTATGCGCCGGGCAGTCGTGAAGCCCGACAGGAGGCCCAGCGTTATGCCGTCGGTTATTAAAAATCGGCGAATTGTCGAGGATGGCTGGCAAGCGGTTGCTGACGCCGCCGAGTTGCCTGCGGGTCCGGTGATGGTCTCGCTGGCCCGCTGGCGACAGGAGCGGGTGGCGTTGCTGGAACGGGGCGAGCCGGTCGGCGTGCGCTTGCCCAATACCGCTAATGTCGCCGATTTGGCCGCTGACCTGCCGGCGTTGGCGCTGGTGGCGCTGGAATTTCCTAAGTTCGCGGATGGCCGGGCCTATTCCCAGGCCCGGCTGTTGCGGGAACGGTATGGCTATGCAGGGGAAATCCGCGCAACGGGCGATGTGCTGCGCGATCAGCTCTTTTTCATGACTCGCAGCGGTTTCGATGCGTTTGAACTCAGAGCCGACCGCAGCCTGGAGGATGCTCTGGAGGCATTCAGCGACTTCAGTGAAAGCTACCAGCCCGCTGCCGATCAACCCTTGCCGTTGTATCGGCGGCGGTAAGCCGGCCTACTGCAAATACCAATCCGGTGGAATCGGATCTTCCAGGGCTTCCGGACCGTGAGCCTCACCAGCCGATTCGAAAGGGTCGCTATCGATGGTGACGACGACCGTAGTGACGTTGTCATTGGCGTCGCGCATCAGCGCTAAATGGATGAACGCCTTGACAGCTTCCTGACAGTTGTGATTGCTGTGTTCAAGCAGGCGGGCGATTTCCTCATCAGGGACGGCTTTGTTCAGCCCATCGCTGCACAGCAAAAACAGGTCGCCAGCCTGGAGCGGATGCATCACCTCAGCAATTTGCAGATCGTCCGCCGAACCGACCGCCCGGGTAATCACATTCGCCAGCGGGTGGCGTTGCGCTTCTTCGGGCGCGATCAAACCCTGATCGACCAGTTCTTGCACATGGCTATGGTCGCGGGTGAGCTGTTCGAGATGGGCATTGCGCAGTCGATAAATGCGGCTGTCACCCACCCACAGACAGGCGCATTGGCTTTCATGAGCCAGCAACACCACCACCGTGCTGCCGATGGTGCGATGCTGATAGCGCCGAGCCGATTCCTCGCGTAAGCGCCGGTTCACGTCATATAACGCTTCCCGCACCGAGCCCAGGAAATCCGGCCAGTTGAGCGGGAGTGGGGTCTGTTGCAAGGTTTCGATAATCATCTGACTGGCGATATCGCCGGCTTCGTGACCGCCCATGCCATCAGCGACCGCCCACAAACCCAATTCAGGCATGGCCAGGCAAGCATCCTCGTTGATCGCCCGGACCATGCCGACATGACTGCGGCCCGCCGATGACCAGCGGAAGTGTGGTTTGCTCATAATGATGCCTTCTCCTCGGCGGCGGATGGCTCATCCGGGCAAGCGACGCCGGCGAGCAGTTGTTGGGTCCAACCCCACTTTTCCCAATCTCCGGCGAGCAACGCCGCAAATCCTTCGACTGGCGGCAGGCCGTCACACATCAGTAAGCAGCGGTTGATGCGGTCTGAACCATCGGTCCACCACAGGCTGGGCCGATGGAACGCACGCCGAAGCTGATCGCCCGCCAGTGCCGCCGTGACCTGGGACTGATTCAGTGTTTCCGGCCACAGGTAATGCCGGGCTGGATCGGTAGCCGGGTGGTCTTCGGTAAGGCTGACGTTCGGCGGCGCGCCCAGTGCATCGACTTGTTCACTGAAAGCCTCCAGATCGATTTTATCCTGCGCCAGTCCGGCCAAGGCGAGTTGTTCGGCGGCTTGAAACCAGGCTTCGCCCACAGTAGGCAGCATCAACAGCGGCCATTCTGGCGTCAACGGTGCGGCGATGACCAGTGAATAATAACGGTTGACCCGGTCCACGCTGGGCATTAACACTCCGGCGTAGCCGTCCGCCCCACACAGGCCGGCGCTGAGCGCGAATCGCCAGATCGGGCTGGTGCAATAATACTCACGCCAAGCAGCGCCCAATTGATGACGACTCTTGGCGATGGCCGTTTGCAGCCAGTGATCCCAAGGTTCGAGGAAGCTTTTTGGCAAATAGCGGCCAACAAAATCACCCCGCCCCGGCAGTTTGCCGAAGAAGCCGGCCGCCCGTCGGCGCCGTTCAAGCGTCAGAGTGTGTCCGGACACCGGAAGCCCTCCAGTTCCCGCAGGCGGAACGGGTTATAGTCACTGGGAAGCCGTAGTTCGTAAATGGCCTGCTGTCCACCCAGTTGAAACGTCATGCGGAACTGACTCGCGCCGATCGGTTGAATTTGTGCTTGATCCAGCAGTTTAAACCAGGCCCAGGGGCCGGTTTCACTCAAGGGTGGGGAACCGCTGGCCGGCAAGAATTCTAACTGGGCCTGGCCAGAGGCGCCGGTCCATTGCAAGTCAGCCGTCCGGGCCGGTTGCCCGGCGCTGTAGTTGAGCGTCTGACCGTCGACCCGGAGCGTCATTTGGCTGGCGCTGCCGCTGAGCTGGGCGGGGGCTAGCTGGAAACGCACGGCAGGGGCTGGACTGTTGCCAGGGAAGAAGGCGCTGCGGATCACGGCGGCGCGCTGGAAGGCTTGCAGGGCTTCCGGGCTGATGCTCTGTTCCGGGCCCGCCGGGCCGCGCCAGGTCCAATTGCCGGATGAGGTGTTGACATAAGGCTTAAGCGATTGTTGAAAGAAGGTGTCCATCAAGCCATTCGGGCCGAAAAAGCGGCTGAAAGCAGCGAGCGTCGCATCCGGCGGGCCTTGCACGGTGCTGCGTCTGACGCCAGCGCCCGCATCCGGGTTGACCCATTGAATCGTGTTGGCGGGTACCGCTGCTGCGCCGCCCGGCGGGCCGCCGCTCCATTGGATGGAACTGCGGGCCAGTGGGTAACGACCGCTCAGATTATCTTGAAAAAAAGCGGCCACTTTCGCTGCCTGCCATTGGGCATTGAGCCGGTCGCGGGGGCTACGGACAACATCGGCGCTGTCCTGGGCCAGTTTATTCAGTAGCGTATTGAACGGTGGGGGCTTGCGGGCAGCGTCTACCTGCAATTGATTGACCACGGTGCTGATCTGATCTTTGAGGTTTTGTGGGATGCTGCCGTCCGTGCTGGCTTCCCGAGCACGGGCGATGGCGTTCATATGGCTATAAGTATCGTTAAGGATGGACAGGGTTTTATCAAACGGGGGAATAACGCCGTCAGCACCCTTGATTTCATTACGGTATTGAATGCTGAATGCGGATAGTCGGGAATCGAGGGCACAGGGCTGGATCGCTGGACGGTCTCCGGGTTTGGCTCCGCCGCCCAGAACGCCCGCGATTCGGTCGGTTAATGAAGGATCTGCCGCCGCTTTGCTCGCCTCTGGCGCTGGCGGTGGTTGATCGAGAGCTGTTTGGCGGGCTACGGTGTCGATCAGCGTCCGCAACGGCGAAGCCGGGGCGGACAGCACTTGCAGGATGTCCAGCGCCGTTTCCAAGGTGTTGAACGGCTTGATCTGGACATCCGCCAATAGCCCCTGCCATTGTTGAAAAAAGTCGCCGAAGTAGAGTCGGCACACTTCATCTGCAACCCGTTGCTGATCTGCGGGATTGGTCGATATTTGCAGGGCTGAGCCAAAGATCCAGCTCTCATCCGCCAGTTGACCGATCAGTTTCGGGCTGGCGTCCAGAAAAAAAGGGTAGTAGCCGGGGTAGGTGTACAGGCCGGGGACGCCAGTGTTCAGAGGTTGACCGCTTTTTCGGTCGAAAGCGCGCGGTGCATCCGGCCCGGCGGCGATCGTCAGGCCCACTTCCGGGGGCACACCTGCGCCGCGCTGACTTTTCAGTCGTTCATAAATCCGCTGGGACAAGGGAACCTGGTTGAGCAGGTTGCGGGTATTCTGGATCAGGACACTGTCCAGGGCGATGGGCGACTCCAGCGGCGCCAACGCCAACAGCGCCGCCAGATGAGCGGACAATTGTTCCCGCTGCTCCCGGATAATGTTGCGTGGCAGGTTGGCCTGCCACTCCCGCTCCATCCAATCCTGAACCGCTTTGGCGTCGAAGCGTTGCGGATCGTCCATCATCAAATAGACTTTCAGAGTGTCTTGCAGCAGACCGGGATTATTGGCGCTCTGCCGCAACCGCTCTTCCATGCGCAGGACAATGCGTGGCAGGAAGGCCCGCAGCAGCAGCCGCTGGTAAATGAGCTGCGCTTCACCGCCAAGCTTGTCGCCCTGGTAAAGGCCGAAACCCATGAGCCATGGAACGCCGGCATTGCGGTCGTCGTAGCCACCCGGAATGGTGCGCGCCGCATTGAGCAGGGGTAGAGCCGCAGCGGGATCGACTTGATCCGGGGACAGGGCGACGATCTGCTTTTCGACCTCCAGCCGTTGGGTTTCCACCGCCCGCACATACATTTCATTGCGGGCGTAGCTGGTCAACCATAGCGCAGCGGCGATCACTGCGATCAGCAGGGCGGCGGCGTAGGCCCCGCGCTGGATCCACGCCCGCCAGCGTTCGATCTTCAGGTTGGCGCCGGCAATCTCCGCCTCCGGGAAGATGACATCGCGCAGTAACCGGGTGATGAAATAGCTGCGGCCCTTGCCGGAAAAAGCGCCGAGATTTTGCCGGTTCAGACCGAAAGCACCGGCCAGCGAACTCATCAGCCGGTCGATAGGCGTGCCTTCCTGGGTGCCACTGGTCAGGTAGACGCCGCGCAGCAGCACCCGTTCCTCGTAGCGACTGGGCCGGAACACGTCTTTGAGAAACCGTTCAGCCACTTGTCTGAGAGAGCCGAACTGTTGCGGGAAGGTATAGATCAGGTCGCGTCGCTGTGGGTCGCGCTCATTTTGCAGGCGCTCGACCAGCCGATCATTCAAGCGTTTTTCCAGCAACTCAAATTCAGCAGTGAAGTGCTCAACCACGCCTTCTGGATCGGTGGGATCATCCATCGGCAGGGTCATGCCCCACACTTGGGCGCGTTCTTCCTGGCCAAGATCGTTGAAAAATTCAATAAAGCCGGCGATCAGATCGGCCTTGGTGAACAGCACGTAGATCGGAAAACGAATGCCAAAACACTCATGTAATTCCTGAATGCGCTGCTTGATGGCGATGGCCTGGGCGGTGCGCTCTTCCTCGTTTTGCTGCATCAGGTCGGACAGACTGATGGCGACGAATGCGCCATTGATAGGTCGGCGACGGCGATGCTTTTTGAGCAGATCGAGAAAACCGCGCCAGGCGGCGCGATCCACTTCCTCATGGCTGTCTTGGGTGGTGTAGCGGCCCGCAGTGTCCAGCAGCACGGCTTCGTCAGTAAACCACCAGTCGCAATTGCGGGTGCCGCCCACCCCGCGCACCTTGCCAGCCCCCAGCGGGAAACGCAGGCCGGAGTTGATCAGGGCGGTCGTTTTGCCGGAGCCTGGCGGACCAATGATGATGTACCAGGGTAACTGGTACAGATACTGACCGCGACCGGTTTTACCGCCCAGTCGCGCTTTCTTAAGGACAGACAGCGCTTCATCCAGGCCTTGTTTGAGGGTGGAGATTTCTTCGGATGAGGCGGCCTGATTCTCTCGCTGGCGTTGTTGCTCGCGAACGTGTTCTGCGTGCGCGCCCTGGTCGCCGGCGGCCCCACTGGCGCTACCCCCAGC
>JBAQIQ010000010.1:0-12413 GCA_049288935.1 Candidatus Competibacteraceae bacterium
GCCCAGGCCAAGCTGCTGCGCCTGTTACAGGAGGGCGACTATTTCCCGCTGGGCCAGGATGCGCCCCGGCACAGCGCGGCGCGGATCATTTCCGCCACCAATCAGGATCTCTGGCAGGCGGTCAAGCGCGGCCAGTTCCGCCAGGACCTCAATTACCGGCTGCGCACCCACCATCTGCACCTGCCGCCGCTGCGGGAGCGGCTGGACGATTTGCCGCTGCTGCTCGACCACTTCGCCGGGGAAGCCGCCGCACCGCTGCAAAAGCCCCAACCACACGCAACCGACCGGCTGCTCCAGTTGCTGGAGGGCTATGCCTTCCCCGGCAATGTCCGCGAACTGCGCCTGATGGTGTTCGAGGCGGTGAGCCGGGGCGGCAGCCGGACACTGCCGCTGGAGCCCTTCGAGCGCTACATCGACCAGCAGGGCGATGACCGGGAGTCGACGCCCAACCCGGCATCAGCCGCCCCGGAAGCGCCGGAATCCTCGGCGGCGCTGCCGACCTTGAAGCAGGCCACAGAACGGCTGGTGCAGGAGGCGTTGCGCCGCAGCGATGGGAACCAGACCGCCGCCGCCCGGCTGCTCGGCATTTCCCAGCAGGCCGTGAGCCGGCGCTTGAAACCGTGATCGTCGGGAGGCGGGGCTCAGCTCACTTTGTAGACTGATTGAGTGACCTCACACAGATTGCGCATCCGCGGTTCGGCAGGCTGGCTCGGCGGTTAACGAGCTTAAACCTGGTCGGCCATGGCGGCGTGGTCCTCAAGCAAAACTTCCAGTTCAGCCAACGCAATTTCCCCTAAGCCCAGGGTTTGCGCTTCCAGGGTGGCAGCGAGGGCGATGTTCGGATCACTGCACAGGCCAATGCCCAGTTTTTCGCAGGCATGATCGGTCAGTCGAATGATGGCGAGCAGAGTGTTAACACCATCGTAGGGTTCCTTATGATGATCGCGCGCTACGATGCAGTACTCTTCCGGCAGGTTCCAGCGCTTCATCAGTACATACCCTTGAGCATTGTGCATATTGCTGTTCAATAATTCCTTGAGCAGTGTTTCTGGCCACGGGTTGCCTAGTGGGTTACTGGCGCCCAGTTCGTCGATCACCCGCAGAATGATCAGTTGGCCGATGTTGTGCAGCAAGCCGGCCATGAAGGCGTGATCGGCTTGTCCCTTGTGTCCACATTGGTTGGCCAGCCACTGGCTACTCAAGGCAGAGGCGAAAGCATGTTGCCAAAGCTTTTTCATGTACTGGCTGAGCAGTGGACTGCGGGTCAGATAAAGACTGTGTTGCGAAACGCTCATCGCCAGCATCGCCACCTGGCGGATGCCGAGCCGGATAATCGCTTTCTGGATGGTGTTGATCCGTTGTAAGCCCTTGTAGAACGATGAGTTAGCGACGCGCAGAATCTGACTGGCCAAGGCCTGATCGCCGACGATCATTTTTTCCAGATCAATAACCCGGGTATTGCGGTCGTGCAAGGCTTGTTGCAGTTTCATCGCCACTGAAGGGAAGGCGGGCAATTGCAGCGTGCCGGCGGCGAGGGCCTGAATGATCAGATCTTGTAACGATTGCTGAGCCATAACTCCATTTTTCCAGATCAATCATGCGCTGTGCGGCCACAGGCATTCCTTGAGGTCGGTCATGAAATCCCCACCAGGCGCTTGATTTCGGACAGCGGTCTAGGTTTTTCGAGACGGGGAAGATAACGAAAGGCTTCGGTGAGTGTGGTTTCACCTTTGGCGGCCTTGGCCAGGCCATCTTCTAACAGGGTGACCATGCCCGAGCTTTCCAGGCTCACTTTGCGGATTTGGTGAGACGTGCATTTCTGGAAGATGGCATCCTTGACCGCCGCGTTGAGAATCAGTAATTCAAAAATGCCAATGCGACCCCGATAGCCTGTATGACGGCATAACGGGCAACCGCGCCCCTGCTGAAAAGTCGTCCCTTCCAGATCGTGATATTTATAGCCGAGGCGCTGCAGTTCAGTCGCATTGGGTTGATAAGGTTCAGCGCAGTGTGGGCAAACCCGCCGCAACAACCGCTGCGCGAGTACGGCGACCACGGTGGAGGCGATCATGAAGGTCTCTATATTCATATTGATCAATCGCAATAGAGCGCCAGTGGTGTCCTCAGTATGAAACGTAGTGAGTACCTTATGACCGGTCAGCGCGGCCTGAATAGCGGCTTCCGCTGAGAAACGGTCGCGGATTTCGCCCAGCACGATAATGTCCGGGTCCTGGCGCATGATGTGCGGCAAGGTTGTTTCAAAGGTCAGATCAATTTTGGGATTCAGCGAACACTGGGCAATGCCTTCAATAATGAACTCTACGGGATCTTCAACGGTGGTTACGCAGCGATCAATACTGTTGAGATAGTTGACCGCGCTGTACAACGTGGTGGTTTTGCCAGTGCCAGTAGGTCCGGTGATCAAAATGATGCCGCTGGGCAGATCGAGCGCATCCTCGTAAAAGCGGCTCAGCGTGCGGGGAAACATGTTGATTTGTTCCAGCGGCACCAGTTGCGTTTTACGCAGCAGGCGCAGCACAATTTTTTCGCCATAGACGGTGATATAGACGGAAACCCGGATATCGATATGGCGTCCCGTGTTGGGATCTTCGAAGGTGATATGACCGTCCTGATGGTGGCGTCGCTCGGCGATGTTGGCCTTACCCAAAATTTTGATGCGGTTGATAAAAGCAGGTGCTAGTTTCTTATCGGCCGTTTTGTAGACGCCCAGCACACCGTCGCAGCGAAACCGGATGCGCAGGTCATTTTTCATGGGTTCAATGTGAATATCGCTGGCTTGAGCCTGGATCGCATCTATCAACATTGCGTTGACCAACAGGATGACCTGGTTCGTGTCATCAGTTTGGGGCGCTTTTGTCTTTTTTTCCTCAATATGGCGCTTATAGGCTTCGAGGGCTTCCTGAATCACGCGCTTGCTGGCGATCAGTGGCACGAGATCAGGGCCGAATAGCTGTACGGCATCCTGGCGGGCACGGGAGTCTAGCGGATCAGCAAAGGCGACTAGAACCTGGTTTTCTTCGGTGCGCAGTGGCAGGAAATTGCGTTGCATAAACCAGTTGGGATTGGCTTTTTCCAGCAGATTCCGGTCCACATTGCTCAAATCGGGTGACACCTGGGGAAAGCCGAGCTGATTGGCCAGCACTTCAATGAACTTGTTTTCCTCGATAAAGTGGTTTTCCAGCAGGATATCGCCTAATTTTTTACCCTTTCCGGTTTCACGTTGTAATGCCAATGCGGCACGTAAATCCTGTTCTCGGAGATAGCCCAGTTCCACCAGCAGAGCGCCGATGCGCACGGTAATCCGGTGTTTGCGCAGGGTGGTGCGTTGTTGCTCCAGGTTGACATAACCGATTTCATTGAGAACGCTGAGCAATGATTTTTCGGTGGACAGTTTGGCCCGGACCCGCATGGCGTAGGCCAGTTGCTGATCCGTGATGATGCCATCCTCGATCAGAAATTTGGCGATTTCCAGGCCGGTATCCGATTCCTGACGGACCGTGGGCAGAGTTTGCGGCTCGGCAGGCGGTGCGGTAGCAACGGTTTCCAGGGGGGCAGTCGGCCAATTGATGAAGCCCGCTTCAGGATATGGAATCGCTGGTTTGTCAGGCGGGGTCTCAGCAGAAGAGTCGGCAGGCGAAGAAAGCGGCGTGGGCGCGGACATGATAGACCTTGGCGCTAAAGTTACAAATAGGCCGATGTTTAACACAAATCATTGTTATTGGCGAATTTCTGTATTGCAGAGCGCTCCCCTGCGGGAACGCTCTGCAGCGATACAGTTAGAACTGTTCCTCGGTCAACGCCATTATCGAAACGCCGCCGTGCTGCACCGAGCGCAACAGCGCATTGGCTTTGGGCAGGATATGCTCAGCATAGAAGCGGGCGGTGATCAGCTTGGCTTCATGGAACACGGGGTCTTGGCCAGACGCCAGTTTAGTGTGCGCCACTCGTGCAGCGCGGGCCATCTGCCAGCCACCGCAAACGTAGCCGGTCAGCATCAGATAATCGACTGATACCGCCATGACCGCATGGGCGTCGCGGCTGGCCAATATCCAATCCGTCGCCCTCGCCAGCGCCTGGACGCCTTCGCTTAACGCGGTGCGAATCACGGCCAAATCATCGCCCGGCGTCGAACCCAGTTCGGCAATCGTCGCTTCCATATCGGCAATCAGCGCCCGCAGGGTCGCGCCCTGATCCATGCTCAGTTTACGTCCGGCCAGGTCGGCAGCCTGAATGCCAGTGGTGCCTTCATAGATCGTGGCGATACGAGAATCGCGCAGGTGCTGGCAAGCGCCGGTTTCCTCGATAAAGCCCATGCCGCCATGGACCTGAACGCCCAGCGAGGCCACCTCGATGCCCAGTTCGGTCTCCCAGCCCTTGATCACCGGGATCAACAGGTCCACCCGCGCCTGCTGGGTTTGACGCACGGCGGGATCGGGATGGTGGCGGGCTAAATCCATATGCTTGGCGGTGACGTAAGCCAGCGCCCGCATGGCCTCGTTTTGCGCCTTCATGGTCATCAGCATCCGTCGCACATCAGGATGATGAATAATTGTGACCCGGTCACCGCTTTTGGCTCCGATGGGACGGCCTTGCACCCGGTCTTTGGCGTATTCCCGGGCGGCCTGGTAGGCGCGTTCGCCAATGGCCAGTCCTTGTAGACCGACCTTGAAACGGGCCTCGTTCATCATGATGAACATATAGGCCAAGCCCTTGTTTTCCTGACCGACCCGATAGCCAATGGCGCCATCCCGGTCGCCGAAGGCCATGACGCAGGTTGGGCTGGCGTGGATGCCCAGCTTGTGTTCAAGGGACACGGCGTGAACGTCGTTGCGGACGCCCAGCGAGCCGTCGGGGTTGATCAGAAATTTGGGAACGATGAATAGCGAGATGCCCTTGACGCCTTCCGGGGCGTCAGGGGTGCGGGCGAGCACCAGATGAATGGTGTTCGCCGTCATGTTGTGTTCGCCCCAGGTGATGAAAATCTTTTGGCCGAAGATGCGGTAGTGATCACCTTCCGGGACGGCGCGGGTGCGCACGGCGGACAGATCAGAACCGGCCTGCGATTCGGTCAGGTTCATGGTGCCGGTCCACTCGCCGCTGACCATCTTCGGCAGATACAGCGCTTTTTGCGCATCGGAACCGGCGCGGCTGATGGCTTCAATCGCGCCGCCGTTCAACATGGGGCACAATGCGAAGGACATGTTGGCGGAATTCCACATTTCCTGGGTTGCAGTGTTGATCAATTCCGGCAAACCCTGGCCGCCGTGCGCAACCGGGCTGCTGATGCCGTTCCAGCCACCCTCAATGAACTTCCAGTAGGCTTCAGTGAAGCCTTCAGCAGGAAGGACACCCTGTTCGGGATGCAATTGCGCACCCAGAAGGTCGCCGGTTTTGTTGAGCGGCGCCAGCACCTCAGCCGCCAGTTTAGCGGCCTCCTCCAGCACCGCTTCCACCAATTCCGGCCCCGCCTCCTGTTCGGCGAAGGCAGGTAGCGCGGCGATCTCGGCAAAGCCGGCCAATTCGTTGATGACAAACTGCATGTCGCGGGTTGGGGCGAAATAGGCGGTCATGGACGCCTCCTTAAATTCGGGGAAATTCGGGGTTCGGGACGTGGTCCGACAAACCCTTTCCAGGCGGTGGAGAGCGTGCCAGGAGAGGGGTTTGCGGAAAAGGCTGGCGGGTTTAACCCGCCGCTTTAAGCTGATCCAGTTCCTTGGACAGTTCGGGGACAGCAATGAACAGGTCAGCGACCAGGCCATAGTCGGCGACCTGGAAGATGGGCGCTTCTTCGTCCTTGTTGATTGCGGCAATGACCTTGCTGTCTTTCATGCCGGCCAGGTGCTGGATTGCGCCAGAGATACCGACGGCGATGTACAGGTCTGGAGCGACGACCTTGCCGGTTTGGCCGACCTGATAGTCGTTGGGGACGAAGCCGGCGTCGACTGCCGCACGGGAAGCGCCGACCGCTGCATTCAGCTTGTCGGCGACTTCTTCCAGTAGTTTGAAGTTGTCGCCATTGCCCATGCCGCGCCCGCCGGAAATGATGATGCGGGCGGCGGTCAATTCGGGCCGGTCGGACTTGGTCAACTGTTGGCCGACGAAGCTGGACATGCCCGCATCCGCCGCTGGCGTGACGTTTTCAATGGGGGCGGAACCGCCAGTCGCCGCTGCCGCCGGAAAAGCGGTACCGCGCACCGTGAGCACCTTGACCGCATCTTTGGACTGGACGGTGGCCAGCACGTTGCCCGCGTAGATGGGCCGGACGAAGGTGTCGGCGCTCTCGATCTTGATGACTTCGGAGACTTGCGCCACGTCCAGCAGCGCAGCGACGCGCGGCAGGGTGTTTTTGCCAGCGGCGGTGGCCGGGGCGAGGATATGACTGTAACCGCTGGCAATTTCGATGATTAACGCAGCCATATTTTCCGCCAGTTGGTTAGCGTAATACGGGGCGTCAGCGATCAGCACCTTTTTAACAGCAGCGACCTGAGCGGCAGCCTGGGCGACGGCGCAGCAGCCATGACCCGCAACCAGGACATGGACATCGTCGCCCAGTTGCGTGGCGGCGGTGACGGTGTTCAGGGTAGCCGCCTTGAGGACGGCGTTGTCGTGTTCAGCAATAACCAGAATGCTCATATTTGGATCCCGGAGGCGTTAGATGACGTGGGCTTCTTTGTGCAACTTGTCGACCAGGGCGGCGACAGTATCGACCTTAATGCCGGCTTGGCGCTTGGGTGGTTCCTGCACCTTGAGCGTCGTCAGGCGCGGCGTTACATCGACGCCAAGATCGGCTGGCTTTATCACATCCAGTGGCTTCTTCTTGGCTTTCATGATGTTGGGCAGCTTGACGAAGCGCGGTTCGTTCAGCCGCAGGTCTGTTGTGACCAGCGCCGGCAGTTTCAACGCGACCGTTTCCAAGCCGCCATCGACTTCACGGGTCACGGTGATGGCGCCATCACCCGGTTCGACTTTGGAGGCGAAGGCGCCCTGCGCCCAACCTAACAGCGCGGCCAGCATTTGACCGGTTTGATTCGCGTCATCATCAATCGCCTGCTTGCCGAGAATGATCAAATCCGGCTTTTCCTTCTCGACAACGGCTTTGAGCAGCTTGGCAACCGCCAGCGGTTGCAGTTCGACGTCCGTTTCCACCAGGATGCCCCGGTCAGCGCCCATGGCCAGGGCGGTGCGGAGGGTGTCCTGGCAGGCTGCGACGCCCAGCGATACGGCGACGATCTCTTTAGCCCTGCCCGCTTCTTGCAGGCGCACCGCTTCTTCCACGGCAATTTCGTCAAAGGGATTCATGGACATTTTGACGTTGGCGGTTTCCACACCGGAACCGTCCGCCTTGGCCCGAACCTTGACGTTGTAGTCCACGACCCGCTTTACGGCGACTAGAATTTTCATTGTTGACCTTTTTGCTTGGGGTTGCTCGTGATTTTAGAATGAAGCCATCGGGTTAAACCCTGCTAAGTTATGGTATTTAGTCCCCTCTGGCGATGCAACGTATTTAGAGGATATCGAGCGCAAAAGATGCGTAACGAATCAAGCCGCTTCAAGCAGTTTGGCGCAAGTTCCGTAGCAGGAAGATGAACAAGCCATTATCATCAGTCCGTCCTCATTGCGGTGAGCGATGCCTGGTTCTATAGTTTTTCCGCCTGAGATGCGGACATCCCGAACCACCCTGGCGCTTCGCGCCACCCCCTCCTTCGCCAAGGAGGGGAACTGGGATGTCCGGTTATTATCGGGAAAGAAAATATTTCTGAAGGGAGGTGATGCGCATGAATCCTCTATCCTATTACGATCCGAATGACCCCTATCCAGAGAGCGATGGCCTGCCCATGGCGGAGAATACCGAGCAGTACGACTGGCTGGTCAAGATTAAGGAAAATCTGGAAATCCTCTTTGCCGACCGTGGGGAGGTGTTTGTCGCTGGGGATTTGCTGTGGTATCCCGTCCCGGATCGGGAGATTTCCGGCCCCATCGCCCCGGATGTCATGGTGGCGTTCGGACGGCCCAAGGGGCGGCGCGGCGCTTACTTGCAGTGGGAAGAAGCCGGCATCGCGCCGCAGGTGGTGTTCGAGGTGTTGTCGCCCGCCAATAGCCGGATCGATATGGCGAATAAGTTGCGTTTCTATGACCAGTATGGCGTGGAGGAGTACTACCTGTATGATCCGAAGCGCCATCATCTGGAGATCTATCGGCGGCAGCGGGAACACCTCAAGCAGGTTCCGCATCTGAATGGCTGGATGAGTCCCCGGTTGGGCATCCGCTTTGTGGTGATGCAGGACACTCTCGAAATCTATCACCCGGACGGCCAGCCCTTCCTGAATTCGGTGGAGTTAGCCCGGTTAAAAAAAGCTGCTGAGGAACGGGCTGAACAGGAAGCAGCACGGGCTGAACAGGAAGCAGCACGGGCTGAACAGGAAGCGGCGCGAGCGGAGCGCCTGGCCGAGCGCCTGCGCGCTTTAGGCGTCGACCCGGATCATTGGGAGCAGTAACCGTTCTTTTTGTATCCCTGTCCTCCCCCGCGAGGGGGAGGGTGTTTGGTGATTAACCCTGCGTCGCTGCTTCCTGCACCGGATTGCCGAACCACTTGTTCCGGGCCATCTTGCGCAGCAGATCAATCGGAATGATGACGATCGCCATCAGCACTACAGTGATCCATTCGGAGAGGGACAAGCCGACCGTCCGCAGCACATCACCGCCAAAGGTGATAAACAGCGCCTGCATCACGATGATTCCCGGAATGATGATTGGGAATAACCGGTTGTCGAATAAATGTTCAAACAGATTCAGTCCCTGAGTCCGGGCGTTCAGCGTGTTGAAGATGTGTAGAAACACGAAGAACGTGAAGAACGCCGTCGCAAAAGTCGTCGCTTTCGCTTGGGCATTCAGTTGACCGCCGGGGAACAGGGTATGCGTCCAGTCGCTGGTCAGGAATAACAGACTCAACAAGGCCACTACGAAGCCATTGAGCAGGATCGCCGACCACATATCCGGATTGATCAGCGGCTCGTCACGGCGAATCGGCTTTTCGAGCATATAGCGCTGTAAAGCGGCTTCCCCGGCAAAGGCCAGCCCGGCCAGCGTGTCCATAATGATGTTGATCCACAGCAACTGGGTCATGGTCAGCGGTAAATCGTGGCCGAAGAACGGCCCCAGAAACGCGACCAGCACGGCGGAAATGCCGACCGTTAACTGAAAAATCAGGAACTTGCGGATTGATTTAAACAGGGTGCGTCCATATAGCACCGCTTTGGTGAGCGAGGAGAAGTTGTCGTCGAGAATGACGATGTCACCGGATTCCTTGGTCATTTCGGTGCCGCTGCCCATGGCGAAGCCGACATCCGCATTTTTCACTGCCGGAGCGTCGTTTACGCCATCGCCGGTCATGCCGACCACCAGACCGATTTCCTTGGCTAATTTCACCAACCGACTCTTGTCGGTTGGGAAGGCTCGCGCCACCACATACAAATGCGGCAGCTTCTGTTTCACTTCCTCATCCGACAGTTGAGACAATTCGGCGGACGTCAGGATGATCGCCTGTGGGTCATCCTCCAGCAACCCCACGTCCTTCGCAATGGCCTGCGCGGTTTCCTTAGCATCGCCGGTGATCATGGTCACATGAATGCCGGCGTTCTTGGCGGTTTTGACCGAAGCGTAGGAGGTCTCGCGCAACTCATCGCGCATCCCGAACACGCCGACCAGGGTCAAGTTGGGCGGCAGCGCCTTACTGTCGTCAATCGGCGCATCGGTGACCGCCACCGCCAGCAGACGCATGGCCCGTGAGGACAGTTCGCGCATGGCGGTCTGCAGGGCGCTTTGATCGCTCAGGTCGATCGGATTGCCATCAGCGTCCAAACAGCGCGCGCAGTTTTGCAGGATCACTTCCGGCGCGCCCTTGACCAGGGTCACCGTCCGGTCGCCCGTCACCTGGGTTGCCGAGAATTTGCGGGTGCTGTTGAACGGGATGAGATCGACAATATCGACATTCCCGTTCTGCGCCAGATACGGTTTGACGAAACGCAGCAGCGCCTGCTCAGTGCGGTCTGCGCCGACCATTTTCGGATCGTTCGGGTCGCTGGCGTCAATCACCGCGCTGGTGTTATTGCGCAGGGCGAAGCCGGCGGTATCGCGAAGCGTCTGGGGAATGGCCTCCAGATTGTCATACTGCACACCGGCGCCGGTCAGGAAGGCGCTGACCGACAGCCGGCCCTGAGTCAGGGTGCCGGTCTTGTCGGTGAACAGCAGGTTCAGGCTGCCAGCAGTTTCAATGCCTAGCAATTTGCGCACCAGCACCTTAACGCTGAGCAGTTTCTTCATATTGATCGCCAGCACCATGGCGATCATCATCGGCAGCCCTTCCGGGACGGCAACGACGATGACAATGATGGCCAGGATAGCGGCGGTGATGAAATCCTTGATGATGATGCCGCTATCCAACGCCCAGTAGCTGTCGATGCCCTGGGGCAGCGTCTCCCAGAAGATATTGTTCAGCATGAAGGCGATGAAAATGAAGGTGGCGCCGATATAGCCAAACATGGCGATATGGCCGCCCAGCACTGACAACTTATGTTGCAGGGGCGAGAGGCGGTCTTCAGCGGAAAGCAGTTCCCGCATGGTTTGGCCGTAGCGGGTCTTGTCACCGACCGCGCTGGCCTGCATGACGCATTCGCCATCGACCAGCAAGCCGGCGCGGAACAGGCGATATTGCTCCGCTTCGGGATCGGCGCCTTCAGGCAGTGCGGTCTTTTTGACCGGTTCCGATTCGCCGGTCAGCGCCGCTTCGTCCACTTCCGCATGGCCAGCGATCAACTGGCCGTCGGTCGGGACGGTGTCGCCGGGTTGCAACAGGATACAGTCGCCCACGACCAATTCGTTGATTGAGATTTCGGTGAGGTGGCCGTTGCGGAACACCTTAACCATAATCAACGATGCCTCTTCCATCAGTTTTTGGAAGGATTGCTCATTGCTGTGTTCCGACCAGGTGGCGACGAGGGTGGCGATGACGACCGCAAAGGCGATGCCGACACCTTCATACCAATCGGCGTAACCGAAACCCCACAAGATCAGGGTAACGAGCAGAGCGACCACCAGAATGATGATGATCGGGTCCTTGAGATTGCCCAGTAACTTGTCCAGGAACGTTTCGGTTTCCTGGCTGGCGACCGCATTGGAGCCGTGTTGAGCACGGGAAGCTTCGACTTCCCGGTCAGTGAGTCCCGGATAGGTAAATTTCATAGCGACCTTTAAATTAAAAGAATGGGTTATACGGGAAAGAGCCACAATTTCCACCGAGCCGCAAGTTGTGGAGTAGCCCTGGCTAGCAAGTGTATCAGAGCGCAAAAAGTGGAAAGTGTTCGATTGCTTCTCTGGGATGGCGATGGTTCCGGGGGTGATCATCGGTTAGGATAATCAAATGCTGTATCCAACGGGAAACTCATGAAAATCCGCACTCAGGATTCACCCGCCATCTACCGTACCGACCGCGCTGAAACCGGGCAACAACTGCGTTTCGACCGAGGTACGCTATTGCTGGAAGGGGTGGCGGAACTGCCGGCTGGATTGGAAAGCTGGTTCCAATACGATCCCCGAGTTGAGGCCTATCGCGCTCCGGCTCATCGCTATAGTGAAATTATCGGCCCATTGAAAGGTGAGCTGGCGCGCAATAAAGCGCCGCGCTACCAGCGCCGGGAGTTGCTCTGTGCGCTGGAAATGACACCTTACCCGCATCAACAGGAAGCGCTGGCCGCCTGGAAAGCTGCCAAGGGCCGCGGGGTCATCGTGTTACCGACCGGGGCGGGGAAAACCCTGGTGGGCTTGCTGGCGTTGAGCTGGGCGCAACGCGACGGGCTGATCATGGTTCCAACCCTGGATTTGATGCAGCAATGGTACGCGCTGCTGCGGGCGGCGTTCCCGGATCAGGAGATCGGCCTGATCGGCGGCGGCTACCACGAGCCGCAGCCGTTGACCATCGCCACTTACGATTCCGCCGCCCGACATGTGGAACGATTGGGTGACCGCTTCGGCTTGCTCATCTTTGATGAAGTCCATCATCTACCTTCCGAGTTCTATCGCAGCATCGCCGAATTTTCGCTGGCGCCGTACCGATTGGGGTTAACCGCAACCCCCGAGCGTGGCGATGGGCGAGAGGTGGATTTACCCGAACTGATTGGCCCGATAGTTTATCGTCGGCATCCAGAACAGTTGGCGGGCGGGGTGCTGGCGGAATTCCAGGTGCGCGTCATCCATGTCGATCTGTCGCCCGCTGAGCGGGAGGCTTACCGGCAGGCGCTGGAGGAACGCAACGCCTTTTTGCAGGCGAATCGATTGGCGTTGAGTACGCTGGAAGGCTGGAACCGTTTTGTGATGCTGTCGGCGCGCAGCGTCGAGGG
>JBAQIQ010000011.1:0-1863 GCA_049288935.1 Candidatus Competibacteraceae bacterium
TGACTTCGATGGTCCATTTTCCGATCCGGCGCAGCGCGTCCTTGAGCTTGTCACCGGCATAGCCGCCATCGGCGAAGACGTGCCGCAGCCACGGGAAGCGCTTGATGATCTCGGCCAGCACCAGCGGCGCACCGTCGCGGTCCTGGATGTCGGCAGTGTGGACTGTCCCCCGTCAGCGCCTTTGGCACAGATTTGAGGTTGTGATTTAAGGAGGATTGGGGCTTCGTCGTAGTGACGAAGGAACGAAGATGAAGCCCCAATCCTCCTTGAAAAAATCGTCGGTGAAAGCCCCTGCTGAGCGGGTGGTGAAGGACATCCGGCGTGCCACCCGCCGCCATTTCTCGGCCGAAGACAAGATCCGCATCGTGCTGGAAGGTCTGCGCGGTGACGACAGCATTGCCGAGCTGTGCCGCAAGGAAGGCATCGCGCAGAGCCTGTATTACGTGTGGTCGAAAGAGTTCATGGAAGCTGGTAAACGCCGCCTGGCCGGTGACACTGCCCGTGCCGCGACGACCGGCGAAGTGCAGGACCTGCGCCGCGAAGCCCGCGCGCTGAAGGAATGCGTGGCCGATCTGACGCTCGAGAACCGGCTGCTGAAAAAAAGCATGATTGCGGATGGGGGCGACGACGAATGAGGTGTTCCGCATCCGAAAAGCTTGAGATCATCAGGCTCGTCGAACAGTCGCACTTGCCCGCCAAGCGGACGCTGGACCAACTCGGCGTGGCCCGCCGGACGTTCTACCGCTGGTACGATCGCTACCTTGATGGCGGGCCTGAAGCCCTGGAGGATCGGCCATCTACGCCGAGCCGAGTGTGGAACCGCATCGGCGATGATATCCAGCAACAGATCATCGAGATGGCGCTGGATTACAGCGAGCTCAGCCCCCGCGAACTGGCGGTGCGCTTCACTGATGAAAAGCGCTACTTCGTGTCCGAGGCCACGGTTTACCGCCTTTTGAAGGCCCGCGACCTGATCACCAGCCCGGCCTATGTCGTGATCAAGGCCGCCGATCAGTTCCACACCAAGACCACCCGTCCGAACGAGATGTGGCAAACCGACTTCACCTACTTCAAGATCATTGGCTGGGGCTGGATGTATCTGTCGACCGTGCTCGACGACTTCTCGCGCTACATCATCGCCTGGAAGCTGTGCACCACCATGCGGGCCGAGGATGTCACTGATACGCTGGACATGGCGCTGGCTGCCTCGGGCTGTGACAGCGCCACGGTGCTGCACAAACCCAGGCTGCTCAGCGATAACGGCCCCAGTTACATCGCCGGCGAACTGGCGGAATACATCGAAACCCAGCAGATGAGCCATGTGCGCGGTGCGCCAATGCACCCGCAGACCCAGGGCAAGATCGAGCGCTGGCACCAGACCCTGAAAAACCGCATCCTGCTGGAGAACTACTTCCTGCCCGGCGATCTCGAGGCCCAGATCGAGGCCTTCGTCGAGCACTACAACCACCAGCGGTATCACGAGAGCCTGAACAATGTGACGCCCGCTGATGCCTACTTCGGCAGGGCTTCAGCCATCATCAAACAGCGCGAAAGGATCAAGCGACAGACCATCGAATATCGGCGCTTGCAGCACCGCAAGCTCGCCGCCTAATATCAACCCCCAGACGAAGCCCGCACTCCGCTAATTTAAGCCGCGAGTTGTGCCGAATGTTCTGACGACGGACAGTGTGCACAATCTGGATCGGTCACCGGTGCTAACTACGAATGTGACTGGTAGCCTGTTGGAAACCGAACTCGTTTAGCGTGATGCAAACAGCTGAGAGGCCATCATTGTGCCAACGCGATTACTGGTATTTGGCTTCGTGGCCCTGTCGGCGGCCCTCTGCGCCGTTCTGGCCGTAA
>JBAQIQ010000012.1:0-39259 GCA_049288935.1 Candidatus Competibacteraceae bacterium
GATTGTATACCGCTTCGCCCGTCCAGTTGTAGCCGTTGTACCACTGCCGGATGCGCGCCCGATCCAGCCCGGCCAGTTCCGGGGCAAACACCGTGTCTATATCCGCCTCGGTGTAGCCGCAAATCGCGGAATACGCTGCATCCACGGTGATGTCGCTCAGGTTGTTCAGCCCGGAAAACAGACTGACCTTGCTGAATTTGTCCACATAGTAGCAATCGTCTTCGCGCAGCTTGGCAAAGGTCTGAATGCCGATTGGCAATTTGCGGTGCGCAGGTGCGGCTTCGTTCATGGCTCAACTCCAAAAAATCGCCGCCGGGGAGCAAGCTACCCAGACCTCCAAAGGGTCAAAAAATCAAAGCCTCTCATAGTCCACCTCGCACCGGCCAGACGTAGTAGGTGCCGGCCTTGCCGAGCGCGTACACGAGGCCGCCGCCGAGGTACACGAGCCACGCGCCGGTATTGCTCGCGGTGGTCGTGGACGACCAGTAGTCGGAGGATTGGACGCCCGTGAAGGGATGACCGCTAGGCAGTGCGGGGGCTGAACGACCACGATCAATCAGGGACAGCAACTCATTCACATTCGGCAAGCGCCAGTCGCCCGCAACGGAACCGTCGGTGAGGCCGCAAGCGGTGGTGGCTAGAGTATTAGCATCCGCTAGGGCATTCGCCCAATTTATTGATCCAAAGCAATTCGCGTTTTTCAACCAAATCAACCCAGTCAGGTTGTCGGTGACGGTGCCGTTGCTGTTATCGGTGAAGCGCGGGTTGGGCCAAGCGACACCTTTTTCCAGATCACCATCGTCACCGGCGGCGTAAGAAGTGGTCTGACCAGTTTTGGGGACAGGGCCAGGGGCAAGCGGGCGCGTGCCGGTCACCAAACTCCCTGCGACATAAGCTTTCTTACCCGATAGCAGATCGCCCGCCACCGCGTCGCCGTCACTGGTGAACGTCCCCGCCGTGCCAAAAATCGTCACGCCGCTTTTGATGTTGGCGGCGGCCAGGTTGCTATCGCTGGCCGTCACGGTCTCGCTCCCGGAATACAGGCCATTGGGAATGTTGATCACTAATTGCCCATTCGCGCCGTTCACGCTTGCGCCCGCTGCTGCTGTCCCCGTCACCAGCGTTCCATTCGCATACGCCGTCTTGCCAGAGAGAATGTCTCCGGCAACGGCCGTTGCGCCATTGGTGAACGTCCCCGCCATGCCAAACAGATTCACTCCGGATTTGATGTTGGCGGCCAGCAGGTTGCTATCACTGGCGGTCGCGGTCTTGCCCCCCAAATACAGTCCGTCGGGTATCGGGATGACCTTGACTCCATCGCCGCCGGTGAAGCTGGCCCCCGCTGTGGCTGTGCCGGCCTTTAATCCCCACCCGCCGCCGGTGAGCAGTCCCCAGAAGGTCTTGCCCGCTAGCACGTCGGCCACTCCCGCGCCATTGGCATCCACCGTCGGCATCGCCGCCATAATCTCATTGAGCGTACACATCGTCGCCGCTGGCCCGGCGCTCGGTTCGGCAAACGGCCCAGTGCGCAATGTACCCGCCGCGCCGGTGTTCAAGCGGTTACAGAGATCTTGTAGCGTGTACATGGCGCTGCCCGCAGCAATCGGCGCGGCGGGAGCGTCCAGAGAACCCGCCAACGCCGCCGCATTCAGCAGCATCAGTCCCGCCAGTCCAGCGGTAAAACAACCGGATAACCGCGTATTCGTCTTCAGCATGGGAAGCTCCAAGGAATTGGAAGCATTGAAAAAATTTAAATACCTACTCCCTCATGCCATTGTAGCAGTGGGGGGCGAGAATTTAACCTTGGCCGGGCGTAAGTCCCGTTCCGCTGAATTTAGTGCTGGATTCCAGCCCCGTGGCGCTACTCCCTGGCGGCTGGTAAAACTCGTGCAGCGGGAACTGACCGAGGCCATTCAGGCGGCTGGTCAGTGGAATCTGAGTCGGTGGTCAGCGGCGCTGCACGCGATGCAAGAGCGCCCTCGCCGTCGGACCCTGCAAACTGTCCCGGAACGAATCCGCCACTTAATCACCGACTGTCAAGCGTGGGGAGTCAGTAATATCTAATGGTTGAGCTTAAGTTGGCGCTTATGCGTAGCAATCCATCCGCCGCCCGCCCTCAGGCGCGTCCCAGTCGATACAAGGCGATTTCACCGAACAGGTTGGGCCAGAACCGCGACCCTCGCCAGGGACGATGGGCGTGATCCAGCACCATGCGTTGCAGAATGTCGATGTGCTTGCTACGACACAGCCGCTCAAAATCGCGAATCGTGAACAGGTGAACGTTCGGGGTGTTATACCACTGGTAGGGCAGGGTTTTACCGATTGGCATCACCCCCTGCAAAGCCACCTGTACCCGGCAACGCCAGAACCCGAAATTGGGAAAGGTCACAATCCCCTGCCGGCCCACCCGCAACATTTCGTCCAGCAATCGTTCGGTGTGCCGGACCGCTTGGAGAGTCTGGGTCATCAGCACATAGTCAAAGCTGCCATCGCCAAAATCCTCCAACCCTGCTTCCAGGTCGGCGTGAATCACGTTCACCCCAGCCTGAAGGCATTTGACAATGTTGGTAGTGTCAATTTCCAGCCCATAACCATTGACTTGTCGATGCTCATGCAAGTAAGCCAGCAACGCGCCATCGCCGCAACCCAGGTCCAGCACCCGGGCATTGGGACGAATCCAGTCACTGATCAGCTCCAGTTCAGGCCGCATCAGCATTCACCTCACAGGCCACCCGGACCAAATAGCTGCGTAATGCATTGTGATACAGAGGAATCGGCATCAGGAAAGCGTCGTGGCCATACTCCGAGGGAATCTCGGCATAGCTGACCTCGCGACCGGCCCGTACCAGCGCCCGGATAATTTCCCGGGAGCGCGCCGGTGAAAACCGCCAGTCACTGGTGAAGGAGATGACCAGAAACCGCGCCTGCGCCCGGTGGAAAGCGGCGGCCAAATCCTGGTCGAAATCCGCCGCCGGGTCGAAATAGTCGAGCGTCTTGGTCATCAGCAGATAGGTGTTGGCATCGAAACGGTCCACGAAAGCCTTGCCCTGGTGGCGCAGATAGCTCTCCACTTCGAACTCGGTGTCAAAATTGAAATTAGGCCGACCTTCACGCAACTCGCGGCCAAACTTGGCGCGCATCCCTTCTTCGGACAGGTAGGTGATATGGCCGAGCATTCGGGCGATCATCAGTCCTCGGCGCGGCACCACGCCGAAGTCGTAGTAATGCCCATGATGGAAGTCGGGGTCCGACAGGATCGCCTGCCGGGCCACTTCGTTGAATGCGATATTCTGGGCCGACAGTCGAGGCGCAGCGGCGATGGACAACACATAACGGACTCGCTCGGGGAAGGTAATTGCCCATTGCATCGCCTGCATGCCGCCGAGACTGCCGCCAATCAGCGCCGCCCATTGCCGGATGCCAAGCCGGTCAGCCAGCCGCGCCTGACTGTGTACCCAGTCCTTGACCGTCACGATGGGGAAATCCGGGCCGTAGGGTTTGCGGTTTTCCGGGTTGATCGAAGTCGGGCCGGTCGAGCCTTTGCAGCCGCCCAGGTTGTTACAACACACCACGAAGAATTCGCGGGTGTCGATGGGTTTGCCGGGACCGATGCAATTGTCCCACCAGCCCGGTTTGCTCGGGTCTGCCTCTTCGTGATAGCCAGCGACATGATGATCACCCGACAAGGCGTGGCAAATCAGCACAGCGTTGCTGTGGTCCGCGTTGAGCGTTCCATAGGTTTCGTAGACGATCTCATAATCCGCCAGCATCCGGCCACAATCCAGCGCCAGCGGCTCGGCAAAGTGGGCCGTCTGCGGTGTGACCAGACCGACGGAATCGGGGGGAAACGATGCGGCCATTGTTCTCCTGACCGTGATAATGAGTGGCAATGAGTTGGGTAACTTTTCAGTTACTTCAATAGGCTAGAGTGGCTCAATCCCCGGCGGCCATCGTTGCGGGGCGGTGATGCGCCAACGCTTGTCGCGGCTCGTTTCACCGGCCAATAACGTCACCTGGCTTTTCGCCACGCCGAACACGTCCGCTAGAAACGCCCGCAAATGCGCATTGGCTTGACCATCTACCGGCGGGGCGGTGATGCGGACGCGAAATCGATCTGCCTGCAATCCTGCCCACTCATCGCGGCTGGCGCGGGGCTGGACTCGAACTCGCAGAGTCACCGCCGCACCGTCCCAGACATAACCCGCCGTCATCGCCTTAGCGCAACCCAGTCCACAGACCGAGAAAATCCTGCAACAGCAGACTGATGAAGATCAGCGCCACCACCACCACCATCGGTGATAGATCCACCCCGGAAATCGACGGGATGATACGCCGGGCTGGCCGCAATACCGGTTCAGTCAATTGCACCAGCACCCGCGCCGCCGGATGGTAGAGGTCAGGATTGAACCAGCTCAGCGCCACCTGAATGATCACGCCCCATAGATAAATATTGATCAGTAGCTTGAGCAATTCCAGAACGGTGAGCAACAACAGCCCTCCAGCACTAATCGGTTGGCTGAGCAGCAGGGTAATCAGCAGCATCTCGACCGCTTGGAGTGCAAAGGCCAGAACGACCGCTGCCAGGTCCAGCCCTCGATAACCGGGAATGATCCGGCGCAAGGGCACCAGCAGTGGGTTGGTGATGCGCACCAGAAATTGCACCAGCGGGTTGTAGAAATCGGCGCGCACCCATTGCAGCAGAAAGCGCAATATCACCGCCAGGATATAGAAGCCAAACACGGTTTGAACCAGAAAAGCCAAGGCCGTCACGGCTGTCCTCCCAGCAGGTTGCCCAATTCCTCGGAACGATGGCGTGCGGCTTCCAGCGCCTTGTTGACCAGCTCATCCAGTTGTTCGGTCAATAGCGAGGGCGTTTCCATGATCGCCAGCGAGGCCGCCAGCGACCGGGCAATCAGTCGATCCAGTTGCTCATCCTGAAATACGCTGATCGCTCGCTCGGTCGTACCGCCCGGCGACGTGACTCCGGCGCGGAGAATAGCGACGTTTTCCGGGCTTTCCAGCGCCATCTTGGCGGCCCCGAACGCCGTTTGCAACGTGAGCAAGCGTGCTGTCTCCGGCGCCAGACCCAGTTGAATCCCGGTCTTTTCCAAGGCTTCCATCAGCAGGAAGAAATAGGCTGGCCCGCTGCCGGACAGCGCGGTGACGGCGTCCAGCATCCGCTCGCTGTCCACCCACACCGTCAATCCCACCGAGCGCATGATCGATTCCGCCATCTGCCGCTGGCTCTCGTTCACCTGGGGGTTGGCGAACAGGGCCGTGGCCCCACTGCCCACCAGCGCCGGCGTATTGGGCATGGTGCGAACGATAGCGGCTTCGTAACCCAGCCAGCGGCGGATATCGGGCTCGCGCACGCCGGCGGCGATAGAAATGATCAGCGGCTGCTGCGCTTGGGCAGTTTCGGCCAATTCCTCGGTGACTGGACGCAGGATTTGTGGTTTAACCGCCAGGATGATGACCTGACCTTTGGCGGCGATTTCACTGTTGTCCAACCCGGTATGGACACCGAAGCGCCCGCGCAGGAGTTCACGCTGGCCAGCGTCGGGTTCGGCGACCCACAGGTGGTCGGGATCAGCGCCACTGACGAGCAGTCCGCCAATCAGGCTACGCGCCATGTTGCCGCCGCCAATGAATGCGATGGGGAGGTCTTTCATCTGCGCCTCATGAGGGTGATATTCGTTTAAGGGTTGGCGCTCAGCAATTGGAACACTCGTTCGCTGACGCCCGCCAGCCGATTGTCGTTTCGGTAGGTTTCATAAACCTGCTTCTTGCGAGGCGGATCGAACTGTTGATAAAGCGCATAGGTGCCTGGCAAGGTTTCGCGCAACGCTTGCTCGAACGCTGCCTGATCCAGCCCGGCGGCCAGTCGGTCCGTGGCCGCTTCGGTGGGAGAGACATCAGGCGCGACTGGACGGGGAGGCTCCGGGCTCATGAGCAGCATGGTGGCCTGGCGCTTGGCTTCCTCCTCAATTTCACGCAGATAGGCGTCATCCGCACCGAGCAGGAACGGCGCAGCCAACAACAACAGACCGATCGGCCTACTGCGCGCAGCGGCTTCGGACGGGAGAATGAAGGGCAGCATCTTCGGTGTCTCAGGACGGAAAAATAGAGTCGGCTATTCTGGTATAGCATACTGCAAAGTAGCGATTCAGGCGCGAGGGCCGAAGAGCGCCGTGCCAATACGCACCAGCGTTGCACCTTCCGCGACAGCGGCTTCTAAATCATCCGACATCCCCATGGACAGCGTGTCCAACCCTTCCCTATTCAGCCGCTCTTTCCACCCACGTAACCGGGCGAAAGGTTGGCGCTGGGCGGCGAAATCGGTGGCCGGTGCGGGAATCGCCATCAGACCACGCAACCGCAGTCGGGGCAGCCCAGCGACAGCCTGGGCCAGGCCGACCAGCTCGCTCTCATCAATGCCATGTTTACCGGGTTCGCGGTCGATGTTGACTTCCAGACAGACGTTGAGCGGCGGTAGATCATCGGGCCGCTGCGCATTCAACCGCTCGGCGATTTTCAGCCGGTCCACACTGTGCGCCCAAGCGAAATGTTCGGCGATGCTGCGCGTCTTGTTGGCCTGGATTGGCCCGATAAAGTGCCATTCCAGCCCCAGCGCCGCCAATTCGGTGATTTTATCCAGCGCTTCCTGAACATAATTCTCGCCAAAATCCCGTTGACCCGCAGCGGCCAGAGCGGCAACGGCGGATGCGGGATGGGTTTTGCTGACCGCCAACAGATGCACCGAGTTCGGCGGACGCTGGAATTGGTGTTCGGCGGTACGAATGCGAGCCAGTACCGTTTGGAAACGGGCCGCAAAATCGATGCGCATGATGAATACTCCGGTAGGCAACTGTATAACGATCACAGTTTTGCAGGATATACTATGAAAAATTTCGTTGCGCAAAACCGACCGCCTTCGGGCTTTTTTCCCATCCCTTCGCGGGAGCGAACGCCGTTATGAACCTTGATGAACTCTTGAATTTTTCTGTACAGAACAATGCTTCGGACCTGCATCTGTCCGCCGGCCTGCCGCCGATGATCCGCGTGGACGGCGACGTCCGTCGCATCAATGTTCCGCCTCTTGATCATAAGCAGGTGCATGGGCTGATCTACGACATTATGAATGATAAGCAACGCAAGGATTATGACGAATTTCTGGAGTGTGACTTCTCGTTCGAAATCCCCAAGCTGGCCCGCTTCCGCGTCAACGCCTTCAATCAGGATCGGGGGGCAGCCGGCGTATTCCGCACGATTCCCACGATCATCAAGAGCCTGGAGGATCTGGGCTGTCCAGCGATTTTCCGCGATCTCATCGCCGTGCCACGCGGGTTGATTCTGGTGACGGGACCAACCGGATCGGGCAAATCCACGACCCTGGCGGCGATGATCGACCATATCAACAAAAACGAATACGGCCATATTCTCACCATTGAAGACCCTATCGAGTTCGTCCACCAGAGTCAGCGTTGCCTGGTCAATCAGCGCGAGGTGCATCGCGATACGCTGGGCTTTACTGAGGCGCTGCGTTCGGCGCTGCGCGAAGACCCGGACATTATTCTGGTAGGCGAAATGCGCGACCGGGAGACGATCAGTCTGGCGCTGACCGCTTCCGAAACCGGACACTTGGTGTTTGGCACCCTGCACACCAGTTCCGCGCCCAAGACCATTGACCGTATCATCGACGTATTTCCAGCGGGCGAGAAACCGATGGTGCGGTCCATGCTGTCGGAATCGTTGCGAGCGGTCATTTCGCAGGCGCTGCTCAAGAAGAAGGGCGGTGGCCGGATGGCGGTACACGAAATCATGGTCGGCATTCCCGCTATCCGCAATCTGATCCGCGAAGATAAGGTGGCGCAGATGTATTCATCCATTCAAACCGGCGCTTCCCAAGGAATGCAAACGCTCGACCAGGCGCTGCTGGAGCTGGTCAAAAAGGGGTCGGTCACCCGTGAGGAAGCCGTCACCTATGCCCAGAATAAAGCATCGTTCAAACAGCAGATGGGATGATTGGGGCGCGTCAGGGGTCAGAGCGCAAGGCTGACCTTATCCCGGCCGGGTCCGCTGATAAACAACTCGTCCCTCCAACAGGGTATGCGTCACCTGCCCCGGCAACACCCAACCGATAAATGGGCTATTTTGCCCACGACTGCGCAGGTGAGCAGACTCCAGCAAACCCTCCGTCTCGGCATCGAATACACAGACATCGGCGGTTGCGCCAACGCCGAGATGGCCACGGTCCAGCCCCAGAATCTGCGCCGGGCCGCAGGTCAGCCGTTCAATGACGGTCATCAGCGGCAATACACCCGCCTGCGCCAGATGCAGGCTTAACGACAGCAGGGTGTCCAACCCGGAGATACCCGGCTCGGTATCGCCAAAGGGCGCCTGTTTAGCGTCGGGTTCATGCGGCTGATGATCTGAACAGATCGCGCTCAATGCGCCGCTGGCCAGGCCGGCCCGCAACGCATCCTTGTCGCGCAACCCGCGCAGTGGTGGGCGGACATGGCAACGGCTGTCAAAGCCAACCAGATCCATATCGGTCAGATGCAGGGAGTGAACCGCCACGTCGGCGCTCACCGGTAATCCCTCAGCGCGGGCGCGGGCAATCAACTCCACCGAGCGAGCGCTGGACAGCCGGCCAAAGTGAACCCGCACGCCCAAATCGCGCACCAGTTCCAAATCCCGGGCGATCATGCCGGTTTCCGCCGCCGCCGGGATGCCGGGCAAGCCCATCCGCGTGGCCACCTGACCCTCATGAGCGAGACCGTGGCCAAGTTCAGGATCAACAGGCGTCAGAAAAACCGTCAAGTTGAACGTGGCGGCGTACTCCAGCGCCCGTCGCAACACCCGGGTATTGACGATGGGCCGACCGCCGTCACTGACGCCCACACAGCCGGCTTCTTTCAATGCAGCCATTTCCGCCAGACGCTCGCCGCGTAAGCGATGGGTCAAGGCGCCCAAAGCCAACACCCGGGCCTGACCCGCTGCTTTGGCGCGGCGGCGAATCCACTCGATGACCGCCGGTTCATCAATCGGCGGGTCCGTGTCGGGCGGACAGACCAGCGTGGTAATCCCTCCCCCGGCGGCGGCGGCGGTTTCACTGGCAATCGTCGCCTTGTATTCCTGACCCGGCTCCCGCAAGCGGGCGCACAGATCGATCAAACCAGGGCAAACGACCTGGCGGCGAGCGTCGATAACCTGTTCCGGGATAAAGCCGGCAGGCGCTTGGCCTAGGCCGGCGATTTGGTCATCGGCAATAAACACGTCAGCGACCTGATCGGTGCGATGGGTCGGGTCGATCACCCGGCCGCCTTGAATAACGATCCGCATCAGACGTCCTCCCCGGCAGACCGGGCCTGATAGCCCAGCGTAATGGACATGATCGCCATGCGCACCGCGATACCGTTGGTCACCTGTTCCAAAATCACCGAGCGCGGCCCGTCGGCCACTCGCGAATCGATTTCCACGCCGCGATTGATAGGACCAGGATGCATGACGATCGCGTCGGGATGAGCCAGTGCCAGCCGCTCTTCGGTCAAGCCGTATTGTTGGAAAAATTCCTGTTCCGAGGGTAATAACGCGCCTTCCATACGCTCCCGCTGCAGGCGCAGCATGATCACGACATCGACATCGCGCAGACCTTCCCGCAACCGGTGAAATACCTGCACCCCCAGATTTTCCACCTGGGCGGGCAACAGGGTACGGGGCGCAATAACCCGGAGATCGCCCGTGCCGAGAATGCTCAGGGCATGGATCAGCGAACGGGCCACCCGTGAATGCAGGATGTCGCCAACGATGGCGACCCGCAGATTGGGAAAATCCGGCTTATGGCGGCGAATAGTGAACACGTCCAGCATGGCTTGGGTGGGATGGGCGTGGCGGCCATCGCCCGCATTGAGGACGGCGATATGCGGCTTGACATGGCGAGCGATGAATTCCGCCGCGCCGCTTTGTTCATGGCGCACCACAAACATGTCGCATTGCATGGCTTCGATGTTGCGTAGCGTATCGAGCAGGCTTTCGCCCTTCGCCGCTGAAGAAGTGGCGATATTCAGGGTCAGCACGTCCGCCGACAGTCGCTTGGCCGCCAACTCAAAGGTGGTGCGCGTGCGTGTACTGGCTTCGAAAAACAGATTGACCACGGTCTTGCCGTGCAGGGTGGGCAGCTTCTTGACCCGCCGCTCGGCGACGCCATGCAACGATTCGGCGGTATCGAGAATATCTGTTAGATGGCGACGAGTCAGCCCTTCAACGGTCAGAAAATGCCGTAGACGGCCTTGGGGATCAAGTTGGATGGACAGGGCGCTCATGGTGCGGTCTGAATGAGGAGTTGCAGGGCATCAGGACCGATCAACTGGACATGGTGGCCTGCGGGCAGTTCCAGGCGGGCGCCCACGACATGGGCTTCAATCGGCAGTTCCCGGCCACCTCGGTCAACCAGCGCAGCCAACAACACCGAAGCTGGGCGACCATAGTCGAACAATTCATTCAAAGCGGCGCGGATAGTGCGACCCGTGTATAGCACATCGTCGATCAGGATCAGATGGCGGCCGTCCACATCGAACGATAATTCCGAAGGACGAACTTGTGGATTAACCCCGATTCGGCTGAAGTCGTCGCGATAAAAAGAGATGTCCAGCCGACCCAGCGGGGTCGTCACGCCGAGCTGCTGATGCAGACGCTCAGCCACCCAGACACCGCCGGTATGAATGCCGACCAGCGCCGGATCGGCAATGCCGCGCCGGACCAGCAACTCGCGCAGTTGCCCGGCCATCGCTTCAATCAGGAATTCGGCGTCGCGCATGAAAATTTCCTCTGAACCCCTTCAAAGGGGAGATTGAGTCAATGTTTGGTTAAACCAGCTTTCCAAAATAACCGCTGCGGCTTGATCGTCCAGTGGAGCACGCCCTTTTCGGCGGCGACGGCCTGTTTGAAATTGGCGTTGCTCCGCTTCCCAAGAAGAGAGCCGCTCGTCAATCGTCGCCACTGGCAGACGGAACCGCCCCTGCAGTTGACGACTGAAGCGCAGCGCCGCTTCGGTGATCGCATGGGCCGTCTCATCCGCATGACGCGAAACACCCACCACGAGTCCGTCCGGTCGCCATTCGGCGATCAACCGGGCGATCGCATCCCAATACG
This sequence comes from Candidatus Competibacteraceae bacterium, assembly GCA_049288935.1. GTDB lineage: Bacteria > Pseudomonadota > Gammaproteobacteria > Competibacterales > Competibacteraceae > UBA2383. The sequence goes on from JBAQIQ010000012.1 coordinate 11,155, forward strand.
GCTCACGGGTCGGCAGAATGCACAGTGGACGCGCCGAGCCGGTGATGGCGCCACCCACGGCGACGCCGATGCGCCGCTGGCCCACATCGAAACCGAGGGCGATTCGCCAACAGGGAAAATCACGGGGCGATGAGGCAGTAGAGGTCGAGTCCGGCTCGCGCTCAGCCGTGGCCGACATGGGAGGACAACAGGTTTAGATCGATGCCCAGCAGGGCGGCGGCAGCCAGCCAGCGCCGGTCACTGGGCGTATCGAACAGCAGGTTGAAATCGAAGGGGCTTGATAGCCAAGCATTGTCGGCCAACTCCTGTTCCAGTTGACCGGGTCCCCAACCGGCGTAGCCCAAGGCAACCAACAAGTGCTCCGGGCCTTGATCACACGCCACCGCTTGCAGGATATCGCGGGAGGTGGTGATGCCGATATCGTCAGTTACGTGGAGGGTGGCGTCCCAGTGACCGACTGGACTGTGCAGGACAAAGCCCTGCTCCGGTTGCACTGGTCCGCCGTGATAAACCGGGATTTGGGCCATTTCAAGCCGGTCGCTGCTGAGATTCAGGTGCTCCAGCAGTTGGTTGAGCATCAGATTCAGCGGGCGATTGATGACCAGCCCCAGCGCGCCATTGGCGTTATGTTCGGAGATGTAGGTGACAGTCTGAAAAAAGTTTGGATCGGCCAGCGTGGGCATGGCGATCAGAAACTGGTGGCTCAAATAGGTCGGTTCGATCATGAGCATAGTATCGGAATTCAGGCCGCCCTTGACAAGCCATGCGCTGGAAAGCCAAGCCCTCTCAACGCGCTCGCACCCGACCGCCGGGATCGAAACGCCAGGGTGCTTCAATGCGTAGAACATCCACTTGCTGGCGCAAGTCGGGTGAAAAGGGTGGATAAGGCGCGGCTAATTCGACAATGCGTCGAGCCGCTTGATCCAGTTCAGCATGACCCGAGGAGCGAACCACCCGCACCTCCTGCAAGCGCCCCCCCGCCTGGATCACCACCTCCAGCAACGGCCCGGCGCTTGTATTTAACCGCCGCGCGACGTCGGGAAAATTCATTTCCCCCACACGCATGACCTTACGCGCCCAGTCGGCAGCGTAGAATCCTGCCGCCGACCGGGTATCGGTCAGGCTGACTCGTTGAACACGAACGCCCGCCGATTTTTTACGTTGCTGCTCAATGTCCAGGCGGGCGACCTGATCCAGCAGAGCCGTGCTATCCAATTGACCCGGCGCTGGAATAGCCCTCCTTTCCGCACTTTCTAAACGACGGATCCCCGGTGGCGCGGTGAGTTTTGGCCGCACAACGGGTGTGGCCGGTGCAGTCAATTTCGGCGGTGGGTCATGAGCAGCGCCAGGTTCGGATTGGGAACCCGGTTTGAGTAGAGGTTTCGGCGCTGGTTTAGCCACTGGCTCAGGGGGTGGTTTCGACGCGGATTTGATCACCGTTTTGGGCAACGCTGGTTTAGCCACTGGCTCAGGGGGTGGTTTCGACGCGGATTTGATCACCGGCCTGGGAGGCGCCGGTTTGGCAATTGCTGGCTTTAGATCGGGTGGGTGGGCTGACCCCAGAACGGTGGTTTTTGGCAGGAATGGCTTGGGTTGTGCGGGCGGCAACCATTCCATCAACGCCGGTTCCGTCGGCGCCGCCATCCACACCGGTTCTGGCAAAGCCCGTCGTATCTCGAACTGCGGCGGCGCGGGCCGCTGGAATGATCGCCACCCGTCTACTGACACGCCGAATAACAACGCGGTGTGCAGACCGAGCGCCAACAGCAGCGCCCACGCCAGCCGGCCCTGACCAGAGAAATCGCCGCTGGCTCTCACCTTATGCCTCGGCGCCAATCAGCGCTGCAACCGCCGTTCAATCGCCGCCATCAAATCATCGCCAATATTCAACCCAAATTGCGCATCCAGTTCCCTGGCGCAGGTTGGACTGGTTACGTTAATTTCGGTCAAATAATCGCCGATAACATCGAGACCGACAAACAATAATCCCATCTCCCGCAGCGTTGGCGCTACTTGCCCGCAAATCCAGCGATCCTGTTCGCTCAGCGGCACGCCCTCACCGCGCCCACCTGCCGCCAGATTGGCCCGAGTCTCGCCTGCCTGCGGAATCCGCGCCAGGGCGTAGGGTATTGGCTCACCATCGATCAGCAGAATCCGCTTGTCGCCAGCAACGATTTCCGGCACATAGCGCTGCGCCATAGTCAATCGCCGCCCATGCCCGGTCAAGGTTTCCAGAATCACGTTCAGATTAGGATCACCCTCCCGCAACCGGAACACCGACGCGCCGCCCATGCCATCCAGCGGCTTGACCACAATATCGGCCTGCTCACCCAGAAAGGCTTTGAGTCGCTCCGATTGCCGACTAACCAAAGTCGGTGGACCGCATTGGGGAAAATGCAGCGCGAACAACTTTTCATTGGCGTCGCGCAGACTGCGCGGCTTGTTCACCACCAGAACGCCGGTCTGTTCCGCCAGTTCCAGCAAATAAGTGGTGTAAATGTATTCCATGTCGAATGGCGGATCCTTGCGCATCAGGATCACGTCCAGTTCCGCCAGCGGCAACTCTCGTTCGTGGTGAAACGCAAACCAGCCACTTTTATCCTCTCGAACACTCAACAACCGGGAACGCCCGAACGCCTCGCGGCCACGAGCGTACAGATCGGCCTGTTCAAAATAATGCAACTCCCAGCCACGCGCCTGGGCAGCCAGCAACATGGCAAACGTCGTATCTTTCTTGATCGTGATCGTGGTGATGGGGTCCATCACTACCCCGAGTTTGAGCGTCATGGTTGTCTGTCCGTCAGGTTGCGGGGAGTTCGCCCCGGAAATCCGGCGCAATTATCGAATGGCCATCTTTAGCCAAGCATTACTGATTTCCTCATAGCATCGTAATGAGTAGTATGCTAAATATTGTGTCAAAGAAATCTATCCTCATATCGTGTTTGAACACACGTCTGGGGAAATAACCAACAAGAGTATCAAATCTCCTTTGCACTCGACGCAAGCGAAGCGACCCGATTCCCAGTCCGAGAGGATAGCGATGTGGCAGATGCGGCAATAATTTCCCCGACGGCGTCCGCTTCGCCGCATCCTTTTGACGTGTTGCTACACCTCGACCAGCGCATTCGCGAGCGAACACCGGTCAGGGAAACCGGCGCACAGTTATCGGAGATTCGCGGACGGCTGGCGTTACGCCTCGCGACCTGGAGCCTGCTACTCTCTATGGATGACGTAGCTGAAATTATCCCGGTGCCCCGCACCATCACCCGGGTCCCCGGAGTCAAGCGCTGGTTGTTGGGGATCGCCAATCTGCGCGGCAAAGTGATTTCGGTTTCAGATTTGCGGGACTTTCTAATCGACCTGCCGACCACGCGGCTGCCAGGTAGCCAGATCGTTGTATTACGCTCCGGTGAGTGGGATTACGGCCTGCTGGTGGATGAAATTATTGGCATGAGACACTTCGGACCGCAACATCGACTGCCCTCGCTAGACGGGCTGGAAGCGAATCTGCGCCCTTATGTGATCGAGGCGTTTCTCGACGAGAATCTGAAATGGTTGGTGTTCAACACCGGCAAGCTATTATCGGATGATCGGTTTCTGAATGCTGCCAATTAGGTGGCGAAAACGGTGGGAACCGGTTTTTTTGGTAGTCTCCCCGTCGTAAGCACAGATGGGGCCACGGGATTTTGTGCGATGAGAAATAGCAATGCGTAACTCGCAAGACACTTCAACATTAAAAAACTTTTCTGGCGCCTATCTGGGTCTACTGATCGCCCTGGTGTTATCTGTTGTGCTGATGGGCGCCATTTTCATGCTGCTGGCGCAACAAAGCGCGCAGAACGAAATCCAGTTCAACCTGACCAGTGAACAGCGACTGCTGTCACGCGCCGCCGTGACAGAAGCGCTCGAAGCAGCGCGTGGCAAGGAAAGCGCTTTTGCCCGACTTAAAAATACTCGCGACCGCTTCGAGCAAATTTTGCAGCAACAGCGCAGTAACGGCGCCCTATCGTCGGCGGTGTCATCCGCCTTGGACGAACTGAACAATCACTGGAAACCCATGCGGGGCGAAATTGACCTGATCCTGGCGGGGCGCGAATCAGTAGTGTCGATCAACAATTTCTTGCCACTGCTGGAAAGTTCGTTGACGCAGATGATCACCTTGTCTGACGAGGTCGCAAAAAGTCTGGCTAATAATCGCATCGATCCCCGGCAGGTCTATCTGGCCACTAATCAATTGTTACTGGGGCAGCGCATCGAAAGCGATCTCAAGCGGATGTTGACCGAAGGGGGCTTAAGCGCCGCCGCCGCCGCCGACCGCTTCAGCCGCAACGTCAATCTGTTTGGTCGAATACTCAAGGGAATGCGCGAAGGTGATGCCCGTATGGGCGTTGAGCGTGTGACTCTTCCAGACAGCGCTGGCAAACTGGCCAATTTGGCCGACCTGTTCAAATCCCTGGAAGCTGAAACTGCCCGGATCATCGAGAAAGCGCCGGAACTGGTCAAAGTGCAGAACGCCGCACAAGGCGTGACCGACAAGGGGGACACCCTGCTGGAAGGGTCTACCCGGCTGCTGAACGCCTATGCCGCCCAAAGTCGCCAGGTTGATCTCTTCGGCATTCCGCTCAGCTATCCAATCGCCTACATTTTCGGGGCCATCGCCCTGATCCTGCTGTTGACCCTGTTGTACGCACAGAGCCATAGAAGCCGTGAGCAGATCGTCGACGCTGAACAACGCAAACAGGAAACCGAGGAGCAAAACCGCCGGAACCAGGACGCCATCCTGCGGCTGCTGGATGAGCTGGGCAACCTGGCCGAGGGCGATCTAACGGTGCAGGCCAGCGTGACTGAGGATATCACTGGCGCCATCGCCGACTCGGTCAACTACGCCATCGAAGCCCTGCGCGACCTGGTGTCGACGATCAACAACACTTCCGGGTTGGTCGCTGCCGCCGTGCAGGAAACCAGCGCCATTGCTGACCGGCTGGCCAAATCCAGCGAGATCCAGGCCCGGCAGATTGAAAACGCCAGCGCCACGGTCATGCAAATGGCGCAATCCATGGACGATGTGTCTTCCAAAACCGCTTCCTCCGCTGAGGTCGCCGAGAAATCCGTCGGCATCGCCCATGAGGGTGGCGACCGGGTCCGGCGCACCATCAACGGGATGAACGCCATCCGTGAACACATCCAGGATACCTCCAAGCGTATCAAACGGCTGGGCGAATCCTCACAGGAGATCGGCGATATCGTGGCGCTGATCAACGATATCGCCGACCAGACGAATATCCTGGCGCTGAACGCAGCGATTCAGGCTTCAGCAGCGGGCGAAGCCGGACGCGGTTTTGCCGTGGTCGCCGACGAGGTGCAGCGGTTAGCCGAGCGCTCCAGCAACGCCACCAAGCGCATCGAAACTTTGGTCAAGACCATTCAGGCGGACACTAACGAAGCGGTGATCTCGATGGAAAAGAGCACCAGCGAAGTCGTCAGCGGCGCCGGTCTGGCGGAAAAAGCGGGCGAGGCTCTCGAAGAGATCGAAAAAGTGTCCGCCAAGCTCGCCGAGCTGATCGACGAAATTTCCAAATCTGCCAGCCGGGTGTCAGAGATGGCCTCACGGGTGTCGAGCGCGATGATCTCTATCAACGAAATCACCGGCCAAACCGCTGAGAGCAGCGTGGCCACTGCTTCGGCCATTGGCAAGCTGAATCAACTGGCGCAAGAACTACGCCAGTCAGTGGCGGGCTTCCGGCTGCCCGATTGAGTGTGCTGGTGTAGCTGGATGGGGCCAGAACATGTCAGGCAGTGATGGACCAGGCGAGTGTTTCGTGGGGGAAAGATAGCGTGGCAACATCGCGTCGCATCACCGATAACCCATTGAGTTTTCTCAGGGATGATCTGCTGTTGGCTGTCCAGCGGATCCAAATCGATCTGGATGTCCGCGATGAGGGATCGACAGACCCGGATACTCTGGAAGCGACGGTCGATGCCATCAACCAGATCCGCAACCCTCTGGCGTTGCTGGAACATGCGGAAGCCGTCACCCTGCTGGACGAAATGCGCGTCACAGTCCAGGAAAGGGCGCGCAACACACTCCCACATCTGGATTCCGGGCTGTTGCAACAGGCAGTTCGACAATTAACGCTCTACCTGGAAGGCTATTTGTCTCCAGGTAACCGGCAAGCCGATTCGAGCCAGTTGGTGGAAACGGCGCTGGCCTTGCGTCAGGCCCGTCGGAGCGGTGCGGCGGCGCCAGCCGCTGATCTGCAAGAGCCTTCCATGCGATTACGCAACGTCCGCGAGGTTCTGGAGCAACTCCAGCAAACCATCACTGAAAAAGTAGAGAAAGCGGCTGATGAGGCGGCATCCTGGACAGCGTTACAGAAAGATCTACCTCTTCTACGCCATTTCATCGCCGAGCGGGGCTGGAGCCGTGCGACACAAGTCCTTGACCGGTTAAACCGAATTATCAACACCCTTGTGGAGGGCGGCGCGGAGTATTACGGGGTGCTGGTCAGCGGCGTTTGCGCCGAAATCCTGTCCAACTTGGGCTATTCACTGGAATCGCTGGGCAATGGCGCTCCAGCAGCGGCGACCGTGCTAGGCAATGCTGAGGAGCAGTTGGCGCAACTGGACACGCTGCTCAGGTTGCCCGCCGAGCTGAGCGCGGTACCCATCTTCTCGCAGCATGCAACGTCCGCTCTGAACAAAGCGATCGAGATCGACCTGCCCGATTTGCTCAGGTTCGAAGCGCCGAGCGTTGAGTCATCAGGGTCATCGCCAGATCCAGCACAGTCCCCTTTGGCGATCAATCTGCAATTTCAGGACTTCACCCTGCCTGATCGATCCGCTGGGGAGACGCTGATTCCCGTCATGGACACGGTGGATTCGGCGTTGCTTGAAAAATCCATCCAGGAGACGCCGGATTTGACTTCGCCTTCGCTTGAAGAATCGTTAGAAACCGTCGAGGCCAGCGCGGATCACTGGACTAGCCTGATTGGGCTGGACGCCGCCGACCCGGAGTTCGCCGAGATTTTCCTCGAGGAGGCGCGTGGCGAACTCGGGGTGATTCGGGACCAATTGATCTTTTGGCGAAACGATTTAACGGATCGCCAGCCGTTGACAACCATTCGCCGGGCATTCCACACCCTCAAAGGTAGTGGGCGCATGGTCAAAGCCCTGGTCATCGGTGATTTCGCCTGGGAATTCGAGAAACTGCTGAATCAGGTGCTGGATGACCGTCTGCCGGCGAGTCTGGAGATCATCAATGCGGTGGCAGCGGCTGTCGAAGCCCTGGCGCCGCTGGTAGGAGAGGCGCCGCTGCGGGGTGGTGAACTGGAGACGCTGGCGGCCTTGACGGCGCGAGCGCAGGCAATACCACAAGGTCAGCCGCTGGCGGCATCGGAATCAGCGCCAGCCACTGCGCCAGAATGGCTCGAACCGGCCACCGCAGTTGAACCGGAACTCCGGATAGCCCACTCCATTCGCTTCATCACGCCGGATGTGGATGCAGAGTTCGTCGAAGTCTTTCTCGAGGAAGCAAGCGGCGAACTGGCGGTGATTCGCGAACATCTGGCGATCTGGCGGGAGAATTTCGAGGATCGCCACGCAATGACCACGCTGCGTCGGGCGTTCCACACCCTCAAAGGTAGCGGGCGCGTGGTCGGCGCGACGATGATCGGCGATTTCGCCTGGTGTTTCGAAAATCTGTTGAATCAGGCGCTGAACGGTACCGTACCCGCTACCCCGGCAATGGCCGACTTGCTTGATGAAGCGACTGCTGCGCTGGAAGCGCTGCTCGGTGACAAGGCGCTCGCCGATGAAGCGCTACTGCTGCTGCCAGACTTAACCGCCCGTGCCGAGGCGCTGCTACACGTATCAGCCGTCGTGACGCCGTCACCGGTCGCGGCGCCAGTGGAAGCGGAAGCCTTGCCCGAACCCGCCACTCTTGAGGCGCTGGCGCCCGAACCGCTTTCTGTCGAAGGGGTTATGCCCGTCGAGATGGCGATTCCAGAACCGGTACAGGCTCCGTCATTCGACGTGGAACTGGCACAGGCTTTCCAATACGAAGCAAACGAAATACTTGACGCCAGCGACGCTATTCTGCAGCAGTTGGGCGCTGAACCGGATAACATCGGATTGCTGAACGACTTGCGCCGGGGTATGCACACCCTGAAGGGCAGTTCGCGGATGACCGGCCTCATGACGGTCGGCGATCTGGCCCATGCTGCCGAGTCGGTGCTGGATGCGCTGAGTAAGGAACTGGGTCAGGCAACGCCCACCGTGCTGGACACCCTGCAACAAACCCTGGACCGTTTGAACCAGATGCTGGTGGAAGCCGCCAGTGGGTTGAATCCGGCGGTGGCAACTGACCTGATCCGCGATCTGCATCGACTAGCCGACACCGTCACTGCGGGCGAACGGGTCGAACCTCGGCCAATGGGCGTCCCCGAATCCACAGCGATCATCACGGAACCCACTTCGTTCCGAACCATGACCGAACTGGACCAGGAACTGACGCAGGTTTTCCAGATCGAGGCGGGCGAAATTCTCGATTCCAGCGACACCATTCTGCAACAGTGGCGGGCCGAGCCGGCCAATGTTGAATTGTTAAATGACCTGCGCCGCGAAATGCATACCCTCAAGGGGAGCTCGCGGATGGCCGGATTTATGACGGTCGGTGATGTGGCCCATGCCGCCGAGGCCGTGCTGGATGCGCTGAGCAAGGGTGCTTTGCAGGTATCCGGGCCGGTGCTGGATAAAGTGCAGGGCGCCCTGGATCACCTGCACCAGATGCTGGCCGGAGTCCTCAATGGAGAGCAGCCAGCGGCGCGTCCCGAACTGATCAATGAATTGCATGGCGTGCTGCTGGGTGACAAGCTGGCCGAGCGGCAGGTTGCAACAGTCCCGGCTGCGGCAATTCCCGCCGTGCGCGCGGTGGAAAAGGTGGCGCCCGCCGCTGCGCCAGCCGATGCAATCCGCGTCAGCGCTGCGCTGCTGAATACCTTGGTCAATCAAATGGGCGAAAGCAGCATCTTCCGCGCCCGCATTGATCAAGGCGTCAGCGCCATGGGTAACAACCTGAACGACCTGGAGCAGACCATCTCCCGCTTGCGTCGCCAGGTAACCCATCTGTCCACCCAGTCCGAGGCGCGCATCCAGTCACGACAGGACCAGGGCGCCAAAACGCATCAGCAAGAATTCGATCCCCTGGAACTGGATCGTTTCACCGAATTGCAACAAGTCAGCCGGTCATTGATGGAAATCGCCGATGACCTGGGCAATATCGGCAACACGCTCGGCGAACATGCCCACGAAATCACCGCACTGCTCGATCAGCAGGGCAAGGTGAACAAGGAAATCCAGCAAGGACTGATGCACACCGGCATGGTCCGTTTTGGCAGCATCATTCCCCGGTTGCGCCGGGTGGTGCGGCAGGCGTCCCAGGATATGGGCAAGCGGGCTGAACTGCTGGTCGGTGGCGAGGAAGCGGAAGTCGACCGCACGGTGCTGGAAAGCATGCTGGCGCCGCTGGAGCATATGCTGCGCAATTCCCTGGCGCACGGGATCGAAACGCCGGAGCAACGCCGGGCGGCAGGTAAGCCGGAAATCGGCACCGTCGCACTAAGCCTGCGCCGGGAAGGTGCGGAATTGGTGCTGGAATTGAGCGATGACGGCGCAGGACTCAATTTCGCTGCGATCCGCGCCAAGGGAGAAGAAAAGGGGTTGCTGTTGCCAGAACAGCCGGCAACCTCGGAAGAGCTGATTGCGCTGTTGTTGCGTCCTGGCTTTTCCACAGCCGCAGCGGTAACCCAGGTGGCCGGGCGCGGCGTCGGCATGGATGTGGTCAATGAAGCCATCCGCGCCATGCGCGGCGCACTATTGATTCAGACCGATGTCGGTAACGGTACCCGCTTCATCATCCGGTTGCCCTTCTCGCTGGCAGTGACGCAGGCGCTGTTGGTACAGGCTGGCGAGGGCGTGTTCGCTATTCCGCTGCTCAGCATCGAAGTCGTCACCCGGCTCAAGGAAAGCGAGTTCCATGCCTATCTGGCCAGCGAGCAGGTGCTGCATCAATACAGCGACCGCCATTATCCCGTGCATAACCTCGGTATTCTGGTCAGCAGCGAACATGTCCTGCCCTTTGAAGAAGTCAAGGATCGCCGGCCGCCGGCGCTGTTGTTCCGCAGTGCGGAAGCCAGCGCCGCCCTGCAGGTCGAAGCAGTCATGGGCAACAAGGAAATCATCGTCAAGCCGATCAGCCCCCAGCTCAAGGGGGTCCCCGGTATTTCTGGCGCGACCGTGCTGGGCGATGGCCGGGTGGTGGTGGTGCTGGAACTGGCGGCGTTAGTCCGCAATATCGGTTCCCAGCGCCAAAAGCAGATGGAAAGCCGCGCTCTGCGGGCGGCGCGCCAGGATACTCACCCGGAACAGCTCAGTATCATGGTCATCGACGACTCGATCACCATGCGCAAGGTCACCGCACGCATTCTGGAGCGTCACAACATCCACGCCATCACCGCCAAGGATGGTCTGGATGCGGTGGCTATGCTGCAAACTCAAGTGCCTGATCTGGCGATCCTGGATATCGAAATGCCGCGGATGGACGGCTTTGAGGTGATTGCTCACGTCCGCAATCAAACGCATCTTCGGCATTTACCGATTATCATGGTGACCTCGCGCAGTGGCGAAAAACACCGCGAACGCGCTATGTATCTGGGGGCCAACGACTATCTGACCAAACCTTATCAGGAGGATCAGTTGATAGAATCGATTCGCAACATCCTTGGCGAACATGCACTGGATTTGATGACCTGACCACACCCGACACCTCAAAATGAACGCTCCCTCAAACCTCCGTTGCCTGCTGATCACGGTTCAGGGCGGGCAGGTGATCTTGCCCAACAGCCTCGTCGTCGAGGTGCTGCCCTTCGCCACTCCATTGCGTATCGAAGCAGCCCCTCACTGGGTAGTGGGCGCCATGTTATGGCATAACCTGACCACCCCCCTGATCAGCCTGGGACGGTGGCTCTTTGGGGTGGGACCGGACGCCGACATCAATTCCCGGATTATCATCGTCAATACCTTGGGCGCTGATCCCCGGCTGCCGCGCTTCGGCATTCTGGGCACCGCCGCGCCGCGCCCACTGAACCTGCAACGCCAGGATATCGATCAGGATCCAGAAGTCACTGAAGCTGAGCGGCAACGGCCGGGTATCCTGAGTTGGGCGCGCTGCCAGGATCAGCCGGTACTGATTCCCGATATAGACGCCATTGAAGCCGTGTTGCGACCGCTGGCGCGGCGGGCTTAATCCGTGCGGAGCAAGCGTCTGACGTTTCCATGCGCTTAAGCAAGATCAAACTGGCGGGGTTCAAATCGTTTGTCGACCCGACGGTGCTGCATTTGCCTGGCAATCTGGTGGGCGTGGTGGGTCCCAATGGTTGCGGCAAGTCCAATATCATCGACGCCGTGCGCTGGGTCATGGGCGAAAGCTCGGCCCGCAGCCTGCGCGGTGAGACGATGAGCGATGTCATCTTCAACGGTTCGGCCAGTCGCAAACCGGTCGGCCAGGCGTCCATCGAACTGGTGTTCGACAACAGCCAGGGCCGGTTGGGCGGTCCCTGGGCCAGCTATGGCGAAATTGCCATTCGGCGCCTGGTGGGGCGCGATAGCCAGTCCAGCTATTTTCTGAACGGCAGTCGCTGCCGACGCCGCGACATCGCCGATATTTTCCTGGGCACCGGGTTGGGACCACGCAGTTACGCCATTATCGAGCAGGGTATGATCTCGCGGGTGGTTGACGCCCGCCCAGACGATTTGCGGCTGTTTCTGGAAGAGGCCGCCGGCATCTCCCGATACAAGGAGCGCCGCCGCGAGACCGAGACCCGCATCCGCCATACCCGGGAGAATCTTGACCGGCTCAATGACGTGCGCGAAGAATTGAACCGGCAACTGCAACACTTGCAACGCCAGGCCCGGGCTGCCGAGCAGTATCGCGATTATCGCGCTGAAGAACGCCGGTTGCGGGCGGAATTGCTGACCCTGCGCTGGCGGGCTCTGCAAAGCGCAATACTCGATCACGAGCAGGCCGTGCGCCGCCACGAAACCGCCTTGGATGCCCTGTGCGCCGAGCAACGCCGGCTGGAGGCGCTGCTGGAAAAGGGCCGGGGACAGCGTGCGGATTTCAACGAGGCGTTCAACGCCACCCAAGGGCGCTACTACCAAGCCGGTGCAGAAATCAGCCGGCTTGAGCAGTACCTGCAGCATCAACGGGAATTGCAGCGCCGACGCGACGAGGATTGGCAGCAGACGCTGCTGGCGCTCGAACAGGTCGAAGCGCAATGGCTGCTCGACCGGGAACAGCGTGACGAGTTGGCAGCGACTCTGTTGGAGATGGAACCAGAAGCTGGCCGGTTGCTAACCGACGAAACTGCCGCAGGTGCAGAATTATCAGTTGCCGAGGCCGCGTTGCGCGAAGGTCAGCGTGACTGGGAAGACTTCAATCGGCGCACCGGCGAGATCCAGCAACGGATCGAAGTGGAGCGTACCCGGATCGAGCATTTGGATCGACAGCTATTGCAGAGTGAGCGTCGGCTGGAACGCCTGCGCTTTGAACAGGAACAACTGGCCGACGCTGACCTTGCAGCAGAGCTGACCGAGCTGCGTGAAGCGGAACAGTCTATGGCTGAGGCGTTGCGCCAGGCTCAGGAGCAACTGGCGCAAACCGAGGCGGCGTTAAACGCCACGCGGGAAACCCGCCAGCAAATCGACCAACCACTGCGGGCCTTGCAAGAACGGTTGCAGACTGGGCGTGGCCGGCTGGCCTCGCTGCACACCCTACAGGAAGCGGCGCTGGGCCGGCACGAGCGCAGTGTGAACGACTGGCTGCACACACAGGGTCTGGCCGACGCGCCGCGCCTGGCGGAACGGCTGGAGGTAGAATCCGGTTGGGAGGTCGCAGTAGAAGCGACGCTAACCGGCTGGTTGGACGCCATCTGCGTGCCTGACCTCGAAGAACCGGCTCATGCCGCGCACACCGCGCTGCCCCAGGGTCGGCTGACCCTGTTCGAGCCACCGAATGAACGATCTCCCGGTGTTTCCGCGAATTCGCCGCCTGCAGACATGTTGCTCGCCCGGGTTCAGGCCCCTTGGCCGTTGGCGGGTTTGCTGGATGGAGTGCGAACCACCGCTGATCTCACCGAGGCGCTGGCGAACCGCGCCAGCCTGAGGGAGAACGAAACTTTTGTCACCCCGGAGGGGGCCTGGTGTGGGCGCCATTGGTTGCGATTGACCTGCGGCGGTGGAGAAGACAGTGTCCTGGCCCGTGAGCGGGAAATCCGCCAACTGGAAACAGCGCTGGCTGAGGATGTGCTGGAGATTGCACAACGGACGGCGCAACTCAACCAACTGCGTGACCGGCAGCGCGAACTCGAACAGCAACGCCGTGACGGACAACAGGTGGTCAACCAGGGCCATCGTGATCAGGCCCGAGCCCAGGCGGAAGTCAATACGGCGCAAGCCCGCTGGGAACAAGCCCGCGCCCGGATCGAGGCGCTGGCCGGGGAACAGGCGGAACTGGCTTTTCAGTGCGAGCAGGATCAGGAACAAGTGCAAATGGCTCGCTTGCGGCTTGCAGAGGCGCTGTTGGCCCTGGAGGACCTGCGCGCCGAGCAGGTGGAGCTGAGCGACCGCCGGACGCGATTACAGGAGGAACACCAGCAATGCCGCGTCCGTAGTGAAGCGGTGCGGCAGGCGGTGGTGCGGCAAGCGGCTCACTTGGAGACCTTGCGTGTCCAGGTGGCTTCTGCTGACCGGGCGTTGGCGCGTCTCGACCTTCAGCAGCGCCAGTTGCAGGAACGGCGCGACCAACTGGCGCTGGAGCGGACGGTGGACAGTGACGAACAGTTGGCAACTGCCGGAGAGGAATTGGCGGGTTGGCTGGAAACCCGGTTGGCAGTGGAGGAGGAATTGAGTGCGGCTCGTCGGCGACTGGAGGCCCAGGACGCCGAACTGGAAGCGGGGGAACAGAGCCGCAATCGCTGTGAGCGGCAAGCTGAAACCCAGCGCCGGCAGATCGAGGAGCAACGGCTGGCGTTAGGTGAGGCGCGGATCAAACAACAAAACCTGCGTGATCAGTTGCAGGAATTGGCGACTACCCCGGAAACAGTGTTGCCAACGCTGCCGGAAACAGCGGTTGAGAGCGACCGGTTGGCGCGGCTGGAACAAGTGGAGCAGCGCATCCAGCGACTAGGAGCGATCAATCTGGCCGCCATTGCAGAGTTCACCCAAGCCGCAGAACGCCAACAATATCTCAATGCGCAGCACGCCGATTTGCTGGAAGCGCTGAACACTCTGGAAGACGCCATTCGCAAAATCGACCGGGAAACCCGCGCCCGATTTCGAGAGACATTTGAACAGGTCAACACCGGCTTACAGGAATTATTTCCCCGTCTGTTCGGCGGCGGTCGGGCTCATCTGGAATTGACTGGCGAAGAGGTCCTGGACGCCGGAATCGCGATCATGGCCAAGCCGCCCGGTAAGCGCATCGGTTCGATCAGCTTGATGTCCGGCGGTGAAAAGGCGCTCACCGCCATTGCCCTGGTGTTCGCCATCTTTCAGCTCAACCCTGCGCCGTTCTGCCTGCTGGACGAAGTCGACGCCCCGCTGGACGAGGCTAATGTCCGGCGCTTCGGAGCCCTGGTTGAGGATATGGCGACCCGGGTACAGTTTGTCTTCATTACGCACAACAAGGCGACCATGGAAATCGCCCACCATCTGGCGGGTGTCACTATGCAAGAACCGGGTGTGTCGCGGCTGGTCACCGTGGATGTTGCAGAAGCGGCGCGTTTGGCCGGAGTCAGTTAGGCGAGCGGATCAACGCCTCATGATTTCAGTACAAGTCGTAGCCTATCTCATACAATACGCATTGAAACAGGCAAACAATCGGGCTTTCAACTCATGGAAATGCTGGACAAAACGCAATTGCAATGGTTGTTGGCGGGTATTGGAGCCGTCGTCGTCGTCCTGATCTATCTATGGGGCATGCGCGCCCGCATTCAGGACCGTCTTCAGAAAAGCCGGCGGCGATCTGCTAAAAGCAGCGAACCGGCGCTGGGTAGCGCAACCGGGCAAATGTCGGAAGATTTGCTGATGGATGCGCACGATTTTGGGGAATTGGGCCGGATTACTCCAGAACATCATCTGGCCGACAAAGCGCTGGTCGATGTGGAAATTCGGCCCATTCCGCGTAAAGAGCCTCCTCTCATCGCCAGGGCCGCTCCATCGGTCGCCAAGGCGACTTCTCAACCCGCACCGATTGTCGTGGAGCCTCCACATGAATCGCGCCGGGAACCGGTCATCCCGACACCGCCGATGATCACCGAGGCCCCTTCTCAACCCACGCCGGTTGTCGTCGAGTCCCCACATGAATCGCGCCGGGAACCGGTCATCCCGGCGCCACCGAAAATGACCCTCGCTTTGACCGTCATCGCGCCGCGTGGTCAGTCTTTCAAAGGCCCTGACATCCAGGCGGCCACTAGCATCCTCGGCTTCCAATTTGGCCCCCTGGGTTTGTTCGATTATGGCCAGGATGACAGCGATCCACTCTTCAGCATGGCGCATTTACGCAAGCCCGGTTTGTTTGACCCGCAAACGCTCGATGCGCTGGTGACGCCTGGGCTGTTGTTATTCATGAGTCTGCCCGGCCCACTCGAAGAAATGAAAGCGCTGGATCAGTTGGTAGTGACTGCGGATCAGCTCGCGCAGAAACTGGGAGGCATGATTTGTGACGAGCGCCGTAATCGCTTGACCAATCAGGGGCTTCTGCACCTGCGCGGCAAAGTCGCCGAATTCCAGCGACAGCGGCGAATTTGGGCGCAATCGACTGGCTGAGGGATGGGGAAAGACACAATGCCGGCAACTGACTCTTTGCGGACTCGCGCCACCTGGTTACGCGAGCAACTGAACAAACACAACACCCTGTATTACGTCCTGGATCAGCCGGAAATTCCCGACGCCGAGTACGACCGGCTATTTCAGGAATTGCGGGATATCGAAGCCGCCCATCCCGATTGGGTCACGCCCGATTCACCCACCCAGCGGGTGGGCGGCAAACCCCTGGAAGCGTTTGCGCCCGTGCAGCATGTGGTTCCGATGCTGTCGATCCGCACCGAGACTGATGCCAGCGGCGCGGCGGCCTTTGACGCCCAAGTGCGGCGCCGGCTCGAACTGGACAAAAATGCCCCGCCTATTGAATACCTGTGCGAACTCAAATTCGACGGTCTGGCCATCAATTTGCGCTACGAAAACGGCATTCTTGTGCAAGCAGCCACACGCGGCGATGGGGAGACCGGCGAAGATGTGACGCAGAACGTGCGCACCATTAAAACCGTACCCCTGCGGTTGTCAGGCACTGCGCCGGAAGTGCTGGAAGTGCGCGGCGAGATTTACATGAGTCGCCCGGATTTTGAGCGCTACAACGCCGCCCAGCGGGCTGCCGGACGGTCTCTGCTGGTCAACCCGCGCAATGGCGCCGCCGGTAGTCTTCGGCAGCTCGATTCGAACCTGACAGCGCAACGACCGTTGTCTTTTTTTGCCTATGGCCTGGGTGAAACACGGGGCTGGAGAGTCCCGCCCACGCACAGCGCTGTTCTTGACGCCCTGGCCACCTGGGGACTGCCGGTCAACAGCGAACGCACCGTGGCGCAGGGTGTGGACGGTCTAATCGCATTTCACCGATCAATTGCCAAAAAGCGTGATGCGTTACCCTTCGAGATCGACGGGGTGGTGTACAAAATCAACCGTCTGGATTGGCAACAGCGGCTTTGGCGCCAGCAACAACGGCAAAATCTCCTGGCTCGCGAGCCGCACTGGGCTATCGCGCATAAATTCCCGCCCCAGGAAGCGCTGACCGTCGTCGAGGCCATCGAAATCCAGGTAGGGCGCACGGGAGCCATGACCCCGGTAGCGCGACTCAAACCGGTGTTCGTCGGCGGCGTAACGGTAACGAATGCGACCTTGCATAACGCCGATGAAGTGGCGCGCAAGGATGTGCGGGTGAGTGACACTGTCATCGTGCGCCGGGCGGGCGACGTGATTCCTGAGGTCGTCAAGGTGTTGCTGGAACGCCGCCCCCTGGATGCTCAGCCGTTTGTCATGCCGGAAAGCTGTCCGATCTGTGGGTCGCATACCGCCCGCCCGGAAGGAGAGGCGGTCGCTCGCTGTCTCGGTGGGCTGTATTGCCCCGCCCAGTGCAAAGAGGCCATTGTGCATTTCGCTTCGCGTCGGGCGATGGATATTGCCGGGTTGGGCGACAAACTGGTGGAGCAGTTAGTAGACCGGGGTTTAGTGCGCAACCCTGCCGATCTTTACGCCCTGAGCGCGGGAACGTTGGCGGGACTGGAACGGATGGCCGCCAAATCAGCGACTCATCTGGTTGAAGCGCTAAAGTACAGCAAGAACACCACGCTAACGCGATTTTTGTACGCGCTGGGCATTCGTGAAGTCGGCGTCGCTACCGCCAGCGCGCTGGCGACTCATTTCGGTACGCTGGACGCACTGATGGCGGCTGATGAGGAGCAGTTGCAACAAGCCCCGGATGTTGGTCCGGTGGTCGCCGCCGCCATCCATGCATTTTTTCGGGAGCCGCACAACCAGCAAGTCATCGCCCGATTACGGGCCGCCGGGGTATGCTGGCCCGACCAGGTTAATTCGCCGCTTGACCAGCCGCTGACGGGTTTGTCTTTCGTCCTGACGGGGACGCTGGACTCCATGTCTCGCGATGAGGCAACCGAGCGATTGCAGGCGTTGGGGGCGAAGGTTTCCAGCGCGGTTTCGAAAAAAACCCGTTACCTGGTTGCCGGCCGCGATGCGGGCTCCAAACTCGACCAGGCCCACAAACTGGGGGTTGCAGTGCTGGACGAAGCGGAGTTGCAGATATTTTTGGGGTTGCACGCAACCACGGCCGACGCAATGTCGCCGATGCTGCCGATGAACTGACGAATGCGCCCTAATACATCGTTAGCCCATCTACCGTATTGATTTTATTTGAAATTTAAAATGAAGTCTGGCAAAAACTCCCGAAATCGGTTATGCAGCGACGCTGCACAAACGGCCATAGTGGTTCAGAAAACTTTTTATTAATATTCAAATAGTTGTGGTGATGGGATGGGCTAACCGTGCGCTAGACCGGACAACGCACTCGGCTCTAGGCAACCCCGGTTAAAGAGCAGCGGCTGGGCGAAATGGCGCGGGCCACGGTCGTGATGCGCGAGGCGAAAATCCCCATCGCCGTTTGCCTGCGTCATGTAAAAGAAACCGGCGCCATAGAGGCGATCCAAACCGCCTTGCGCGCCCAGTGCTATAGCGCTTATGAGGGCCGGGAAACCCCGGAGCAGGCGCAGCAACGGGCCATCCGAATCTGCCGGGAAGCGCAAGTCGAGGCGGATGTGAAAGCGCGTCATCGCTAAACTGTTTGCAACTTGAAGGTAAGGTGGTACGGCTGCAAAAATTTCTTATGCTTCAATATGGCTAATTGCCAAAATCATCATTTCTGAAAAATATGCTCCCGGTGGTAGGAAGGAAGTTTTATGTCAGGACAAAATCTTTCGGGCATATGGAGCAGCTTCCCTTCATAGAAAGAAAAATTTAATTGCAAAGATTCATTTGGAAAATAACTTTTAAATTTCTGACTTAAAGCGGGGTCGTTCCTTGCGGCTCGGCTGCAACCGAGAGGATTGTCCTCATTAAGTGCTGTAGCAACTCACCGGGCAGCAGTTCAGGGACAACTCCCGGAACTGTCAAATTTCTACTATCACCCCAGCAGAGCCGGGAGTTTACCCAATGTAATTAACGCTATGATTCTACTGCGTTCATCTTTAAGTTTCCGGAGCATTCCATGACAATCGAATCCCGTATCCCACCGCTGGATACCATTGCCTTCGATGCCGCACTCTTAATGGTTTGCCGAGATGCAACACCGGGGGTTGCTGTTTCATCCTGATGACGATCCAGTAGACATTACTCTGATCGCCAATGGTGAAAAACTGTTCGGCGATCAGGAGGCGGCGGAAGCCCGGTCAACGATTGACCAGTTGTTCACCGCGCTGGGTGAGGCTGTTTACGAAGCGGCCTATCCCATCATGATGAACGCCTGCGGCCAAAGACTGGATGCTTGATTATCGACGGGTTCGCACGGAACCGGTTGAGTTGGGAAGGCAACAATCACAGTGTCTTTTCATCCATACTGATAGCGCTAATTTGAAGACACTGGACAAAAGTAGCATTCCATGCAAATTCCCATGGCGACCCTGGCGCCGCCACCCGTCACCGCGGATTACGCCCTGTCCGAATCCCGATTCACTGGGGTAAACCCCGTCATTGACTCGCAAATTCGGATTATCGACCTGTTTGCCGGGTGTGGCGGAATGAGTGAAGGATTCGCCACGTTTGAGACCGTGGCCGGCCAGCGACCGTTTCGGGTCGTGGCCTCGGTGGAAAAGGATCCGGCTGCCTGCCGGACGCTGCGGCTACGAGGGTTCTATCATCGGATACTCCAGTCCGGTGATCAGACGGCGCTGGATGCCTATTACGCCTATGTGCGGGGAGAACGGGACTCGCCGATTGCTCCTGGTTGCATGACGGCCTTAATAGCCTGGCAGGCAACGGAAGCCGAGGTGCTGGAACAGACTTTGGGGGAACCGGAAACTGCCTCAAGGTTGCGGGCAGTGATCGAGCGGGCGCAGATTACCCCTCGCGCTCCACTGGTGCTGATCGGCGGACCTCCCTGTCAGGCTTATTCCTCGGCGGGCCGTGGCCGTAACGCTGGTATCGCCGACTATCGTCCGGAACTGGATAGACGCCATTTTCTGTACCGCGTCTATCTGGAGCTGCTGCGCGACTACGAACCGGCGGCGTTCGTTCTGGAAAACGTCAAGGGCATGTTGTCCGCACGCATTGCTGGCCAACCACTGTTTCCACGCATCCTCCAGGATTTGGCCAGCCCGGCCACTGTCCAAGGGCAGGACGGTCGGCGCGTTCATCCCCGTTACCGGATTTATTCGCTGGTGGACGGGCGTTATTTCCGGCATGGACAGCCTGCCGCATCGGTTCGCCCGGACCAGTTCATCGTTCCGGCTGAACATTACGGAATTCCCCAGACCCGGCACCGGGTGATTTTGCTGGGGTTGCACGAAGATTTGGCGGGTACGTTTGACCGCATGGGACGCGATTTTCCCCGCCTCAGTCCACTAACAGGGAGGGAGGGACAGCCGTTAGACATCCCGACCCGGCAGGTACTGGCCGATCTGCCGCCATTGCACAGCGGATTGTCATGGCTGAAATCGGCCTGTGCAGTGGGCGACTGGGCAGACACCCTGACACCGCTATTCGCGGATATTGCGCTCACTATCCAGGACCCAGCGTTGCGGGCGGCCTTCGAGAATGCCGCCTGTCAGGTCGTTACGATGAACAGACCACGGGGCGGGCGCAGTGTTACTCCAAGGGACCATGCCGGTTTTCCGGTGGAACTGCCTGAAGAACTGGCTGGCTGGTACCGCGGCCAGGCCCCGCCGCTGGTGCTGAACCACGAAACCCGCACCCACATGCCGGAAGACTTGGCGCGTTATCTGTTCTGCACGGTGTATGCCCGGCAGAAGGGCGTTTCACCCCGGTCGTCCGATTTTCCGGAGGCGCTGGCGCCCCATCACCGCAGTTGGGCATCGGGCAAGTTTAATGACAGGTTCCGGGTACAGCTTGCAGACCAGCCGGCGCCTACGGTGATGAGCCATTTCGCCAAGGATGGTCATTACGCCATTCATTATGACCCGGCGCAGTGCCGCAGCCTGACCGTGCGCGAGGCGGCCCGACTGCAAACCTTGCTTGATGCTCTAACTGGCTAATTACCAGGATTATCATTTCTGAAAAATATACTCCCGGTGGTGGGAAAGAAGTTTTATGTCAGGAAAAAATTTTTCTGGCATATGAAACGGCTTACCCTCATAGAAAGAAAAATTTAATTGCAACGATTCATTTGGAAAATGATTTTTAAGTTTCTGACTTAAAATTAAACGATAATTTTCGTCAAAAGTAATTAACCCAGCATCAAATGCAGCATCATGAAGCCTAGAAAGACAAAGTCCATTGCAAGGATTAGTGCGTTGCTCAGGAAATAATGCCCATGGGACTATGTGGCTCGCAATCAACAGTTCTGGAATAGGTATACCTGAGATACAGCATTTTCCGAGATAAGCTGCCAACACTGTACGCCGAAAAAACCCTTGAGCAAGACGCACTTTTTGTGTGCGGATGCTTTCCGTTGGTCCTGTTGGTAACTTTATGATTTCTTTAAAAAATTCTTTATCATCAATGAGATTTACTGATCTTTCTAACGATAATGGTATACTTTGGTTCTCGACAATTTTTTTCCAAAGCAGCTCACTTTCTGCCGCCATTTCTTCCCAATTTGCGTGAAATTCATCCCATATTTTCTGATCTAGCCTACTGGCTCCTGGCAAACCTTTAATACCACGCACCCTTTCTTCAGGATCAAGCGATGTAAAATTATTAAGTTTCATTGCGACACTGCTAGGTGTGCGTTTCAATACTTTCGCAAGTTCAATCACTTCAGGCGCACGACTATGTTGACGCCCGAATGGAATATGGCAGTATAGGTTCATTGCTAAAAGAAGTTCTGTGCGGTTCCAAAGTTTTCGTATAGCTGTCATAAGATAGTTACTATCAATAGTTCAATAAAAACGGTTACCCGCAGAGGAGCTACTATCGTCGGTTCCTTTCTGGATCATATTCGTGAATATCATCTCCAAAGCAACGATAACATCCGGTAGTGATTTGGTTATCCGAGCGCATTCAAAAAGGCTTGGGTCGCGGCCAGATTGCGCTGTAACGGCCCCTTATCCCGGTACAGGGCGACCGTTTCCAGAATACATCCGCTGAAAGACAGCATCATGCTGTGGGCAGATCGCATTTTCAGCGGCGATGTGACCATCAACACCGGATGTGACTGGACTCGCAACCCATAGTCGCGGGGAGTCCCTCCGCTTTCGGCCATCAGGTCAAATTCCTGGCGCAGTTCCTCGCTGGCATCCGCAATGTGTCCAAACCATTCGATCAAATCGCCCGTGGTGTAGAGTCGGCAAAGATCCAGATAGCCAGGCCGGTAGCCAAACCACCGCCCCATCTGCATGAGCGTGTCGTACATGCGGGATGCACGCAGGAAGTAGCTGACGCTCAGACCCTCCAAGGTCAGGCCACGGGCCAGTTTGTCGCCACCAATAGCAATGACTTTCAACCCGGTTTCCTGATGTTCTACATAGTCCAGCGCATCTTTTGCCGTGCCGTTGATCATGCGTACCTGAATATCCTCAATGATCTCCGGCAGTATCGCCAGAATGTCCGACCAGAGAGGCAACCTGACTGTGCTGCCCGTGAGGTCGTCATTGATCCCGGTACCGGTCGACATGAAATCTAATTCCCATAATGTTGCCAGTCGCTCAACAAGAACCTGATGGTCAATCTTCCGCTGAATCCGCTGCTTGACATGCCGTACATAGTCTTTTACTTGGCGAGTAACTTCCCTCTGAACCGCAGTAAAGCGGGTGACATGAATCAGCATCGACGCATGTTCGCGGCCCTGTCCGCGCAACTGACGCACCGCGCAGGACAGTAAAAACGCATCAATAGCCTCAACCAGCGAAGGCGGCAAACTGTCCTGCCCTTTATAGAGTGGATTGTGTCCATTTTTATGCCGCTGAGGCATCCAGCCTTGGGTACCGTCGCCGTCTGCATAATCCACTACTTCGCGGATCAGCGGCAGACCGTCTTCCCGTAAGTCGCCAACGCACAGCCCAAATACCCGAGCCGGGCCTACATAGTTGGAAGGAGCGGCCAGATTGATGATGAACGCGGCAGGAAACAGATCAGGGCCTTCTTCTGTGGTTGCGCCTCGCTCGTGAATGAAAATATTGGCAAACGGTGTAGCCGTGTAGCCCACATAAGCCGAACGGCTGAAGGTATGCAGAATCTGGCGCACCAACCGGTTGATGGCGGTTGGTTCGTGTTGCGGGTCGGGATGCCCCTGTTCGTCAATAATCTGGTTACCCGTATCGACTGAAGCGTGATCCGCTTCGTCATCAATCAGCAGCAGCGGCAGGTGGGTTACAATTTTTCGTCCAGTTTCCTGATCCTTGGTATTAGCGACATGGTTGTAAATCCAGCCCAACAGCCGCTTCAGGACGGTCTTGTTCTTTTTGACCACGAACAGCCAAGGCCGCTTCTCCGGGCTGACGCCGAAATTCTGGGCCACTTTGGTGCTGAAATCACCCTTCTCGGATCGGTTGGTGGCGAAATTCGGACGAATGCCAAGATCGCTGTTGAGTTCGCCCACGCCAATTGTGCGGAAGGTGTCGCCGGTAACCGGTCCGGTTTCGTAGCCAAGAAAGCCTTCATCCAGTCTTATCTGGGTCTGCGCTCGCAGGTTGTTATGCAGCCCTGCCAGGACAATGATGATTTTGTAGCCGGCATCGGCAGCCTTGTTGATCAAACCCGTGTAATGGCTGGTTTTTCCCGACTGGACATGTCCGACGACCAAGCCACGCCGATCCCAACGCCCATCACGCTGCGGATCCTCCAGCAGGCTGAGTACCCAATCGGTGGACTGGTCAAGAGCATCGACAGCTACAAAAGACAACCGACGTTCCAGCCATTCGCGGTAACGCTGCCAATAGGGCCATTCCTGCTTACGGGCGGCAGTTAACCACGGAATATGCCCTTCCCCGTTCCGTAGCGTGGAATCTTTGCCTATCCATTGACTGAAACGGCGGATCAGTTCATCAATCACGGCGCTGCAATCAATATCCTTACCCCAGTCAGGTTGCTTGAGGCGGTACAGATTCACCATCTGGTCAATGTGTTCCTGGATGATCGCTGGCGTGATATGGCTGCGATCCTCAACTTCCAGCAACATCTCCTGCGTCATCTTGACGATTTTCTGTTCGTTCGCGTTCATGCGGCCTCTCTGGCAAAAGTCATTCAGGTGTCAAGGTGTCCGGCAGGTTACGGACCAGCTCGGGATAATGATGAAATGGCTCGGTGCGGAGCAACTGTTCACGCGCCATCTGTGGCGAAAGGCCCCTTCTCCGAACCATATTCCTGAACAGTACCTCCAGAACAGCCACAACCTCGGCTGACGCTTCACCCACGAAGCCGGTACGCGGGACTTCCTTGCCCTCGGTGGTATCCAGCCAGATGCGCTGCACCGGCACGGTTTCCTCGATCACCCGCAACATGGCGCGGATTTGTGGAAGCAGCGGCCCGGCACTTTCGAGAACCGCTTTGATGGCTGGATGGTCTTTGCTGATTCGGTAGCGCATACCCCCATTGCCCTGTTCGGCCTGCCAGGCTTCGACGAGGGGTTCTTTCCCGCCCACTTGGACTATCCGCCCCCGGTGAGCAAAGACCCGTCGCGCCCGCTGGCGAACATCCTCGGCAAGATTAAGCAACCGCCTACGCAGAGCGACCGGTGGTCGGGCCGTAGACTTGCGAATGTCGATTTTCCAGTCGGCATCAGCGCTGTTGGGGATGTCAATGCGGATTCGCGCCAGCCGATGAGCTTCCTCCCGTGTCCAACTGCGTCCCTGACCCAGTCCCAGCCAGCCGCCTGCGACCAGCAGCCGGGCATTGCGATAGACGTAGAAGCCCTGTTGCAAGGTCCAGCCTTCCGGCCCGCCCGCCGGTTCATAGGCCCCGGACTCCAGCCGATCATGGTGTGGGAGTACATGGCCTTGAACTTCAACCAGGGCTGCCGCACTCCGGTAACGCTGCACGGGTGAAGACCATGTAGCGGGATGGCCGATCAGAAATGGATCCCACGGATTGATCGGGCGGTTGTTGATCAGAATCCGCAGTCGGGGACGTGGCCCTTCCAGATAACGGTGAAATACCATGGACAGATGTTGTTCGACCCGATCCATCAGGTCGAGAAAGTCCTGTTCGCTGAAACCCGGCGTGATGATCCGATCCGGAATCTCCCATAACACCAGAGTTCCCTGCGGCTGTTCATCGAGAATCCGAAGGTACTCGACCGAACCCTCGGCGGCTCCTTCCAGCAGATACCAGCCATCATCAGAACGCCGGGCAATCTCGTCCAGATCCCAGCGCAGGCAGTGAGTTTGCCCACCCCGACGACTGGCGACGGTCAGCCGCCGGCATTGTGACAGCGAAGCTGTTTTCAGTCCCAGTCCAAACCGGCCCAAATCGTCAGCAGCACGGGTGTCCAGTGGGTTGCGTTCGCCCAGTCGCATGGCTTGGTCCAGTCCGCTGGCGTCCATGCCAGCGCCATCGTCAAGAATGTTTATGGCGCTACCCGATCCCGCCCACACAAACCGGAGATGGACGGTTGCAGCCCGGGCGGCGATGCTGTTGTCAATGACATCGGCCAAGGCGGTAGCGGTGGAGTAGCCCAGTCCACGCAGGGCTTCCAGCATCGCACTGGCTTTAGGGGGTGCATGTCGGGATCGGGTCATATCGGTTTGAGTCATGGCGACAGGAAATCACGCAAGTGTTCCGAGCGGTTGGGATGCGCCAGTCTTTTTAACGTCTTGGCTTCGATTTGCCGGATGCGCTCACGGGTGACATCAAACTGTTGGCCGATTTCTTCCAAGGTTTGTGCTGATGGCAGATCAATCCCAAAACGGCGGCGGATCACTTCCGACTCTTTAGCTTTGAGATCGTCGAGCAGTCGGCGAATGTTGTCACAGAGGCTGTTATGGATGGTCTCCTGTTCCGGCGATACAGCCTGCATATCCTCCAGTTCCTCAGCAAAACCTTCGTCGTCCTCGCCACCACCCATCAGCGTTTCCAGTGAAATCGGTTCCTTGACAACTTTCAGCACCTTACGCACCCGGTCTTCGGGCATTTCCACCCGTATGGATAGCTCCTCAGGGGTAGGTTCTCGTCCGACCTCCTGCCACATTTGCCGGGAAATCCGGTCCAGTTTGTTGATGTTCTCAATCATGTGAACCGGGACGCGGATGGTGCGGGCTTGATCGGCAATAGATCGGGTAATGGCTTGGCGAATCCACCACGTCGCATAGGTCGAGAATTTGTAGCCGCGCTGGTATTCAAACTTGTCCACTGCCTTCATCAGGCCAATATTCCCCTCCTGAATCAGGTCGAGAAAGTCCAAACCCCGGCGGGTGTATTTCTTGGCGATAAAAATCACCAACCGCAGATTGGCCGTAATCATTTCATGCTGGGCGTGGCGGGCCTTCGCGTCACTGCTTGACAGTCGATGGCTGAGATCTTTGATAAATTCAATCGGAAGATGGGTTTCCCGCTCAATGGCCGCCCGTTCCTGCTGTAGATGCAGGTCGTTCCGGTCGGGGTTGCACGTCTCCAAGGCATGAATGCGTTTAGCCATGCCATACACTTGGGCAATCAACCGGTTCAGGGTCTTCAGCGCAATGCGGAATTGCAGGAAACACTCGCTTAATTGCTGGCGCAGTGCCTGTGTCTTGGAATTCAGGAGGCCGTTTTTATCAATACTGGAAAGAGTCTGCTGGTACAGGGAGCGCAACTCTGCAAAGTGGCGGGTGATGTCCTCAGAATTGAGGGTGTTTTCAGCAGCAGATGAGGCACTGTCTTCGTCTTCATCTTCGTTGTCGAAGGCTGGCACCTTGTCACCAGCGACTACAGCATCCGGATCATCAGCGGCCAGCAGTAATTCAACATCGAGCAAGGGCGGCGCAATGTCTTCGACATCCTTAAAACCACTGATTACATCGGTCAGTAAACTACCGTTCTCACAGGCTGAATCATAAAGTCGCAGCAGTTCACTAATGGTCAGTGGATAATCAGCCAGAACCAGCAACACTTGGCTAACGCCTTCCTCAATACGCCGGGCAACCTGAATTTCTTCTTCAGCCGTCAGCAAATCAAAGTCACCCAGATCACGCAGGTAGCAGCTAACAGGCTCCATGCGCTGATCCAGCCATGATTCAATAAAGGACAGCGCTTCATCGATGATCGGTTCCTCTGGATTTTCCTGTTCAGGATCCAGAGGAGCGAAGTCAGGCGGCAAACCATCATCCACCCAGTCATCAACCTGAATGTCCAGTTCTCCGAGAATGCGATTCAGCAATAGCTCCTGCATTTCCAGATCGGGTTGGTCATGCTGTAGCGCATATTCAATGTCAGCGCGGGAAATTCTCCCGACTTGGAGACCTTGAATCAAAACCGGGATGATATTAGCCCAGCGATCGGCCCACACTCGATCACGCCGACTCGTAGGCAGGTTCGGCAGGTCGATCTCAATATCCGACCAGTCCGCGTCAGTATCGACGGGAACGTGATGGGACATGAGCTGGTGAAGGACACGGGTACTATCAAGGCAATCGAGATTGCCTTCTGGCGGCGGCGTTTCGATCTCTGCTTCCCAAGCCATAGCGTCAAAATCCAGCGCATCGGCGAGGAAATCGGTCAGGTCTTCAACGGCGGGTTCGTCACTGACAGCCTGACTATTCAAATCTGGTACGCGGGTAGCGATGGCAGCCCGCAATATAGCTTTCACAGTGTCATGGCCGGCGGTGTCAGCCAGATCCAGTGCATTCTGACCCTGATGGTTTTTCAGAACCGGATCGGCTCCAGCATCCACCAGAATCTGGCAGATTTCCGCACGACCACGGACGGCAGCGAACATCAGCAGCGAAGTACCGTTATCATCCTGCCGGTTGATGTCGCCACCGCGCCGGAGATGAAATCGAACCAGGTCCGATGCACCGGCACGAATAGCCATTTTGACCAGAGGGTTCATGAAGCTACTGCTTCACCCGATCTGAGTTGACTTTAAGTAGCACGAGTTTTCCTGGAAGGGTCCCCCCGACCCGGAGCCTGACCATGCCGCTGCCCAAATACATTGTTCGTCTGACCGATGAAGAGCGGACCCAACTGGATGACCTCATCCGCACCGGCAAGCGGGCGGCGTCCGTGCTGATCCACGCGCGCATTTTGCTCAAGGCCGATGTCGGCGAAGGTGGGCAGGGCTGGGACGATGAAAGGATTGCCGAGGCGGTCGCGTGTGGGGCCTCCACGGTGTACCGGG
>JBAQIQ010000013.1:0-5014 GCA_049288935.1 Candidatus Competibacteraceae bacterium
GCGGTGTTCATGCCCGGCGCGAGTCCGCCGCCGTGGATGACGGCAATTCGGCGCGGGCGGGCGGGCGGCGTGACACTGGGCAATGCCTCCGCCATTTTTTTGAAAATATCGAACATCGCGGTGAAACTGCCGCCGCGCAGCGCCATCGCCTTGGCGTAATTTTTTTCCGCGATGGTCGTGGCTACCGCACGGGTTTGCTCGACACACTGCATCAGCGGGGCGCGATGGATGCGGTTATAGCGCACCCCGATCATTTGCGGTTCACTGTCCGGGGTCGCTGCCAGCAGTTCCTGAACGGCGGCGTGACCGACCAGCGTGCTCATCCAGCGGTCATAGACGCTGGGGGTTCCGCCACGCTGGACATGACCAAGAATAGTGGTCCGGGTGTCTTCGCCCAGCCGCTCTTCCAGTACCTGACGCACATAGTCGGCGCTGATCGGGTGGCCGGTTTGGTCGGTGGCCCCCTCGGCGACTACTACGATGCTGTCCCGGCGGCCAGCCGCCCGGCCATGGCGTAGCATCTCGCACATTTGTTCTTCCCAGCCTTCCGGGGGCGGGTTTTCGGGAATCAACACATAGTCCGTCCCGCCGGCGATGGCGCTGGTGAGCGCCAGATAGCCGCAGTGCCGGCCCATGACCTCGACGACGAAGCTGCGTTGGTGGCTAGCGGCGGTGCTGGTCAGGGCGTCAATGGCCTCGGTGATCCGATGCAGGGCGGAATCTGCGCCGATGGTCATGTCAGTGCCGACCATGTCGTTGTCGATGGAGCCGACCAAGCCGACAATCATCAGGGCCGGGTGGGCGCGGGCGGTTGCTTCGTCGATTTCCCCGGCTTGGACGAGTTCCGCCAGCAGTTCCGGCCATTCCTGACGGAAGGTGTTGGCGCCGGTCAGGCTGCCGTCACCGCCGATGATGACCAGCCGGTCGATACCGCATTGGAGCAGGTTGCGGGCGGCGCGGCGGCGACCTTCCCGCTCGCGGAAGGCGGGGCAGCGGGCGGTGCCGATGACCGTACCGCCCCGATGCAGGATGCTGCCCACATCGTCCCAGGACAACGGGCGGACGCGGTCGCCGCCATCCACCATGCCCTGATAGCCTTCATAAATAGCGTAAACAGCAGCGCCTTCGTGCAGGGCAGTGCGTACTACGGCGCGAACGGCAGCGTTCATGCCCTGGGCGTCACCGCCGCTGGTCAGGACGCCAATGCTGATTGGGCAGCTCATCGTCGGATTTTCCCCGGCTGGATTTGAAAACGGAACCTGTTGACAGGCCAAGAGTAGCTGTTTTTTTGGCGACATCCACGCAGCTCGGGTAATTTTACCGCAGTCCCAATCCCCGGAAGGGGATGTCAACCGCTTTTTTCGAGTCATTCTCCATGGCTTTCACAAACGAACCCCAATCGATTCTGACGCTCGGCGACGCTTTGCAGCAGCAGAAGGTCGATGAGCGGCGCTCCGCCATGTCAGGCTGTATTGACGGAACAGCCGGTGCGTATAATCAATTTTTCAATCACTCAATGACGGGGGCATGATGGCGAAATATAACGTTTACGGGATCGGCAATGCGCTGGTGGACATGGAGTATGAGGTCGAGGTGGCTGATCTTGAAGCGCTGGGCATTGACAAGGGCGTAATGACCCTGGTGGATGAAGAACAACAATTGAGAATGATGGAGCATCTGGCGGCGCACCCGCATCAGCGCAGTTCGGGTGGATCAGCGGCCAACTCAATGATCGCGGTCAGCCAGTTGGGCGGAGCCAGTTTCTATTCCTGCAAGGTAGCGGGAGATGAGCTGGGACACTTCTACATGAAAGACCTGCTCGAAGGTGGAGTAGACACGAATCATCATACCGAGAAGGAAACAGGTCATACCGGTCGTTGCGTGGTGCTGGTTACGCCGGACAGTGACCGCACCCTCTGCACTTTTCTGGGCATCAGCGGCGGCTTGTCCAGCAAGGAACTAGTGGAAGACGCCCTGCGCGATGCGGAATATTTCTACATGGAAGGTTACTTGGTCACTTCGGACACTGCCCGCCAAGCGTGTATCGAGGCCAAACGCATCGCCGAGGCGTCCGGGGTTAAAACCGCCCTTTCCCTGTCCGATCCCAATATGGTGCGGTTCTTTAAAACGGGATTGCTGGCGATGATCGGCTCCGGCGTCGATCTGCTCTTCGCCAACGAGGACGAGGCCCAGGGGATGGCGGGCGCTACGGACCTGAACAGCACAATCGGTTACCTGAAGACGGTGAGCCGGGAGTTTGTGATAACACGGGGTTCCCAGGGCGCGCTGGTTTGGGATGGTCAAACGCTGATCGACATCGACCCGGTCCAGGTGCAGGCGGTGGATACCGTCGGCGCTGGCGATATGTTCGCTGGGGCCTTCCTTTATAGCCGGGGACAGGGTTGGGAACACCGGCGCGCCGGGGACCTGGCGTCAGCGGCTTCAGCCAAACTGGTCACCCGCCTGGGGCCACGGATTTCAGCGGCGGAGACCCAGACCATTCTGCGCAATTTTCTTTGACTCAGCCGGCGATCAGCAGCCGTCCCGCCATCGCCACGACCACCAGCAGGAATACCGGGCGGATGAAGGGCGCGCCATAGCGAATCGCGCTGTGGGCGCCGATGAATGCGCCAATCATCAACAATCCGCCCATGCTCAAGCCGATGGCGTAATCGATGTTGCCAAGAATCATGAAGGTGAGCAGGGCGGTCAGGTTGCTGACGAAGTTCATGAATCGGGCCACGCCAGCAGCGGCGACCAGGTCCAGATGGAACAACTTCATCGCCGCCGCCATCCAGAATGCACCGGCGCCGGGGCCGATAAAACCGTCGTAAAAGCCGATCAGTCCCCCGGTGAGCCACTGGACGCTGCGGCGGACGGGATGGAGAGCAGCAGATTCCGGGGCCACGGACGGCGCGGCGCGGCGTGGCCAGATCAGATACGCCGCCGCCAGTAGAATCGCCAGTGGCAGCAACTGCTTCAACACGCCGGCGCTCATCAGGTAAATCAGCACGGCTCCAAGGCCGGCGCCGACGAAGGTCCCGAAACTCATCGCCCACCACAACGCGGGTTGAAACAGCCCCTTGCGGATGAAGGTCAGGGAGGCGCTGAAGGTGCCGAAAGTACCCACCAGTTTATTGGTGCCGATCACGAGGTGCGGCGGCATTCCAATACCGAGCAGAGCCGGCATGACCAGCATTCCACCGCCGCCGGCAATCGCGTCAATAAAGCCGGCCACCAACGCTGCCCCGCCCAGCAGCAGCATCGTGGTGAAATCCAGGGTCAGTTCCAACGGTGCTTGATCTCGGTTTTCCTGCCGGCGGGAACCAGGGTTGAGGTGCGCTTCGATCAGACCAGCAACCGGGTCAAAATGCCTTGGTAAATTCGGCTGAGCCGCTCCAGATCCTCCACGGCGACCCGCTCGTTGATTTTGTGGATGGTGGCGTTGAGCGGCCCCAATTCAATGACCTGTGCGCCGGTTGGTGCGATAAAACGGCCGTCGGAGGTGCCGCCACTGGTGGACAGTTCAGGTTGCTCGCCCGTTTCCGCGTGAATCGCCGCCGCCGCCGCCACCACCAGTTCGCCGGGTGGGGTGAAGAACGGCATTCCCGACAGATTCCATTCCAGATCGTACTGGAAAACTTGCCCGGTCTTGACTTCTTCGTTGAGCAAGCCGGTTTCAATCATCAGCCGGGTGCGTTCCTGAAGGTGTTCAACCGTAACGGCGGGCGAGAAGCGGAAATTGAAGAGCATCTCCAGATCGTCGGGAATAACATTGACTGCGCCGGTCCCGGAATGCAGGTTGGAAATCTGAAAAGAGGTCGGTGGGAAGCTTGCATCGCCCTGGTCCCAGACCTCGTGGGTCATTGCGGTCAAGATGGCGCCGATGGCGTGCAGGGGATTCTGGGCTAGATGCGGATAAGCCACATGGCCCTGAGTCCCGCGCAGCAACAACCGACCATTCAGCGACCCGCGTCGGCCATTCTTGACGGTATCGCCGAGGCGCGCCGTGCAAGAGGGTTCGCCGACCAGGCACCAGCGGATTTTTTCACCACGCCGCTCCAGTTCGTCCACGACCTTGACCGTGCCGTTCACGGCGACGCCTTCCTCATCGCTGGTGATCAGAAAAGCGAGGGAGCCGCGCGGTTGCGCATGATCGGCCAGGAAGCGTTCAACAGCCGTGATCATCGCCGCCAGACTGCCCTTCATGTCTGCCGCGCCGCGTCCGTAAAGGTCACCGTCGTGGATTTCGGGAGCGAAGGGTGGCGATTGCCATTGAGCGAGCGGGCCGGGCGGCACGACATCGGTGTGGCCGGCGAAGGCGAACAGGGGTTCCGTGTGGCCATAACGCGCCCAAAGGTTGTCCACATCGCCAAAGCGTAATCGCTCCGTTCGGAAGCCCAGCGCGGATAATCGGGCGCCGAGCGCTTCCTGACAGCCAGCGTCTTCGGGGGTGATCGAGGGACGGCGGATCAAGTCCATCGCCAGTGTGAGGGTCGGGGTCATGGCAAAAGTCCAGTAGCGGCGCTGGCGCGATCAATCCCGCAGCAGTTCATTCAGCCCGACCCGGCTGCGGGTTTTTTCATCCACCTGCTTAATGATGATGGCGCAATATAGGCTATGGCTGCCATCCGGGGCGGGCAATGCGCCGGGCACGACCACGGAGCCGGCGGGTACTCGGCCATAGCTCACTTCGCCGGTCATTCGGTTATAAATCTTGGTGCTTTGGCCAATATAGACGCCCATGGAAATGACCGAGCCGCGTTCCACGATCACCCCTTCGACCACTTCCGAACGGGCGCCAATGAAACAATCATCCTCGATGATCGTTGGGCTGGCCTGCAACGGCTCCAATACCCCGCCGATGCCCACCCCACCCGATAGATGGACATTTTTGCCAATCTGCGCGCAGGAGCCGACGGTGGCCCAGGTGTCTACCATGGTTCCAGAGTCCACGTAAGCGCCAATGTTCACAAAGGAGGGCATCAGCACCACGCCCGGCGCGATGTAGGAG
>JBAQIQ010000014.1:0-34228 GCA_049288935.1 Candidatus Competibacteraceae bacterium
GCCCGGCGGTTCCACGTTGGCGCGGGCGCTGGCAGCCAAGCTGGGGCGGACGCTGGAGAGCGCGGAGGATGGCCCGTCGTTGCTGGCGGCAATTGATGAACACCTCTGTATCGGGTGCGCTCACTGCGGAAAATACTGTCCGACGGACGCCATTGTCGGCGCGCCCAAACAGATTCATACCGTTTTTCAGGAAGCGTGCATGGGGTGTGGGCTGTGCGTCGCAGTCTGTCCGACCGAGTGTCTGCAATTGCGTCCCCAGACGCCCACCTTCGCCACCTGGCACTGGCCGAAGCCGGCGCTGCAAGGAGCTTGAGCCATGCACCTGCATGATTTCCGGGGCGGCGTTCATCCGCCCAGCCAAAAACATCTGAGCGCCGAACAAGCCATCGAATCGTTGCCCATGCCGGCGCGGCTGTATCTTCCATTGCAGCAGCACGCCGGCAGCCCCGCGTTGCCGGTGGTTACGGTCGGCCAGCGGGTTAACAAGGGCGAATTACTGGCCCAGGCACAAGGCGCAACATCCGCGCCGCTCCATGCGCCGACTTCGGGCGCCATCACCGCCTTGGGTGAATTCACTGCGCCTCATGCCTCCGGATTGCCGCTGCCAACGATCACCCTGGACGCCGACGGCGCCGACCGCTGGATCGAGCGCGATCCACCGCCCAATCCATTTCAACTTGAACCGGCGGCAGTCGCTGCACAAATCGGAGCGGCGGGTATCGTGGGGATGGGCGGCGCCAACTTCCCGGCGGCGGTCAAGCTCGATAAAGCGCGTCAGGCTAAGGTACATACCCTGGTCATCAACGGCGCTGAATGCGAACCCTATGTGAGCTGCGATGATCGGCTAATGCGCGAGCGGTCGGCGGACATCGTCGATGGCATCGCCATTATGCTGCACGCTGTACAGGCGTCACGCGCCCTGATCGCCATCGAGGATAATAAGCCGGCAGCGATTCAAGCCATGCGCGACGCCTGCCAATCGGATGCGCGCATTGAGGTGTTGAGTCTGCCGAGTCGCTATCCCGCCGGGTCCGCCAAGCAGTTGATTCAGTGGCTGACCGGCCTGGAAACACCGTCCGGCGGGCGCGGCACCGATACCGGTTTGCTGGTGCATAACGTGGGCACCGCCTATGCCGCCCATCGGGCGCTGCGCCAGGACCAGCCCTTGATCTCGCGGATTGTCACGGTCAGCGGCGGGGCGGTGGCCGAACCGCGCAATCTGGAAGCGCCGATTGGCGCGCTGGCGGCGGACTTGCTGGCGTATTGCGGCGGCGTCGGCGACGACTGCGTCCGGTTGTTAATGGGCGGCCCCATGATGGGGCAGCCGCTGCCGGGCATTCATGTACCGATTATCAAGGGCACCAACGGCATTCTGGCCTTGACCGCTGCCGAAGTCGGCGAAATGCGTCCGCCCTCGCCCTGCATTCGTTGCGGCCGTTGCGTGGAAGCCTGTCCCATGGGGCTGTTGCCGGTGGAAATGGCGAACCTCGCCCGCCGTGAGGAATGGACCAGCCTTCAAGCGCTAGGGTTGAGCGACTGCATGGCCTGCGGGTCCTGTGCCTATGTGTGTCCGTCACGGATTCCGTTGCCGCAATACTTCGCTTTCGCCCACGGCAAACTGGCGGCCCAGCGGCGCGAGGAACGCAAGGCCGAGCAGATTCGCCAGTTAATGGATCAGCGGCAGGCGCGCTTTGCCCGGGCGGAACAAGCCAAGGCGGAAGCAGCCGCTCAGCGGCAAGCCGCGAAGAAGCAACGCACGGTCGTAGCGGTGGAGGATGACGATTGAATATCAACCCGCTCGCCAGCGCCCCCCATGCCCACGACGGCGATAGTGTATCGCGACTGATGGGCTTCGTCCTGCTGGCGCTCTTGCCGGCTACCCTGTACGGCGTGGTGCTGTTCGGTTGGCCGGCGTTGAATTTGCTGGTCGCTACGGTGTTGGCTTGCCTGTTGTGTGAGGCCGGTTGCCTGTGGCTGGCCGGGCGGGCGGTGCGATTGGGCGTGTTGGACGGTTCGGCGTTACTGACGGGAGTGTTGCTGGCTTTGTCGCTCCCACCTTGGGCGCCGTGGTGGATCGGGGTGATCGGTGGCGGTTTCGCTATTGTGGTGGGCAAGCAGGTTTTCGGCGGGACCGGTCAAAACATTTTCAATCCGGCCATGCTGGCGCGGGTGATGCTACTGGTGTCGTTCCCGGTGGAAATGACCACCTGGCTGGAGCCGCGACCGTGGTTTTCGGGTTCTGCGCCGTCGTTTCTGGAAGGATGGGCCATTGCGTTAGGCCACTCTGCCATCACCGATGGCGTCACTGGCGCCACGATTCTTGGCCATGTCCGCACCGAACTGGGCTTGAATCACCCCATTGAACAGATTTTGCCAGGACATTATCAGCCCGCGTTAGCCGCCGTGGGTTGGACCGGCGGCAGTCTGGGTGAAACGGCTGAAATGCTGGTGTTGCTGGGAGGATTGTGGCTGCTGTGGCGACGGGCGATCACCTGGCAGATTCCCGTGGCGATGCTGGGAACGGTTTTGATTCTGGCCAGCGGGTTTCACTGGATCAATCCCGAACGCTTCGCCGATCCCTTGCTGCACCTGTTGTCGGGGAGTTTGATGCTGGGGGCGTTTTTCATCGCGACCGATCCAGTGACTTCGCCGATCGCGCCTGGGGGACAAGTGGTGTTCGGCATCGGTTGCGGCGCATTAGTATACATCATCCGCACTTGGGGTGGCTATCCTGAAGGCGTCGCTTTCGCGGTGGTGTTGATGAACGCCGCGACGCCCTTGATCGACCATTATCTGCGCCCACGCATCTACGGCCGCACTTGGCGGGGCCAGCCGCGACCCATTCGGAAGAAGCCGTATGAAACCTGAATTCCGGAAATCCCTGGGCTACCACACGGCGCTGCTGGGCGGCGTGGCTCTGCTGACCAGCGCCGCGATTGGCGTTGCCAACCACCTGACCCGCGCCGACATCACCCAGCGCCAGTTGGAAGACTTGCAGGCGACTTTGCAGCAGGTGGTTCCCACTGCTTATTACGACAACGATCTGGTGCGGGACGTCGTAACCCTCAACGAGGGCGGCAAGCCGGTGACGGTCTATCGGGCGCGGCGCAACGGGCAGGTTCAGGCCGTGTGCTATCAGGTCAGCGCTCCAGGTTATGGCAGTTCTGCGATGGTGATGGTGATAGGCGTCGATCGCAACGGCGCTCTGCTGGGGGTGCGGGTGATCAGCCACGCCGAGACGCCGGGACTGGGCGACAAGATTGAATTGAGCAAGTCAGACTGGATTTTGCGGTTTGATGGCCGCTCGCTGAACGATCCGCCGCCTTCGGGTTGGGCAGTGAAAAAAGATGGCGGCGTCTTCGATCAATTCACCGGGGCCACCATCACCCCACGGGCGCTGGTGAAAGCGGTCAAGGGCGGGCTGGAATTCTTCGTGGCGCATCGGGCGATGCTGCTGGACGAAGTCGTGGCGGGAGGAAATCCCTGAATGAATGACTATCGCAACATCGTCGCTGACGGTCTCTGGCGCAACAATGTTGTGTTCGCCCAGATGTTGGCGCTGTGTCCGCTGATGGCGGTCACTACCACGGCGACCAACGGCCTCGGCATGGGATTGGCTACGACCGGCGTGTTAGTGGCTTCCAATCTCGTCATCGCCAGCCTGCGTCACTGGATCGTCGAAGAAGTGCGCATTCCAGTCTATGTGCTGCTGATTGCGGCGCTGGTCAGTTTGGCCGACATGGCGATCAATGCCTGGCTGCATGAACTGTACAAGGTCTTGGGTCTGTTCATTCCGCTCATCGTGGTCAACTGCTGCGTACTGGGCCGCGCTGAGGCGTTCGCCTCCCGGCAACCGGTGCTGGCTTCGGCAGTCGACGGGCTGGCAATGGGGCTGGGCTATACCTTGACGCTGACGCTGATGGGGGGGTGCCGCGAGGTGTTGGGCAGCGCCACGCTGTTTGCTCATGCCTCATTGTTGCTGGGCCAAAGCTTCGTGTTTCTGGAAACGACCCTGATCCAGGATTACCACGGGTTTCTATTGATGTTATTACCGCCCGGCGGGTTTCTGGTGTTGGGGTTTCTGCTGGCTGGCCGGCGGTTGCTGGAACGGCGTCAGTCATAACGCACTGAGGAGAACTCATCATGCAAGTCAGTATTGCTTATGCCGAACCGGGTCGATCCTTCTGGCAATCCGTCGAGGTTTCGGAGGGTAGTACAGCGCAACAGGCCATTGAACGATCAGGAATTCTGGCCCAGTACCCCCATTTGAACCTGAAAAAGAACCGGATCGGGATTTTTGGCAAGATGGCCAAACTCACCGCGCCGCTGGAGGCCGGGGATCGAGTGGAGATTTATCGGCCAATCACCGTTGACCCGAAAACCGTGCCGCAACGAAAAATTGCCTTGCTGGATGAGGAAGATGATGATTAGCCAGATTTTTCAGAAAAATACGATGTAAGTTCCATATTTGCTTGATCACGCCAAGAGCATCCGCAACCGCTGCACCGCCGCCAGCGCCTGTTCCGGGGTCAAGGCGTCAGGATCAAGATTCGCCAGCGCCGCCACGGCGGGGTGAACCTCCTCGCTAAACAGCGCCAGTTGCGGCTTGGCGGCCAACCGGGCCGGCAATTCCCGCCGCAGCATCTGCCGCTCCAGCAACCGCAAACGTTGCCGGGCCTGATGAATCACCACCGGCGGTACCCCCGCCAGGGCGGCGACTTGCAAACCATAACTGCGATCTGCTGGCCCGTCCTGAACCCGATGCAGAAAAACAATCTGGTCGCCATGCTCCACCGCGTCCAGATGGACATTGGCGATCCCGGCCTGTTCATCCGGCAAGCGGGTCAGTTCGAAATAGTGCGTGGCGAACAGGGTCAACGCCCGCACCGTCCCGGCCAGATGCACGGCGCAGGCCCAAGCCAGCGCCAACCCGTCAAAGGTGCTGGTGCCGCGTCCAATCTCGTCGATGAGCACCAGACTGTGCGGCGTGGCGTTGTGCAGGATATTGGCTGCTTCGCTCATTTCCACCATGAACGTGGAGCGTCCGCCCGCTAAATCATCAGAGGCGCCAATGCGGGTGAAAATGCGGTCGATGGGACCGATCACCGCCCGTTCCGCTGGGACGAAGCTGCCCAGATGCGCCAATAGCACTATCAGCGCGATCTGACGCATGAAAGTGCTTTTCCCCCCTAAATTCGGGCCGGTCACGATCAACATCCGGCGGTGCTCCGGTTCCAGCCAGAGATTGTTTGGCACAAACGGTTCATTTAGCACCTGCTCGACCACTGGATGCCGGCCCGCGATCATTTCAATGCCCGGCTGATCGACCAGTTGCGGCGCATTCCAGCCGAGAGTGGCGGCGCGTTCGGCCAGATTACCCAGCACATCCAGCTCGGCTAAAGCCGCAGCGCAAGTCTGCAAGGTCGGCAACCGGGTAATGAATTGGTTGAGCAGGGTGTCATACAGGGCCTTTTCCCGGGCCAGTGCCCGCTCTTGTGCGTGTAACACTTTGTGCTCGAACTCTTGCAGTTCCGGGATGATGTAGCGTTCCGCACCCTTCAGGGTCTGGCGGCGATGGTAGTGGGGTGGAACCGCTTGGGCCTGAGCACGGGTCACTTCGATGTAATAACCATGCACTCGGTTGAATCCCACTTTGAGATTCTGCAGGCCGGTGCGCTGCCGTTCCCGGGTCTCCAACTCCACCAGATACTGATCAGCACGTTCCCCCAGACTGCGCAATGCGTCCAGTTCCGCATCGTAACCGGGTGCGATCACTCCGCCATCGCGGATAATTTGCGGTGGGTTGGCGATAATCGCCTGATTGAGCAAGTCGCAGAGGTCAGGATGCGTCCCGGCGCGATGGGCCAGGTCTTGCAGTAGAGGGGCATTCAGCGTGCATAGAAACGATTGCACCGCAGGCAACCGACCGAGCGCATCGGCCAGCGTGGTCAGATCACGGGGCCGGGCCGACTTCAGCGCCACTCGCGCCAGGATTCTTTCGACATCGCCGACGCCGCGTAACAATCCGCGCAGATAGGCGTAGCCGCCATGGTCGAACAATTGCCGCAAACTCTCTTGGCGTTGATTGAGCATCCCTCGGTCACGCAAGGGGCGATGCATCCAGCGGCGCAGCAACCGGGCGCCCATTGGCGTTACGCAACGGTCGAGCAGGCCCAGCAAAGTATGTTCATGCTGGCCGCTCAGGCTGTGCTCCAACTCCAGGTTGCGGCGGCTGGCGGCGTCAAGCATCACGCTGTCCTCATGGCGCTCCACCCGCAGCCCGATCAAATGCGGCAGAGCATTGCGCTGGGTGTCCTTGACGTATTGCAGCAGGCAGCCCGCGGCGGCGACGGCCACTGGCTGATCGACACAACCGAAGCCGTCCAGGTTAAGGACAGCGAACTGA
Source organism: Candidatus Competibacteraceae bacterium (assembly GCA_049288935.1). Lineage (GTDB taxonomy): Bacteria > Pseudomonadota > Gammaproteobacteria > Competibacterales > Competibacteraceae > UBA2383. The sequence goes on from JBAQIQ010000014.1 coordinate 6,407, forward strand.
CTACACAGCATCCGTGTTGCGCTGTCCCGGTCGAAATGCCAGGGTGCTTGCCGGCGCAGGCCGGGATGCTGTCGCCATGGGTCAGGCGGAGTGAACTCTTCACTCATCAACAGTTCTGCCGGTTTCAGTCGTTCCAGCTCGCTCAGCAGCGCCGCTGGGCCGTGCAGTTGCGTGATGGTGAACCGGCCACCGCTCAAATCCAGATACGCCAGGCCGTAAGTGTCTTTCACCTGATGCAGAGCCAGCAGCAGATTGTCACGGCGCTCATCCAGCAACGCTTCATCGGTCAACGTGCCGGGCGTCACGATGCGCGTCACCCGTCGTTCGACCGGCCCTTTGCTGGTTGCCGGATCACCGATTTGTTCGCAGATCGCCACCGACTGACCGAGTTTGACCAGCTTTGCCAGATAGTTATCGACCGCATGGAACGGTACCCCGGCCATGGGGACTGGCGCGCCTGCTGACTGGCCGCGACTGGTCAGCGTGATATTGAGCAATTCAGCGGCGTGGCGGGCATCGTCGTAGAACAGTTCATAAAAATCCCCCATTCGGTAAAACAGTAAGATATCGGGATGCTCAGCCTTGATGCGCAGGTATTGCTGCATCATCAGGGTATGCTGGGAAAGGTCGGGTTGCGGAGGGGGAATTGCAGATTTTTTCATGAAAGGAACATTTCGGTATCAAGTCATTTGTAGCATGGAATGATCAGGGACTGCCAAAACCTCACCAACTATCAGTTTTCAAATTCGTCGGGTTTACTGGTCAGAAAGCGGCGCTAACCGTTTGATTTGCTGTTGCAGGAAATCTGTCGAAATATTCTGAAATCATGGTCTGGAACCCACTGATAGGTGATGAGCCGCGGGCGGCCCAAGGGGGCATAAGCCGAGCATTGACTACCCCCTGACGGGGGGGGATACTTCGGTTTAGGCGGTTAGATTTCCTATCCTGTCTGTCGTTAAACGCCTCTACTGGTTGTGAATTCCAGTAGGCGCCCTAGACTTGATCTACCGATTGGGAGGATACCCATTGGCTCACTTTTTCGCCCCAAACCGCGAAACCGCTGGTTACGACGTGGATGGCAAATTGGCGCCCGATTCCGTTTGGCGCATGCGCATTCTCACCAAGCAACGCCGCACCATTGGCCTTTGGGGAGGCCAACAACTGACCGTTCGCTCCAACAACCCCCATGTCATCCCCAACGATGGCTTTGCCGAAACCGCCACGCGCGCTGATGGTCTCCGCTATTTGAGCCTTCTCGGTCAAGCCACCGGCACTGCCCTGCTCGAAGCCCGTCAGGGCAACAATTCCCCTTGGTGCATCCTCCAGGCGGTGGTTGTGGACGTGGACCTCTCGGCGAACCCCATCCCCGACGACCGTTCCTTCAGCCTTCCCTGGACCATTACCGACACCAGCGCGCCAGTCTCCGGTAGCGTTCCTTTCGCAGCGGGCGTCGGCATGGCCTCCGTTGTCCGCATCCCCGTGCCCGGCACAAATGGCCTTGCCGTGGAATTGAGCCCCCGCGGTTGGACCCCCAAAGGCGGCTCCACCTCCACCCTCTTTATCCAGGACGTAACCGGCAAACGCCACCTCCGCCTCGACTACGGCTATAACGTCAAAACGAAGACCATCGATTACCACTGGAACCAAAAAGGCACCGCCAATACGTTCAAGATCAGCGACCACACCACCGTTGGCAAAGGCGGCGCCGCGCTCTACAAAGGCGCCCGCTATCTGCGCTGGGGCGGTCGTGTCTTACTGGTCGTGGGCGTCGCCGTCGATGTCGTCTCCATCGTCCAAGCCAGTAAACCCTTGAAACGCGCCACCGAAGTAGTGGCCGGTTGGGCCGGCGCTTGGGCGGGTTGTAAAGTCGTGGGCGCCGGCGGAGCCTACCTCGGCACGGCTGCCACTCCGGGCATTGGTACAGCCATCGGCGGCTTCGCCGGTTGCGTTATTGGCGGCGCCGCTGGCTACTATGCCGCTTCCAGTGCCGCCGGTGTTGTGTACGATTGGGCCGAAGACACCATCTTCACGCCTCTCCCGCCCGCCCCCGCTCCCCAATAGCTCCCTATGCCCAACCCCTACGTCAATTCCTTTTTGCTTTGCCACAACGCCGCTGCCCCTTTCTGGCAACTCGGGCCGTTTCCGCCCCCCCAAGGCGCCTTCGTTCTGCTCGGCTGGACCGTCCCCGCCCCCGATGGCGGCGTTCCCCCCTCCGTCGCCACCGCTTTATGCGAAGCCCTGCTGGCTTTGGGCCCTCTCGCCTTTGCCACCAGCCCAAAGGGCGCCCTCCATCTTTGCCACACCCCCGGGGAAGCAACGGCGCTTTTCGACACCCCCGAATTCCCATGGTGGCTCCAAGGACAGTTCGCCCTCGTCTTTTCTTTGCCCCCCAAGCTCCCCACTTGGCCAGAGTCTCTCCTCGAACCAGCCTGGGCCTCCGCTTTCCCCGCGCTCTCCGCAGCAGGTGTAATTGCCATCCTCCGCCCCGGCGTGGACGGCTCCGTCGCAGGCTTGCTCTGCCGGGATGAAGCCGTCCGTTCCGCTTTTGAAGCCGCTCTCCAACAGGCCGGCTCCCGGGCTGATCTCGCCACCCACCCATTGGACGAAGCAGATTTCCAAGCCGCTCTCGCCGCCTCTCTTTAACTCCGCCATGCCCGGCCCCAAGGGGTACTATAACAAGAATTTCCATGCGGTCTCTCTTCGAAGCCCTTACCACCTATCAGTTTTCAAAATTACCGGGTTCACTGTTCAGCAAGCGGTGTTAAGTGTTTGATTTTCTTTTGCAGAAAATCGGCCGAAATGCTCTGAAACCATGGTTTGGGGCCAACTGATAGGCGGTAAGCTGCCAAAACATCCGATGGGAGGCGAATAAACGGGTTAGGCGATTTCACTTTACCCAACTCCTATTTCAGACTATTTTCCGCGCCACCTTGACCTCGGCGCACATTCCATGATCAACGCTTTTGAGCTTCAGCACGGTCGCCTGCAACAGATTCAGATTGAAAGCAAGGCTGACCTCGAGCGCACTAAACCCATCTGGATTGATTTTGACGCCCCCGATGACGAAGAACGGTTGTGGGCCAAGGAACTGTTCCGGCTGACCTTGCCGGACGAGGATGATTTCGGCGACATCGAAGCCAGCGCCCGCTGTTTTGAGGACGCGACCGGCGCTCTGCAAATTCGCTCGGATTTCCTGATCGATAAGGACGATGAATCTCGTAATGTGCCGGTGGCTTTTGTCTTCAAGAAGGACATTTTATTCAGCCTCCATGAGGAAGATCTACCGGTCTTCCGGCTATTACGGATGCGCGCCCGTCACCAGCCCGGTTATCTGGATGACTGCCGGGACGTGCTGCTCGATCTATACGCTACCAGCGTCGAATATTCCGCTGACGCGCTGGAAGGCGTGTACGAGGCTCTGGAAGACATTGGGAGCCGGGTGCTGAAAGCGCGCCTGACCGATGAAGCCGCCGCTGATGTACTCGCCCGTATCGCTCGTGAGGAAGACCTGAACGGGCGGATTCGCCGCAACATGATGGACACCCGCCGCGCCATTTCCTTTCTGATGCGCCGGCGCCTGCTCTCTACCGACCAGATCGAAGAAGCCCGACAGATTCTGCGCGATATCGAATCCCTGGACGGTCATACCTCGTTCCTGTTTGAGAAAATCAACTTTTTGATGGACACCACCGTAGGCTTCATCAATATCAACCAGAACAAGATTATCAAAATTTTCTCGGTGGCTTCGGTCGCCATGTTGCCGCCGACGCTAATTGCCAGCATTTATGGCATGAATTTCCAGGCGATGCCTGAACTCCAATGGACGTTTGGCTATCCGCTCGCGCTCGGACTGATGGCCGTTTCCGTCATTGCACCCTTTTGGTTTTTCCGTCGTCAAGGCTGGTTGAAGTAGCCGGTGATTTTGCTATTTTACGTTATAGTTATATAGTTCTTGTGATATATCACCAACAGGAAATCACCGTGCCCACGCTGAACCCCGCACAGCAAAATCTCTATGAACTGGCTGTACAAGTGGGCGTCGCCCTGCGCACCCGAAAGCAGACGCTCGCCATGGCCGAATCCTGCACCGGCGGCTGGATCGCCAAGGTCATCACCGATGTGCCCGGCAGCTCTGGCTGGTTTGATCGGGGCTTTGTCACCTACAGTAACGCCGCTAAAACCGAGTTGCTGGGCGTGCGGGAATCGACCATCGCCACGCATGGCGCCGTCAGCGCCGAAGTCGTAGCCGACATGGCGGCAGGGGCGCTGGAACGCAGCCGCGCCGATATCGTCCTCGCGGTCAGTGGCATTGCGGGCCCGGATGGCGGCAGCCCTGACAAACCGGTCGGTACGGTCCACCTGGCTTGGGCGCAGCGCGATGGCATCCTTCATGCCGAAATCCGGCGTTTTGAGGGCAACCGCGACGCCGTGCGCTGGCAAACGGTCGCCGCTGCCCTGCAAGGAGTACTGGATGCCTTCGCGCGTCAATCCTGAAAAGCCCCGGCGGCTGTTCCTGGCGCTCTGGCCCGGCGAGAGCGAGCGCCAGTCCTTAGCCCAACTGGCGAAGCGGGTAGTCGGCCAGCAGCGGCGTATACCAGATGCCCAACTGCATTTGACTCTGGTGTTTCTCGGCGCGACCGACGCCGACCAGGTAGCGGCCTACCAAGCGGCGCTGGCGGATCTGCCCGTCCCGGAGCTGGAGCTGGTTCTGGATCGCTACGGCTATTGGCCACAGCCGCGCATTCTCTGGCTGGGGGCCAGCTACACCCCGCCGGAACTGTATGAACTGGTAGCGGAATTGCATCGCCGATTGCGCACTTGCGGGTTCACCCCGGAAGCCCGGGCGTTTCAGGCGCATGTCACTCTGGCCCGTCGATTTCGCGGGCCGGTTCCTACCGAGTCGCCTGTTGCGCCGCTTTGCTGGCGGGCCCGCGAAGTCGTGCTGGTCGAATCAGCGCCACCGCTACAAAGTTCCCGTTATGAAATCCTGCGCCAATGGCCGGCGCGACGCAGGTTATAATGACTGAAAATGACCGGCGCCGTTCGTCACCGGGCTCAATTTTCCCATCGGCCACCCAGGGGGCATGAAATGGATGACAACAAGAAAAAGGCGCTTGCGGGCGCCCTGACCCAGATCGAACGCCAATTTGGCAAAGGCTCAGTGATGCGTCTGGGCGACTCTCCGGTGGCCCGCGATGTGATGGCGGTGTCCACCGGCTCGCTCGGTCTGGACATTGCGCTGGGCATCGGCGGTCTGCCACGCGGGCGAGTCACGGAAATCTACGGTCCAGAATCCTCCGGCAAGACCACGCTGGCTTTACAGGTCATTGCCGAAGTGCAAAAGACGGGCGGTTACGCGGCGTTCATCGATGCGGAACACGCACTGGACCCCATCTATGCCGCCAAGCTGGGCGTTAACGTCGATGATTTACTCGTGTCGCAACCGGACACCGGCGAGCAGGCGCTGGAAATCGCCGATATGCTGGTGCGCTCCGGGGCAGTGGAAATTGTGGTGATCGATTCAGTCGCTGCGCTAACACCCAAAGCCGAAATCGAAGGCGATATGGGCGACTCCCATGTCGGCCTGCACGCCCGGTTGATGAGTCAGGCCCTGCGCAAGCTGACCGCCAATATCAAACGCTCAAACACCTTGGTGATTTTTATCAATCAAATCAGGATGAAAATCGGCGTGATGTTTGGGTCTCCAGAAACCACCACGGGTGGTAACGCCCTCAAATTCTATGCCTCAGTGCGGCTGGACATCCGCAGGATCGGTTCAATTAAGAAGGGCGATGAGGTGATTGGCAACGAAACCCGGGTCAAAGTCATCAAGAACAAGCTGGCGCCGCCCTTCAAACAGGCCGAATTTGAAATTCTCTATGGCGAAGGCGCTTCCCGAACGGGTGAAATCATTGATCTCGGCGTCAAGATCGGGCTGATTGACAAATCCGGGGCCTGGTACAGTTGCAATGGCGTCCGCGTCGGCCAAGGTAAGGAAAACGCCCGCGCCTATCTCAAGGAAAACCCTGAACTGGCCCGCGAACTGGAGGAAAAAATCCGCGCCCATTTCCTGACCCGTCCCGATGCTATGCCCGCTACGCCGGAACTGGAGGAAACGGGCAGCGACGGGCTATTGGGTTCGGCTGATGAGCTGGACACAGACCTCTGAAGCAGCCCACCGCGCTGACCCAGCGATCATTCGCGCCAAAGCCATAGAATTGCTGGTCCGGCGCGAACATTCCCGCCTGGAGCTGCGTCAAAAGCTGGCGCAGCGCGGCTTCCCCGCTGAACACCTCGATCCAGTGCTGAATCAGTTGATCGAGGAGGGGCTGCTTGACGAGCGCCGCTACGCCGAGCTCTATGCCTGCCACCGGGTTGACAAGGGCTACGGCCCGTTACGCATCGCCAGCGAACTGCGCGAGCGCGGCGTCCCGCAGGAACTGGTCGATCAAGCGTTGGCCGGATTGGAGAGCGACTGGGCGCCCAGGTTGCGAGAGTTGCATCGCAAGCGCTTTAAATCTCTCGCTCCCGTCAACGCCGCCGAACGAATGCAGCAAACGCGGGTTCTTCGTCAGCACGGCTTCACCCTGGAGCAGATCAGGCATCTGTTCGAGAACAGCGACGCCTGATCCATCAAACCTGATCCCTGAAACTTCATCCGTGATACCCGACCATGACCAGCAGCGCCGAACTTCGCCAACTCTTTCTTGATTACTTCCATGACCACGGCCATGAAATCGTGGCCAGCAGCCCGCTGATTCCGATCAACGACACCACATTGCTCTTCACCAACGCCGGCATGGTGCAGTTCAAGGACGTCTTCACCGGCCGCGATCCACGCCCCTATCGCCGAGCCGCGACCGCTCAGCGTTGTGTGCGGGCCGGTGGGAAGCATAATGACTTGGAGAATGTGGGTTATACCGCCCGCCATCACACCTTTTTCGAGATGCTGGGCAACTTCAGCTTCGGCGACTATTTTAAAACCAACGCCATCCACTTTGCCTGGGAGTTCCTGACCGGCGTGCTGAAAATGCCGGTGGACAAGTTGTGGGTCACGGTCTACGAGACCGATGACGAGGCTTATCAGGTCTGGGCTGAAGAGATCAAGGTTCCCAAAGAGCGCATCGCCCGCATCGGCGACAAGCCTGGCGGCAAGCGCTATGAAAGCGACAATTTCTGGGCGATGGGCGATACCGGCCCCTGCGGTCCCTGTTCAGAAATCTTCTACGATCACGGCCCGGACATCGCGGGCGGTCCGCCCGGTTCCCCGGATCAGGACGGCGACCGCTATATCGAAATCTGGAATCTGGTGTTCATGCAGTTCGACCGCAGCGCTGACGGGACGCTGAACCCGCTGCCGAAACCTTCCGTCGATACCGGCATGGGGCTGGAGCGGCTGGCGGCGGTCATGCAGGGCGTACACAGCAACTATGAAATCGACCTGTTTCGCAACCTCATTCGGGCCGCCGCCCAGGCCACTGGCGCGACCGATTTAACCGCCAGTTCCCTCAAGGTCATCGCTGACCACATCCGCGCCACCGCTTTTTTGATCACGGATGGCGTTCTCCCTTCCAATGAAGGGCGGGGTTATGTGCTGCGGCGGATCATGCGCCGCGCCATTCGCCATGGTTACCAACTGGGTGCGGAAGGGACTTTCTTCCACACCCTGGTCGCGCCGCTGGCCGAGGAAATGGGCGAGGCTTACCCGGAATTGCCTGCCGCCGCCGATCAGGTGGCCCGTGTCATCCGGCAAGAAGAAGAACGTTTCGCCGAAACCCTGGCGCATGGCATGAAGCTGCTGGAAGAGGGCATCGCCGGCTTGTCCGGGACGATCATTCCCGGCGAAACCGTATTCAAGCTGTACGACACCTACGGTTTCCCGGTTGATCTGACCGCCGATATCGCCCGTGAGCGCGGCCTGCAACTGGATATGGCCGGGTTCGAGCGGGAAATGGCGGCGCAGCGGGAACGCGCCCGTGCGCATAGCCAGTTCGGTTTGCGTCAAACCGCTGATCTCGGCGTCGAAGGGTGCACCGAGTTCCATGGCTATGACCGGCTGGAGGAAGCGGCAACGGTGGTTGCGCTGTTTCGCGATGGCCAGGCCGTCGAAGCGCTGAACGCCGGCGAGGAAGGCGTCGCGGTGCTCGATCACACGCCGTTCTACGCGGAATCAGGTGGTCAGGTCGGCGATACCGGCTGGCTGCGGGCGGAGGGTGTGGAGTTTGCGGTCAGCGACACCCGCAAGCAGGGTGAGGGCGTGTTCACCCACCTTGGCGCAGTACAGCAGGGTCCACTGCGGCGTGGCGCGACGGTACTGGCCCAGGTGGATGCTGCGCAGCGTCAGGCCACTGCCCTCCATCATTCCGCCACGCATCTCATGCACGCTGCGTTGCGCCAGGTACTGGGTATGCATGTGGCGCAGAAAGGCTCGCTGGTGGATCCCCAACGGTTGCGCTTCGACTTCGCCCATTTTGAACCGGTGACTCCGGAACAACTGGAAGCGGTGGAGCGGCTGGTCAATGCTCAAATTCGCGGCAACGTCGCGGTGGAAACGACGATCATGGCGCCGGAGGAGGCGATTGCCGCCGGGGCGATGGCGCTATTCGGCGAAAAGTACGGTGACCGGGTGCGGGTGTTGCGGATGGGCGATTTCTCCACCGAATTATGCGGTGGCACCCATGTTCGTCGGGTCGGCGACATTGGCCTGTTCAAGATCGTCGCGGAAAGCGGCGTCGCAGCCGGGGTGCGGCGCATTGAAGCGGTCACCGGCGAGCGGGCGCTGGACACCCTCGCCGCCTTGCAAGACCGTGCTCAACAGGTGGCGCTCCTGGTCAAAGGCGACCGTGGCAATTTCCCCGACAAGGTGCGGCAACTGGTGGAACGCAACCGACAGTTGGAGCGGGAGATTGAGCAGCTCAAGGGCCGGCTGGCCAGTGAGCAGGGCGCGGATTTGCTCGGCCAGGCCGTGGATATTGAAGGCGTCAAAGTGCTGGCCGCCCGGCTGGATGGCGTAGACGCCAAGACCCTGCGTGAAGCGGTAGATCGCTGCAAGGAACAATTAAAAGCAGCGGTGGTCATTCTCGCTACGGTCGAGGACGGTAAGGTGCGGCTGGTTGCCGGCGTGACTCCGGCAGAAACGACGCGCATCAAGGCCGGCGAGCTGGTCAATGTCGTCGCGCAGCAGGTCGGCGGCAAGGGCGGCGGGCGCGCTGATATGGCTCAGGCGGGCGGCGCCGACCCCACGCAACTTGATGCGGCGTTGCGCGCCGTCCCGGCGTGGGTGCGCACCCAACTGACTCCAAAGTCGTCGGTGACGACTCCCCTTCGCTGACTCCAACCCTCCTCTGCCCAGGAGGATGGCGCTGGGTGAATCCCTTGGCGACGCCTTGCCTTTCGCTATAATCGCGCCTTTCCAACGACCCGGATATTCATGACGGGCGAATTTTCTTTCCGCAATCTTCCGCAGAGACACAGCATGGCGTTGATCGTACAGAAATACGGCGGTACCTCGGTGGGTAGCATCGAGCGTATCGAAAACGTGGCCGAAAAGGTCATCGGCTGGCGTGAGCGCGGCCACCAAATCGTGGTCGTCGTGTCCGCCATGAGCGGCGAAACCGACCGCCTGATTGGCTTGGCCAAGGGCATTACCCCCCGCCCCAACCCCCGCGAAATGGATGTGCTGCTGGCGACTGGCGAACAGGTCACTATTGCCCTGTTATGCATCGCCCTGGAAAAGCGTGGCTGTCCGGCCCGTTCTTACACTGGCAACCAGGTCCGCATCCTCACTGACAACGCCTTCAACAAGGCTCGCATTGAGGAAGTCGAGGTCACAGCGATGCACGATGATCTCAATCATGGGCGGATTATTGTGGTGGCGGGGTTCCAAGGTGTAGACAAAGATGGCAACATTACGACCTTGGGTCGAGGGGGTTCTGATACCACGGGTGTGGCGCTTGCCGCAGCGCTCAAAGCTGACGAATGCCAGATTTACACGGATGTTGATGGGGTCTATACCACGGACCCACGAGTTGTTCCCGACGCCCGCCGACTAAATCGCATCACCTTCGAAGAGATGCTGGAAATGGCCAGCCTGGGGTCCAAGGTCTTGCAAATTCGCTCGGTGGAATTCGCCGGCAAACATAATGTCCCACTGCGTGTACTCTCCACCTTCAAGGAAGGTCCAGGCACGTTGATTACTTTTGAGGAAGCGTTCGAGGCGGGATCTATGGAAAAAGAACTGATTTCCGGCATTGCGTTCAACCGCGACGAAGCCAAATTGACGGTGCTGGGGGTTCCTGACCGGCCCGGGATTGCCTACAACATTCTGGGGCCGGTCTCCGCCGCCAATATTGAAGTGGACATGATCATTCAGAACATCAGCCACGATGGCACCACCGACTTTACCTTCACGGTGCATCGCAACGACTACGAACGCACCCTGGAAATTTTGCAGGAACGGACGGCTGAACTCGGCGCCCGCGAAGTGTCTGGCGACCTTAAAATCGCCAAGCTGTCGCTGGTCGGCATCGGCATGCGTTCCCACGCCGGCGTTGCCAGCAAGATGTTCGGCGCCCTGGCGAAGGAAGGCATCAATATCCGGATGATTTCCACCTCCGAGATCAAGATATCGGTGGTGGTGGATGAAAAATACCTGGAGCTTGGGGTGCGCGCCCTGCACGAGACCTTCGAGCTCGACAAAGCGTGAGTTTTCTCTCCCGCCGGCGCCGATCCCAGCGGGGACGAACTGTTGATAGGTGCGGATTGTCAAAAACCGCGAGATGACCTGGTGCTGTTAATGGAAAACAAGGAGTAGCTTAATATGTTAATTCTGACACGTAGGGTTGGGGAAACGCTGATGATCGGCGACGAAGTGACCGTCACCGTCCTGGGCGTGAAAGGTAATCAGGTTCGCATCGGGGTCAACGCGCCCAAGGATATTGCGGTGCATCGTGAGGAAATTTACGAGCGGATCAAACGCGAGCAGGATGGGGCCGCGCCCGAAACCGGGCAGCCGCTTTCCAGTTCGGAAGTTTGAAGCCGGGGCTTTACGCCGGCGGTTTCAAGCGGTATTCTTGGCAGTCTGCGTTATTCGCAGGTTAGGTATTTTCGGAGAGATGGCCGAGCGGCTGAAGGCGCTCCCCTGCTAAGGGAGTATGGGGTCAAAAAGCTCCATCGAGGGTTCGAATCCCTCTCTCTCCGCCAAAGTCTGCATCCTTCTTCAATGCGCCCGTAGCTCAGTTGGATAGAGTACTTGGCTACGAACCAAGGGGTCGGGAGTTCGAATCTCTCCGGGCGCGCCAAACCAAAGGGTTAAGACCACCTCTCTTAATCCTTTTTTTCAATGTAAAGCCTGGTTGGTTCAGCGTGACTGAAACCGTAAACTGGCACGGACCCTGGCTCCGCCTAACGCTCCGTAGCTGATCTCCAGCCGGCCGTAGTAAACCTCCTCAACCAAATTCCGCACTACCGCCAACCCGATGCCATGACCAGCCACCATGGGATCAGCCCGCTGGCCGCGATTGAGCAACAACGGCGCATGTTCGGCGGGAATGCCCGGTCCATCATCCTCAACCTCGACGATCAGTTCCGCCCGCCCGTCGTCCTCAGCGGGCCAGGCGCGCACCACGACCCGCCGGCGCGCCCACTTGCAAGCGTTGTCCGCCAGATTGCCGAGAATTTCCATTAAATCTCCCTCGTCACCGTAAAATACGGCGTCTGCGTCGACTTCACTGTGCAGGGCTAAGGTGCGGTCAGCGTACACTTTGGCCAGCGAGTCGAGAATCCGGCGGGTCAGCGGTGCGACCGGTAGCGGAGCGCTGAGCGCAATCGGGCCTGAAGCGGCGGCCCGCTGCAATTGGTAATCTACGGTGCGGTTCATCCGCTCGACCTGCTCAATCAGCGCCTGCCGCAACTCTTCAGGAGACGCGCCGTTTTCCAGCGCGCTGCGCAAGACCGCCAGCGGAGTTTTCAGACTGTGCGCCAGATCCCCCAGCGCATTCCGATAACGTTCCAGCAAAGTGCGACCCTGGCGAACCAGCGCGTTCAGGTTGGCGGTCAGCGGCTGCAATTCGTCGGGATAGTCACTGCTGAGTTCAAGGCGCTGGCCAGACTCGATTTCTGTGACCTCAGTCGCCACCCGCCGCAACGGTTTCAAGCTCCAGCGCAGGATCAATCCCTGCACTGCCAATAACACTCCGGTCGCTGCCAGCAGCCAGCCCCACAGACTGCGGCGAAAACTCCATAACTGATCGAGATAATTCCACTGGGTTTCAGCCACCCGGAAGGTGTAGAGCTGATATTGATTAGGTGCAACTTCCCAACTGACGGTAAACGCCAGCAGGAACAACAAATCGCCGTCCACCGCTTCCAGCGGCGCAAACTGGGTATCGCCCGGATTGCGGACCGCAGGGAAAAACGGCAAGGCTCGGCCTAACAGCGAAGGCGAGCGCCAGATGAGATTGCCCTGCGCGTCCATGACATCGGCGTACAGCCCGGAGTCGGGAGTGGAAAAGCGCGCTTCTGGCAACAACTTGGGAAGCGTCAGCCGGTTAAAGGCATCGACATCGACGACGCCCAGCAGCATATACACCTGGACCTTCAGACGGTCCTGGACCGCAGATTGGGCGCTGCCCTGAAACGCCCGATCCAGAGTCAAGCCGGTTAAGCCGAGAAAAGCCACGAGTACGACACTGGCGGCAATCAGCAACCGACCGCTAAAGGAATGCATCAACGGTTAGCCGGCAGCGCGTTCCAGCCGGAATCGGTAGCCACGTCCCCGCAACGTTTCAATCGGGTTAAGCGTGCGGTCGGGATCAAGCTTGCGACGCAACCGGCCCACCAGCACTTCCAGCACGTTACTGTCGCGGTCCTCGTCTTCCTGGTAGAGGTGCTCGGTCAGTTCCGTCTTGGAGATGACCGCACCCGCATGAAGCATCAGATATTCCAGCAGCTTGTATTCATAAGCGGTCACTTCCACCGGCTGGCCATCCAGCGTGACCTGCTGAGCGCCGGTGTTCAACGCGACCGGTCCACAATCCAGCACGGCTTGCGTCCAGCCGCCGGTGCGGCGGATCAATGCCCGCAAACGCGCCAGCAATTCCTCGGTGTAAAAGGGTTTGACCAGGTAATCATCGGCCCCGGCTTCCAGCCCCTCGACCTTATCCTGCCAGCGGCCCCGGGCGGTCAGGATCAAAACCGGAAACTTGCGCCCCTCCGCCCGCCAGCGACGGATGACCTCGATACCGGACATATCCGGGAGGCCGAGATCGACGATAGCGGCGTCCAGCGGGTATTCCTGGCCAAGGTACAAGCCCGTGCGGCCCTCAGCAGCGGTATCCACTGCATACCCCTGCTCGCGCAACTGGGCAGTGACCCTTTCCAGTAATGGTGCTTCATCTTCGATGATCAGAATGCGCATCTCACCCCCGAACCCTATTCGATGTCTTTGTTGTTAATCGCGCCTGGAACCGTTGGCAGGATCGTAGTGAAAGTTCCGCACTCGCCCACCCGGTTCCAGGATGCGCACTCGATAGCCAGGACGCCCGTTGCGTTGATCACCCTGCACGCCCAGCACCCGGCCACCGGTCGCTTCACGAGCAGCGTCGGCAGCCCGGTCTGGATCGGCGAACTGGCGCGGGGCAGGGCGATAATACCCACGGGCGGGCGGCCCTTCATCACCGCTGCGATACGACCGGTAGGATTGGGCCTGTACGTCGCCAACCACCAACAGACCCGCCAGCATCAGGGGTGTCAGTCGCCACAAGCGTCTCGTTCTGTCGGGCATGATAGGCAATTTCCGTAATGGACTTTTATGATCGAATTGAATATTAGAGAGATTAGAATGAATCAGGACTGAATTGTCGAGTGATGCGAAATACTCATAGAATTCAGTAGGGATTCAGCCGGCCATTTCTAGTCTTGGCGTGTACTACTCCTGTCTGCGGCACGCTGTGGACATCCTTTATTTACTCAGGAGCAATGTCGATGAGAACACGATGGCCAGTAGGACTGATCGCTATGCTAATGCTGTTAAGCTCGACCGTGGTTTGGGCGCAACGCTTCGATAGCCGCGACGTGGAGGTGGAGGTCGTGAACGACCGGGGACGGCCGTTTCCGGAATATCCATTACGGCGCGGTGGCGGCGCCAAGGTTTACAAAGCCCACGTGGAGGCCGTCCGGGGGAGCAATTATTCGATTCGTATCCGCAACCGCAGTGATCAGCGCATCGGTGTGGTTATCGCAGTCGATGGCCGCAACATTATTAGCGGCGACCGCTCCAACCTCCGCTCGAATGAGCGAATGTATGTCCTTGAACCCGGCCAACGGGAGACCTACGAAGGCTGGCGGGCGAATCGGAACCGCGTCAATCGCTTCTATTTCACCGATGCCGGCGATTCCTACGCAGGCGCGTGGGGCGACTATTCGGCGATGGGAGTGATCGCCGTAGCGGCGTTCCGGGAAGCGGCGCCTTATGCAGCGCCTCGGCCACAGCCCTGGTCTGATGGTCGGGAAGGTGGCCAGCGCAGCGATAAAGGCCGGATGCAGAGCGCACCGCCAGCAGCGGCGGGTGCGCCGCGGAGTCAACAGACCGCACCCGGCACGGGTTATGGTGAAAGCGAGTGGTCGCCAGCGCGGCGAGTGGAGTTTGCGCCGGAGCAGCGACCGTTCGCCCGGTTTTTCCTGAAGTACGCCTGGCGCGATATGCTATGCCGGGAAAGAATCGTGGATTGTGGCCGAGACCGGTCGCGGCGTCACAATCGGCTTTGGGATGAAAATGACGATGACTATGCGCCGCCCCCACCCCGTGATGAACGCCGCAATGATGAGCAATGGCGATAACCTGCGACCCGCTCCAGTCTTCCCCATTGATGGGGTGAGGGAATAATGCCGGAGACTGAGCCGTTGCATACCCCCTTCGATGCCTGGAGTCGCCTGCGTGAGGTGTTGCTCAATCCGTCCGTAGACGCGGCAAAACTGGATGAGGCGCTGCGCGAGGCGCGGGCGCGGCAACCCTTGCCGGTGGTCTGGCTCATCGGCAAGGCCCAAGCCGGCAAGACCTCCATCGTCCACGCGCTGACCGGTAGTGCGAGCGCGGAAATCGGCAACGGCTTCCAACCCTGCACCCGCACCGCCCGGTTCTATGACTTCCCCGCTGAGGCGCCTGTAGTGCGCTTCCTGGATACCCGGGGCTTGGGCGAGGTGGCCTATGATCCTGCTGAGGATATTCACTATTGTGAGTCGCAGGCTCATCTGGTGCTGGGGGTGATGAAGGCCACTGATATTCGCCAGGACGCAGTGTTCGAGGTGCTGCGCCAAGTCCGCAAGCGCCATGCCGAGTGGCCGGTGCTGATCGCGCAAACCGGTCTGCATGAAGCCTATCCGCCCAGCGGTGAGCACGTCCTGCCCTATCCTTACGACCAGTTACCCTGGCCGCCGTACATTCCCCACGACCTGGCCCGCGCCCTGATGGCCCAGCGGGACCGGCTTGGCCTGCTGCCCGGCTCGGCGCCGGTGCATTGGACGCCGATTGATCTCACCTTGCCAGGGGATGGCTGGGAGCCGGTTGATTATGGGTTGGAGGCTTTGTGGGTTGCGATCGGTGAAGTTTCGGCGTTGGGGTTGCAGGCTCGCTTGCGCGGCGATGCCGGGGTACGCGATGTGTACGCCCGCGCCGCGCATCCGCAGATCGTCGGTCATGCCTTGGTCGCCGCTGGAATCGGCGCTTTGCCGTTGGTCGATTTGGTCGGGGCGCCGGCGGTGCAGGCTAAACTGTTGCACAGCCTCGCGACGCTGTACGGACAGAGCTGGGATCGCCGCCAGGTTTCCGAATTCTTCGGGCTGCTGGGCTTGGGTATCGGCGCCAGCTATGTGGCCCGATTGCTGGGGCGGGAAGTGATCAAACTGATTCCCGGTTGGGGCCCAACGATCGGGGCTATGTGGGGCGCGACCGCCAGCGGCACAACGACCTATGCCCTGGGTAAGACCGCCAGCGCCTACTTTCTCAGCCGGCGGGAAGGTCATCCCATCGATGCCGCTGCGATCCGTCGCATTTACACCGAGGCGCTGGCGTCCGGCGCGAGTATTCTCCAATCCTTGCCGGGAACAAATCCCTCTGGCCGACATGATGGGCTTTGAACGTATCGATCGCCTGCGGCTGGCCGCGCTGCTGTTGTGGGCGCTGCCGGTCGCCGCCCTGCTGCCGCTGGGCCTGTTCTGGCTGTGGCGCTCCGGGACGCTGTTCTGGTGGCTCGCGGCGCTGCTGGTTTCTAGCGCCGTCGGCTATGGGTTGCAGTCCTGGCTCTTGCGGCGGGATCGGCAGTTACTGGCGGGCGCGGCAACGGGTCCCGATATCCATTGGCCGCTGAAAGCGGAGGGCGCCTGGACAGCGGTTGAGCGGTTGGCGGAGGCCGTAAATCCCGAAGACTGGCCGTTAAACGACGGAGGGCGCCTGTGGACGCTCGGCCAGAACACGCTGGAGGTCGTTGCTCGCTATTACCATCCGCAGGAAGAGCGGCCGTTGCTGGAACTGACCGTGCCGCATACCCTGTTGATCATTGAACGAGCCAGCCGCGATTTGCGCGTTACGGTGACGGACCATCTTCCCCTGAGCCATCGGCTGACGATTGGCGACTTGCTCCGGGCCTGGCGCTGGAAAGATTCCGCCCAGCGGCTGATGAACGTCTATCGGGCGGGGCGACTGGTTGTGAATCCACTCGATGCCCTGCTGAGCGAAGCCTGGGGGCATTTACGCAGTCAATCCTATCGCCAGGCATGGATGGAAACCCAACACTGGCTGTTGCGGGAGTATGTGCGCAAAGTGGGCTATTACGCCATCGAGCTTTACAGCGGGCGGCTGACCCTGACGGATGAGCCACCGGACGCCAGGATCACGCCGGTCTCTGACGAAGATTCAACCCAAGCGGTCAAGGAAGCCGCCCGGACGGGCGAACCGTTGCGGATTGTGGTGCTGGGTCGGGCCAATGCCGGCAAATCCAGTTTGATCAACGCCTTGTTTGGCCAGCTCACCGCCGCGACGGACGTATTGCCCGACACGACCTGGGAATTAACACCCTATCGATTGGAGCGCGACGGCTTGACCGCCGCATTGATTTTCGATACCCCTGGTTGCGATACCGAATGGCTGACGGATCAAGCGTTGCGGAAAGCTGCGCTCGATGCGGATTTGCTGATCTGGGTGTGCGCGGCGCATCGTCCCGACCGGCAATCCGACCGCACGCGCCTGGATGGGCTGCGGAGCACCTTCGCCGCCCGGACGAACCACCGTCCTCCGCCGATCCTGGTGGCCGTCAGCCATATTGATCAGTTGCGCCCATCGCGGGAATGGCAACCCCCCTATGATCTGCAAAATCCCCAAGGCGCGAAGGCGGCCCACATCCAGGCGGCGGTAGCAGCCGTCGCCGGAGATTTGGCGACGCCGATAGATGCCGTGATTCCGGTTTGCTTGGCGGAGGGGCGGATTTACAACGTCGATGATGTGCTATGGGCGGCGGTGATCGGTCGGCAGGATGAGGCGGGCAAAGTCCGGTTTTTGCGCTGTCTGGAGCAACGGAAACGTGAGGAAAATTGGGCGTTATTGCGTCGGCAATTGATCAATGCCGGACGGTGGTTGACGACCTTGCCGGGGCGGGCGTCCGGTTCATCATGATTTGGTCCGAAACGCGCCGTATTGCCCGGTAAACGTCATGGCCGGTTCACTCTCCGCACGGATCATGACTTCCACCGTCCAGCGCGCCTTGCCACGCTGGCGGTAGCTGTGAATAAACTGTTCGACCGTTGCGGCGTCCGGGCGCTGGCACTCGGTGATAATGTTCCCTCGCACGGGCCGCAGGAATTTCTGGGCGCTGTCGGTAATCACAATTTCGGCGGTTTCGCCGTGTTCGTCCAAAGTCGTGCGGGTCAGCGCCCAACCGGTCAGCGCCGCCAGCGCGGCCATGGCGCCGCCAAACGCAATGCCTTTGTCATTGATATTCGGCTCCAGTGGCGCAACAAAACTCAGGCCGGTTTCATCACAGCGTTCCAGGCGCGCCTGCATGGCGGTAAATAGAGGAACATAGCGGTTGAGGTAGTCGTTGATTCCCTGAATGACCGGCGTTGGGGACATGATGGATTCCTTGCATGAGCGTCAGGAGAACGATTGCTGTTTCAGTCGTTCAACCATTCACTCAAGTCTGTATCGAGATAGCGGGCGAGCTTTGTGATCTTGCCCTCATAGAGATTGTGTAGCACGGGCTTCAAGCTGGGGCGCAACGGATCGCCCGGCCCGGTAAAAACTTTTTCACGGCAGCCCTGGCGCCGCAACTGTTCCGGTGCAACCCGTGCGACGCCAAGATGCTGAAAACAGCGGTTCAGTAACGCTTCAGGTTCGGCGATGATCTGCTCGAAACGCAGCACCAGCAGTTGTTCCTCCGGGAACACCGCACGCCAGGTTTCCAGGCAGGTTTGGTAATCGCCACGCTTGAATGAGGCGGCGGAATGGAAATGATCGCTGAACCAGGCATCGCTGGCTTCATCAATGGTCATTTGGGCGCGTTGCAGCGCCATCAACGCCGCTGACCAGGCCCGATCGATCGGGTTGCGGATCAGATAAATTAACCGTAGACCGGGATTACCGGCATGGATTTCCTGAACCACCGATGCCGGCAATGCAGCATAGGAAGGCGTGATTTCTCCAGCAATCGCAGCCACCTTCGCAAAATGGCCGAAATAACTGGCGATGGCGTCCGCCTCATGGGGGCGATCCCAGAAATGCGCCTCCTTGCCAAGAGGAAAAACCAGTTCCGCATGTTGTTCAAGCTGGCTGTACAGCCAGGTGGTGCCCGCTTTTTGGGCGCCGATGCCGAGAAATGACCACATTGGAATGAAAAAGCCACCCCCCGAGGGTGGTGGCTTCGAGCCTCATCGGTTAGGACAGTTACGGATCATTAACGCCGGTAAGCATGATCCATGGCTTGACCGAAGTTCAACAACGGGTCACCAAAGTCACGGACCTTGAGAATCAAGCCTGCGGCAGGCAGGGCATTAGCTCTGGGGAAGGTCAGATTCACCCAACCGAATTCAGGTTCGGACCCAGCGAACTGGCCCTTGATATCGACCACTTGGTTGACGGCGGAATTGAATGCCGACACCAGCGGACCGTAAGTGCTGTTACCAATAACCAGCACGTTGGTTTCATAGGGCAGAGTGTCGATCCTGATTTCCGGCGGTGGCGCTGGGGACACAGTGACGCCGTCAGTGGTAATCACGATGGGTCTTTCTTCCCGGTCGTATAGGGTATACGTTACAGTGATATTTGACCGGCCCGGGGCGGCAAACGCATTTTCAAAGGGCGCGACCACCTGCTCACAATCCGCTGCGGCGACACCACCACCTGCATTGTTACGCCATACATTGCATCCCGCCTGGATGCCAAAGCCATTTACAGCTCTGAAGTCGCGGTCAACCCGGAAGGATTTGGTCGGGAACGCCACCACCCAGTCAGTCTGCACACCGAGATTGGGATTATTAGACCATTCGTTGATGACAGCGGACGCTGTCAGGGCTGCTTCCACCGTAGGCAGAGCGCTGTTGCTCCAAAGACCGGCGTGGGAGGCGAGGGTCGGCTCCAGGAACCAGGGGAACTGCTGGGCGGTAACCAAGTTTTCGCCCACGCCCCATCCGGAAAGGTGGATAGCGGTTGCGCCCGCGCCCACGCCGCTAGCGCGCTTAACGTAGCTGACATTAACCTTGAGCGAGTCGGGGCTGGTAATGGCGCCATAATGGGCACGAGCCAACGGGTCGCCTGACCCCTCAACCCCAGGAATATTACCACCCGTCCAAGCGGGAATGCCCGCTCCGCGTACAAAGTTGTTAGCAGCGGTCACACAGTTGCGCGGCTCACCATTCACGTGCTTGGCCAACCAGGGAGTTTGACCGGCGGCGCCTTCGCCGATGACTTCTCCCATGACCAGAACTTCCACATAACCTTCGAGCATACGCTCAGTGCTATCTGGACCTGGGTCATCAAAATTGCCAGTGTAGGCCAACTCATTGCCGGCAGCGCCTGCGTCACGCACCGAGATTGGCACAGTGCAGGAACGGTCATTAGTCCGCAAGAAAGGCCGACCGCCGACGTTCGACAACCAGGCGGTCCAGACATCGAACGGCGACAACAGGACGTTAAAGTCCAACACATCGCGGGAGTTATAGGATTCACGGACCCGCACCTTCACCGCCAGCGAGTTGCCAGTGGTGTTAGTGATGTTCATCAGCGTCTCCCACCCATCGCGCACCGTATAGTACGGCACAGTGGCAGCCGTACCGGTGCCGGCGTTGGTGATTACCGGCGCCGCCTGAGCATTAGCCAACTGCGGCTGCGCCAGGAAGGATGCTGACAGCAAACCCGCGGCAACCATAGCGGCACTGAGTTTGTTCATTCGGAACATGCGTATTTCCCCTCGTGAGCAAGGTTAAGAAACGAAACCTGGTGTAACGCACCGTCGATGCTTCTTGGTAGACCTGTCGCCTTCAAAATTCACATTAGCTTTGGCGAACACAGCCGGCTCAGGCGCCAAGGAACTCGCGGATATAAAGTGCGCCGGAAAGTAACAAGCTAACCACGCACTGTCAATCAATGGCGAAGTAGTGGATGAGTAATTTTCACCAAAACCTCCCTAACATCAAGGTACTCCCTTCAACAACCATCCACTGTTCCGGAGCCGCTCACCGCGTACCGGAAGTATCCGAACACTGCGATAACGACGCCTGCCAAAACGGGCTGTGTCAGTGGGTATGATGCCTAGAAAATGTATCATGTTTACCACAAACACCCTAGAAGCCTCGACTTGTTGCGAATCAGGAAGCTAGCGGAACAACCCTTCTTTCCTAATCTACAACATCCTTTTCAAATTTACAACTCTTTTCAAATTTACAACAATTCAGTGGCATCGTTGCTTTAACATGCCGCCGAAGTGGATGCCCCAACAACCGGGAGCAATTCCGGTGTGGCGCTGACGTCCAACCGCCGCAGGTCGATGGCAACCGCAAACCAAGTCCAACCAGGGTGTGGCCAGCCGAGTTTCCGACAGTGCAGACCTGCTTCGGCGCACAGACCCGCAATCGTCGTCCAGCGATAAAAATTCATGGCTGGATACACCCACTCGTCGCGGGCGTTGTCCGAGGCGCACTCGCTGAAGGCCGCAACCAACAGCCCTGACGGTTTCAACATACGGCGCACCGAGATCAGACCATGGCGAATCTGGGTCAGTCCCGCATGACTGAACAAAGCCGACGCCAGGATGAAGTCGAAACCGGTGTTAACGTCGAAGACATCCAGATTGTAATCGTCATCGTGTGCGAAACAATATTGCTTAATTGTAGTCAATTCTGCGCCCGGGGTTGCTGTAATTTCTTCCCGGATTGGCCGATCCGTAAGATTGATGGCGAAATAACGACCGGGCTGTAGATAAGCAATACACCACTGGCTGGCTGGCAGTGAGCCGCTTCCCAGTTCGAGCAGATGATGGTGTTCGCGCAGCCCCAACCACATCAGTAAATCGGAGGGGATCGCTGGCGTCTCGCTGATCAACTCAGACACCGGGGTCACATCGGCCAGCGCCGGCGCCGACGGAGCGCAAGATTGCGCCGCGAATTCGCAGGCTTTTCGCAACCAGCGCATCATCTCCGGCTGGGTATAACCGAACAGGAGCGGTTGGCGGGTCGGCCGCTCGAATGGAACTCCCCGGATGCGTAGATACTCCTCGCCATAGGTTTGCAAGCGCCGTGGCAATTCCGAGGCGGGCTGATTGGTGATCGCGCCACCATGCACCTGATGAAAAGTTGCTTCGCCGAGCAGTGTCAACAGTGTGGAATTCGGCAGCTCGCAAGCCCGCCGGTAGAAATCCAGGTTGACGATACCGCCACCTGGCAGCGTGAACCGTTCATCGTAGCCGCCCAACTCGTCGAACAACGCCCGCGACAGAAAAATCAGGTTGCTTTCGTTGATCGTACCCAACCAGTTCAGTGGGCTGGAACCCGCTTGGGAACCGATTTCGAACAACTGGTAACCATGGTTCCGCCAATTGATGCGAGCCAGCAGTTCATCTTCGACAGTTTGGTTGTAGCCATGTCGCAACGAGTACATCTGAGTGTCCGGTCCCAGGTGAAACCCTACCGTGCCGACTACAGCCCGTTCAAACCCTTGCAACCCCTGCAAAGCCAGTGTCACCATGCCAGGTGTCGCTATTCGCGCCCCGTCGATCATGATTCCGACAAAGGGCGCTTTGGACAGCGCCACTCCCCGGTTGATCGCCCCTGCCGGGGACGGTGAGGCATTGTCAATCCACAGGTAGCGGAAATTGGCGCCGAACTGGGCAACCTCTGCGGCTACCAGCGGTTCAGATGAGCCATTCTCGACGACGATGACTTCGTAATCTTCGGCAGTGACATGGCGTTGATAGGCCGGAGACAGCGAAAAGAGTGTGCGTGGCGCCTCCCGCCGCATGTTGAAGACGACAACGATGATCGATAGCCGGGGTGCGGGCGCGGCGGCCGTCCGGCTAGTCAGTTGCATTCCCCAGCGGCGAATCCGGGAGAGAATCACGCTGTCATTTCCTGCAATTGACAGTAAATGGCCGCAACCGATTTGGGCAAAGCGCCTTTGTCTGTTCTTTCCCCCAGCGCCCGCCAGCGCATGAACAGCGGCTTCAAGCCTCGTTCCAGCTTGGGGGCCTCGTTTCTCCTCAATGCGGATTCAAAGAAGGAAAAACCAGTGGCCGGCGCGTTGAGGCCCAGGGTCGGGAGGATGGCCTTCAGACGTTGCCGGTAGCGCTCCGGCGGCCAATCGAAGGAGACTACGGGAAAATTCCACTGACGCTGATAATCGAGCAGCAAACGATTGTAGGCTTCCCATAACCCCAAGCTTTTTTCGATAGCAATCTCATTGCGAGCCTGCAACGAAGCGGCCACCGCTAAAGGGTGGCGGAAGGTGCCAACAAAACGGACTGTGGGCAGCGCTTCCAGCCAGCCGGGTAGCGTCAGCAAAGTGCGCGGATCTTTGAAGCCCCAGATACGGTCCGTAGGATAAGTCGCTATAATCGCATCGCGGCGCGCCCGGTGTTCCGCTGACCAAATCACCTCGCGGGGCGGTGCATCCCAGTCGCCGCCGTTCGCCCGCAGCAAATCATCCTGCAAGTCCATGATCGCCCGGCTTTCGCGATTACCCTTGGCGTTGTGCGGGGCCGCCGTGTTGACTTGGCCGAGATACAGACCGGCTTCCTCCAGACTGCCCGCCAAGCAACTGGTGCCGCTGCGATGCATACCCAGGATCAGCACGGCTGGGCCACTGGCAGTGGATGAATCACAACTCATTGGATGGCGTTGCTCCTGAGCGATCAACACGGGGGGTCACGGTACGGATTGCGGAATCCTTCTTATACAGCTCATATCGTGCAAAGCTACACCGGAGGTCGCGTTCAAAACGGCCCGCGCCTGTTTGATGCGGCTCCGGCGAATCTGAGCCAGAGTATAATCTGACGAACAGTGATTCAATCCTGGTTCCGCTGTACCCACGATTGAAAAACTTTAACTTTGATCCAGCATGGATTCCAAAGTGATCAATTCCGCGATGGGCTGCGCACTGAGCACAAACACCTGAAATGGGCTGCGTTGCAAATAAGCCGCTGTAAAACTGATGGAAATCGCCGAGGCGTAAATCAGTAGCGCGATGGATTGTGTTCGCCAATTGTCTAAATGCACCAAGGCGATGGTTAACATGGTCAGCGCCCCCAGACAGGCGACCGCAAACCATTTCAATGGATCACCGTGCTTCTGGCTCTGCGCCAAGCGCTGATGACGGGCGGCCTGTACTCGCTCGACCTCCTGGAGCATCATGGCATGGACACTGGTAGGCAATCCCTTCGCCGCCGGTTCCGCCAGCACTGAACCCAATAACCGCCGCCAGCCGTCCAGCACCTGCCGACTGGTTTGACCATGCGCCAACAGCGGCCACTCCACCTCGGTCGTCAATTGCGCATAGTTGCGTATTGCCACCAGCACCGGCGCACCGATCACGGGCGGCTGCTGTTCGGCCAAACGAAACAGGCCGCGCAACGCCTGTGCTTCCTGCACAATGGCGGTTTGCGCCCGATCACGCACATTCCAGATATCACTAGCGAAGAAGGTTGTGTACAACGCGAACAAAATGCCGACGACCGCTACCACCTGCGGCGAAAAATTGTTGAGCGAGCGGAACCAGGGCGCAAATCGGGAAAAACAGCTTAACCACAGCAGCATACCCGCCGTGGCGAAGGTAGCCAAAATGCCGAGCACCAGCAAGCTGACGTAAGCGAACTCATGGGAGAAGGTCATAAACCTGAAACTTGGGGACACCCACCAGAATTTCAACCCGTGAGTAGACTGAGAATCTGGCGTGGCGATGCATTGGCTTGAGCCAGCATACTCTGACTGGCTTGTTGCAAAATCTGGCGGCGGACCAGTTGACCGGTTTCCTGGGCATAGTCGGCGTCAAGAATGCGCGATCGGGCGTCCGATGTGGTTTCAATGTTGATGGCGTTAACCGAGATAACGTGTCCAAGCCGATTATGCGCCGCGCCGACGTTCCCGCGTTGCTCGTTGAGATAGGTCAGCGCCTGGTCAATTTTATCGATCACGGTATTCGGCGCGGTGGCGACGCTGATGCCGGATAACCCGAGCGCTGAGACGGTGACTGCGCCAATGCTGAAATTGAGACGGTTCCCGGCGTTCTCACCCACCTGCAAATTGAAAGAGTTTTGGGTGACTCCCTGATTGTCGAACCCGCCCGGCCATTTTTCAGTAAAGCCGGATAACGGATCGAGCGTGTAGCCGCCGGTGTCGGGAATCACCGACTCAGCAGTGCGAACCGCGCCGCCATCTGCATCGAAGCCACCAATCGCGCCCGTGTCATCATTGGTCAGATAGCCGCCATTGATCAATCCTTGCAGATAAGTTTGCCCCGCAGCTCCCTTGTAGTCCGCCAAAAAGGTAGCGGCGTCAGCATAGCTGGTGGTCGCCGCAATGGCGGCATCCAGACTGGCGCCATTTTTCAATTGAGTCATAATATCTTTAATGCCACCGCCAGCCTGCTCATGCAAGTAACGCACAGCGATATAGTTACTTGCATATTCGAGACTGTTTGTTGCGCCGCCAGCCGCGTTCACGAACGTAGCGACGTTGCCTCCGACGCCCGCCAAATCACCCACCACGCGCTCGTCAGCGCCATGGATGAATTCCGCTGCTCCTTCCTTGAACCAGGTTGCCAGCGTCACAGAATTCATGTTGTCCGCCATCAATCCATGCACCATTTCATGGGCAATCACCCGGTCGATAGCCGTGCCGCCAATCGAGTCCGGTGGCGTGAAATCCTCCATATCGACACGCAGTTCATGCCTTTGAATAGCGGTGCCTGAATAATAGGAGGTTACAGAGGCAAGCTGCCCACCAACAGCGTCATTTTCCAGAAGAATCTCGAAAGACGTGCCGTTGCCCGTGAGGCCATAGTAGGTTTCCACCAGATCTTCCGATTCTCGCAACCAGGCGCCGCGCAGACCATCGATCACCAGTTTCTCGCTGGGATCAGCGCTGCCGCCGCTGCCGTCTCCATCCATTAGCGTCTTGCCGTTGAACTTGGTGTTGGTCGAGATGCGGTTGACTTCCTGAAGCAGTTGATTGACTTCGCCCTGCATGGAACCGCGATCGGTGCCACTGTAAGGGTCATTGGCGGCTTGTACGCTGATTTCGCGAATGCGCTGCAGGATATCGCCGATATTACCCAAGGCGGAATCTGCGGTTTGCAGCAGGGAAATACCGTCGTTGGCGTTGCGATAGACCTGGTTCATGCTGCCAATCCGCGCAGTCATCCGGTCGGCGATCGCCATGCCAGCCACATCATCCGCTGCGCTGTTGATACGCAACCCACTGGACAACCGCTCCATCGCTTTGCCGAGATGCTGCTGCTGACCGGTCAAGCTGCGATAAGCAAAGAGAGCCGTCGGATTGGTATTGATTTGCATTGGCCTCTCTCCATCTGAAATAGGTCAGATACAGTGATCGGCAGGCTGCAAATAAACTTGAGGACTTTTTATTGTGCGAAAGACGCCCTTCGCCAATTGAAAAATGAACTCATCACTGATCCAGCCGCTCTTTCACGGTGATCCGTTCAGCGGCGGGTGAGCCATTAAAGCCCAATGCACAAGTATTTGATATCCAGATACTCTTCAATCCCGTACTTTGAGCCTTCCCGCCCGAACCCGGATTCCTTGACGCCACCGAACGGCGCCACCTCGGTCGAAATCAGGCCCGTATTGACGCCTATCATGCCGTATTGCAATGCCTCGGCGGCCCGGAACATCCGACGCACGTCACGGCTGTAAAAATAGGCCGCCAGCCCAAACTCCGTCGCATTGGCCAACCGCACCGCCTCTTCATCGGACTGGAACCGGAACAGCGGTGCAACGGGTCCAAAGGTCTCTTCACGGGCGACCCGCATCTCTGCGGTCACGTCCGCCAGGACGGTTGGCTCATAAAACGTCCGACCCAGGGCATGACGTCGACCGCCCGTCAATATCTTCGCCCCCTGAGCCACCGCGTCCGCCACATGCTCTTCCACCTTTGCCAGCGCCGCTTCGTCAATCAACGGCCCCTGCATCACGCCAGGCTCCAAACCATTGCCCACCTTGAGTTGATCGCGCACTCCCTCGGTCAGGCGGGCGGCAAAGGCGTCATAAATATCCTCATGCACCAGGAACCGGTTGGTGCAGACGCACGTCTGGCCACTGTTGCGATACTTGGAAGCCAGCGCCCCCGCCACTGCCGCATCGAGATCAGCATCATCAAACACGATAAAGGGCGCATTGCCGCCCAGTTCCAGCGACAATCGTTTGAGCGTCCCCGCGCAGCGCTGCATCAAATACTTTCCGGTGCGGGTCGAGCCGGTGAAACTGAGCTTGCGCACCCGCGGGTTGTCCAGGATTTCAGCGCCGATAGCCTGCGCCGGGCCGGTGACGATACTCAACACCCCGGCGGGCAATCCCGCTCGTTCCGCCAAAACCGCCAGCGCCAATGCCGAAAATGGTGTTTGCGGAGCCGGCTTGACCACCATCGTGCATCCCGCTGCCAAGGCGGCCCCGGCCTTGCGGGTGATCATCGCCGCCGGGAAATTCCAGGGTGTAATCGCTGCGCACACGCCGACCGGCTCTTTCAGCACCAAGACCCGCTTGTCAGCCTGATGCGGCGGAATCACCTCGCCATACACCCGTCGGCCTTCCTCAGCGAACCATTCGAGGAAACCGGCGGCGTAAGCGATTTCACCCCGCGCCTCGGCCAATGGTTTACCCTGTTCCAGGGTCATCAAGGTCGCCAAATCGCCCTGATGTTCCAGCAGCAGGTTAAACCAACGCCGCAGAATTACTGCCCGCGCCTGCGCCGTCAGCGCCCGCCAACCCGGCAGCGCTGCGTGTGCGGCCTCGATAGCGCGGCGAGTTTCGGCGACGCCCAGCTCAGGAACCTGACCCAGCACCTCGCCAGTGGCCGGGTTGACGATGATGGAAACGCCGCCATGATCAGCCTCGATCCAGGCCCCAGCCACGTAGCCCTGTTGTCGGAAAAGGGTGTTGTCGCGCAGATGCATGAAATTCTCCCCGGAGCCGTTGCTGAACTGAACGCCAAACAAGATAGTCGGAATGCCCAGACCGCAATACAATACAATACGATGCTTCAATCTTTCCCCAAAACCCATCATGCAAATTCCACTACATCGAAACATTGACGGAGCTGTGACGCTGTGAAACT
>JBAQIQ010000015.1:0-4250 GCA_049288935.1 Candidatus Competibacteraceae bacterium
ACGTTCGCCGCCGAGGTCGAACGGCTACAGGCCGAGAACGCCGCGCTGCGCCTGGAACTCGTCCAGGCCCGGGAGGAGGTCACGCCGTTGGCGCCGGATCGCGCACACGACCCCCCAGAAGCGCCCCGCCCAGACCTCACTGAGCAAGACGCTGATCCCGGTCGAGCAGTGGCGCCGGATCGTGTATTGTTGCCATCCGGACCGCCACGGCGGCATTGTTTCGGCCGTCGAAGCCACCTGTTGGCTGTTGGAGAATCGGCCTTGAGCAAGAGTGATAAACGAGCAGTTAACGCCGCGCACACGCTCCTGATGGAGCGCTTCCCTAAGGTGTTCCCCCAGGACTACGATGCCATCCGCCCCCTGAAGAAAACGCTACGAGCGGGCGTAATCTAGGTGGACTGGCAAGGCACACCGACTAGGGGGGTACGGAAACGGAAGCTGAGGCAACGCCCTCGTCAACTTCGCCACCTGAAAGGCACGCACGGTAGGGCTTCCCGTGCCGCCCCAGCTTTGTAGCGTGGTCTTGTCCGCTCAAGACGCCCATCCTCCTAACGTCACCCTGCTGCCCAACAAGCGCTTCGCGCCCGGTCGTCTGGTCCTCACGGTGGAATACTCGGAATGGTCCTGACCGCTTCCCGTCCAGGACGGCTTCAAGATCGGCGTCCAGACCGACCCTGCCGGCGAAGGTCTAGTCGCCCTGAAGATCACCGGGACTGGATCGTCGCTGGCTGGTCAAGGTTTATACCCCAAACATTCCAGCACCCCGTCCAGAATGTCCAGGTTGGCGAAGTCGATGACCAGTTGCCCTCGACTACCCTCGCCGCAGGAAATCGTGACCTGCGTCCCGAGCCGTTCTGCTAAGTCGGTTTCCAGTCGCACGAGGTTAGGATCCGGGGTCGGCAGCGTCCGTGGGGTTCCCGTACCGGTGCGCACGGGGCGATGGCCGTGCTTATACTCTTGCGCCAGGGCCTCCACCTGGCGGGTGGTTAAACGCTCCCACACAATCCGCTGTACCAATTCAATCTGGGCTTCTTCCGCCAGCCCGACCAAGGCCCGCGCCTTGCCGGTTTCCAAGGCACCGGTGGCGACCTGTGTGCGCACGCTCGGCACCAGCTGCAACAGCCGCAGGCGGTGCGAGGCTTCGGTGCGCGACAAGCCCACCACCCGACCGGCGGCGGTGATGCTCAGTCCTTCGTTCACTCCGGCCTGAACCGCCTCGGCTTCGGTGATGGGATTAGGCCATTCCTGACCGGCATCCAGGGCGACAAGCTGGTGGGCTGCATCATCGCTCAGGCTTTCCCGCAGGTGGATGTCGACGGTCGCCAGTTGCGCCCGCTGTGCCAGCAACCAGTGCCGCAGCCCGGTGAGAATTTCGTAACGTTGGGGGGTCGCGCCCAGCAGTGGCCGCACCGTCACCGGCTCGACAAAGCCCACTATGCGGGCTAGGGCCACGGCCTGTGGCGTGGGCCACGGCAAGGGAAGCGCGGGACGCCAACAGCTGACAGACAAAAGATCTAGGGGAACAGCAGGCATGGGTCGGAAAACCGTGTCACCTAACACGGGCAGAATCTACCCTGCTGTCCCGGCTGAGATTGGGAAGAGAGAGTGCGATACCGTCTTCAGTGTTTGCCATGACCGTTCTCGTTAAAACTCCATTTGTGCTGGATTGGCCGGGTGTCGATCATCTCCATCATCTCCAACGACGCGGTCGGCCATCGCTTGGAGTACGCTCTGCGGGGCCAGATAGATCGCCGCTTCAGCCGGAGCCATGCGCCAGTTTTAGGCCGATGATGCCCGCAATGATGAACCCGACCAAGCTCAGTTGCAGGTCGTTGGCGAAATCGCTATAGAACAGGACGCCCATCCCGAAGGTGCCTGCCGCGCCAATCCTGGTCCATACCGTATAGGCGGTGCCTATGGGGATATCGCGCTGGGCCAGCCACAGGAACGCCCCGCATGGCGGCCATGCAGACCATGACGATGATAACACCCAGTGCTAGATGGCCTAGTATTTGCGACGGATTCAAGCTGAACGGCCAGGCAATTTCAAATAATCCAGCGATGATTAGGTACAGCCAGGACATCATCCAGAAAATCGGCTTGAATCATGCAACCGCTTTTCCAGTGCCGCCAACGGCGCTTGTAACTCAGCGTTAGGTTCCAAACCTGACTGAGCCAGTACCTTGCGATAGTGGCTGATCGCTAATAACAGCCGATGTTCGGCATGTTGGACTTTGGAAACCTGCCCATCTGGGCAGGTTTTCGGCGTATCGTTGAGTACACCAAGCCAACGGCGCACAGTATTGGCTGACTTACCTAGCACCACGGAGAGCGCCGGGCGTAACGCTTTTTCCCCCGCTCGCGGTCGGCCTTCCCGTTCGACAAAGCCTGCGGCTTGAAGTCGTTGCACCAGTGTCAGGATCTCATCCTTGGAGTAGGAACGGCGTTGAGTATTCTCGCTGGTTTCGATAGCTAACGCTCTGGCCGGGTCTTCGTCGGCGTTGAACGGCAAAATCATGACCGGCACTTCTTCCGTCTCCAACGGTGACAGCCCGGTTAAGCGTTCTACTTCGATTTTTTGCCTTGCAGTCAGTGGCGATTGATTGAATTGAGTCAGTTTCCACCAAAGTGCAACTCGTTCTTCCTGATCCGACCGGGCTAATAGCCTCAATGCGGCGACACGATGCGCCCCAGCCAAGAGATGCCCGGCAGAATCCACGGTAGGGGGTTCCACTAACCCCACTGCGGCAATCGATTCCGCCAGATTCAGAACATGATGGGCATTCAACGGGCGAGAATCTCCACCCGGACGTGGACGAATAGCCGCTAGAGACCATGTACCGCGTCGGGCTTGCTCCTGCTCAATCCAAGTCACTGCTTGCCGGGCCTGTGCGCGTCCAGCGGAAGCAGCGTTACTTTGAATCAACCGATTACCGGAACGTTTAGCCATGCTGTAACCATTTCACCACGTCCTGAAGGTCAGTCACACCCCGCGAAGTATGCGATGCTGTTTCCATTACCGGAATCCGCTCAGTCGTTGCCAGCGCTAAAGCTACATCTTGTCTAATCAGCAGGCGCTCAACACCGGAAAACATCGCGTTGAGCGCTGCTTCCAAATCTTTATCCAGGGTACGCCGTAAATCCACGCGACTCATCACCAAAGACCAGCGTTGAGCACCGGAACGGTTCTTCTGCCGTCGGGCTGACAGCGTTTCAATCACCCGAGCCGCGCCTTGAATCGCAAACGGGTGAGCATCCACCACAATCAGCGCCATTTCGGCGGCCACTAATCCGAATCGCTCCAAGTGATCCAATCCAGGCGGACAGTCAAAAATAATAGCGGTGTGATCAAACATCGCAATCGCATCTGCCAGCGCTTCTGGGTCTAATCGCATCACTTCATGACCTTTAAGCCCCGGCCCACCCGGCAATACCGACAAGTGGTCGGTCAATCGGATGGGAACCGGATGCTCCCCCAAGAGGAGTTCTGCAGTTCCGGGCTGGGTTGGATCAGCACCCAACCCCCAAGCTGCGTTACTTTGCGGATCTAAGTCGACCAGTAACACCCGATAGCCTTGGGTAGCCAATACGGAAGCGATTCCACAAGCAATCGTCGTTTTTCCAACCCCTCCCTTTCCAGCAGCGACAGCAACTTTCATCAGAATCTCCAAGAACTCCCGACCTTTTAGCTAGAGTGGAATAACGAATCATTGCAAAGCACATTGGCATTTCGGCACTGGCCTTTCCGAGCGGTCGGCTCGTATCGGATGGGCCATTCACCTCATGAAGTTTTTATTGTACCACTGGAATATGTCGGTTAGGGCTGTAGGTGCAGCCGCAAGAATATGACGTAGTGATCGAAATACACCTGATCGCAGAGCACCCGTGTCATTTACAGAAGTGGCTGCAACTCCGACGATAAATGATCAATGAATTAGGTGAGGCTCTTCCTGCGTTTCAGCCTGTTGAAGCCAAGAGCAGAAAGCTGGATGGGCAGCCAGTTGTTTGAGGGCTTGCGGCTGGTACGATGAGAGCCCAAACGAGGAGACACCATGTTGCTTGTGGGGCTGCTGGATGATGCCAAGTGCTACGAGATGGTGCGCCAGATGCGCTGGCCTGAAGGAGTGAAGTGCCCGCACTGTGGAGCGGACACGGTGAGCAAACAGGGCCGTGACGCCCGGCAGCCGGAGCGCCAGGACTACCGCTGCCGGGGCTGTCTGCGCTACTTCGATGACCTGAGCGAGACGATC
>JBAQIQ010000016.1:0-7078 GCA_049288935.1 Candidatus Competibacteraceae bacterium
GTTCCAGTCGCAGTCCGGTTAGAACCAGTAGATGCGTGGGTGGGATGGCGAGGGAGTCCGTCGCGAGAGGTAAGGCGAGCTCGTCCGCCAATTCAGACGCTTCTCTCAGGAGCGTGGGTGATTCGACAGCGATTGCAGTGATGAGCATGGGCAGTGTGCGACCGTCCCGCCTGGGCGGGGCGGCTGAGGGGAAGGACCCGTGGTTTACGCTGCTTTGGAAAAGGCGTCCTGCAGGGTAGCCTGGTTGAGCGTGTCCATTTCGGATTTGAACCCGGCGTTCATGTCCGACAGGGCCTTCACATCGTTCAGCATTTTGTACTGCACGGTCTGGGCGATTTGCGCTTGGCGTTTGCAGAAATCCTGAAAACTGTGCATGTCGGTGATTTCCGCCGCTGCACGCATTTGGTTCAGGCCGATATCCAGATAAGACTTAAGCGCATTCATTTGAAATTTAAGCATTTTTTCCAGATTATCGGCGAACAGTTTATTTGCCTTGACCCAGGGGTTGGGTAGGATTGATGGGTTTTTCAGGATTTTGCTGAACAGATCGATGACCATAGTGCGCTCCTTATGCTGGATGTTTGCCAACTTTGTTGCAGTGCAATATAACGGGGTTGATGTTGCAACGCAACAAAAAAACGAAATTTTTTCAGGAAGCGGGAAACGCACCCCGTGGAATAGACAAACTGAACTATGCTTCCCATCAATAAGGAGTCTTTTGCAGTCCATGGTAACGGTAATAGTGGAGCAGGATCTTGATCAGCAAAACCATTTCTGGACGCATCATTCGATTGCGCCATAAGGACTGGGCGCCGCGCCACGATATTGGCTCGTGGGAACGTCCGCCCCGGCTGGCGCTGGTGGCAAACCTGCACGGCAATGATTTAAACGGCATGTTTGTGCTGTCGCGGTTAGCCACCTTTTTACGAAGCGTTGAAGCCGGTCGAAGGCGCAGTTTGCAGTTGCGAGAGCGGGTCGTGATTGTTTCTGCGGTCGATGGATTGTATGAGGCGAGTCCTATGCAGCGGGCCGCCCGGTGGATGAGAGGTCGCCGTGCCGTGGCTGGCGCGATCGCTGACCGCGTCATGGAGATGACCCGAACCGCCTATTATCGAGTGGAAGTGCGCACGACGGGTTGCGACCTGGAAGAGTTGCCGCAGGTGTGGCTGTACGCGCCGAGTGATGACGAGCGGGCCAGCGCCTGTTTGTTTGGATTGCCGGCGGTGGTTGAACAACCGGCTGATGATGAGAACGCAGGAGAATTGCTGCGAGCCTGGCGAGCAGAGGGCGGAGAGAATTTCGTCATCCACGCCGGTCAATCCGGCAATTTGCAGACCCGACATTGTGAAACGCTGTTTCGGGCGTTAGCGGCGTTTCTTGAACGTACTGGAGTGATCGGCGGGTTGCGGTTGGTCGAGGACGAGGACGACTTGTATTACTTTGACCGGCGGCAGGCGTGCGATGTGCGAGCGGAACAGTCCGGTATTTTTTCTTCCAGTCTGGATGTGGGTCGCTGGGTGCAGGCCGGCGAGGAATTGGGCCAGGTTTGCGATAGCTTTACCGGCGAGGCGCGAGTTCGGGTGACAGCGCCAGTCGCGGGTCTGCTGGCCGGGTTGCGCCGGCAACCGCTGTTATGCCAAGGAGATATCATTGCGCGGATTCTGGTTCAGAAGGCGGCGCTGCGAGCATGAGGTGCGGTGGTATGAGCGACCGATGGATCAATGATGCCGAGCAATCGCCAGCGCACCGGCGATTGCTGGAGCAGATTGTGGCGGAAACTCGGGAAACCGGGGGATCGACCGGCCGTTATGAACTGAGCGGACGGGTGTTGCGCGTTATGGCGACCGTTCCCCGCCATTGCTTTGTGCCGTCAGCGCAGCGCGATTCCGCCTATGCCGATATGCCGTTGCCGATTGGGCGCGGCCAGACCATTTCCCAGCCGTTCATCGTGGCGCTGATGACCGAATTGCTCGCGCCGGGGCCGGAGGATGTGGTGTTGGAGGTGGGAACGGGATCGGGCTATCAGACCGCGGTGCTGGCCCGCCTGGCGCGACAGGTTTACTCGCTGGAGCGGATTCCCGAATTGGCGGATGCGGCGGCGCAGCGGTTGCGGGAACTGGGGTTCGCCAATGCGGAAATTCGCACCGGCGATGGTTGCCTGGGTTGGGAGGAGCAGGCGCCGTTTGCTGGAATTATGGTGACAGCGGCGGCGGCGGATATACCAGAGGCACTCGTGCGTCAATTGCGACCGGGCGGGCGATTGGTGATTCCGGTGGGGCCGCCCTATCGGACCCAGGATTTGCGGGTGCTGGAAAAAGACGAGCAGGGTCGGGTGCGAAGTCGCAGCGTGTTGCCCGTGGTGTTTGTGCCATTGATGAGCGATTTTGAGTGAAATTCAGCCGGTGGGCAGCGAAATTCCAGTGAGTTTTTTGAACAGCGCCACCGCGTAGGAATCCGTCATGCCGGATACGAAATCGGTGATGGCCAGCACCCGGCGATAAGGATCGGCCACCGGGCGACGGCTGGGTCCGGCAAACGGTTCCGGGATCAGATGAATCAGCATCCGGCTTTTCGGCGAGGCGTGTGAGCCGTGGGCGGCGAGGTCGTTGACGGTGGTGATAAACGCTTCCAGTAAGCCGCCTAACACTTCAAAGCCGGCGGCCTCCACCTCCACGACAGGCCGGGAGATATAGACCTGGGTTTCCCCGCACTCTTTCAGGGCGCGCATGGCCCCGGCGGCGGGGATGATGTCGAGCAGTTCTTCCTGAAGTGCGCCGGCCAGGATGGCGTCTTCGTGATCCATGAAACATCGATGCGCCTGATCGATAATTGCGCCAATCGCCTTGGCGCGCAGATATTCAATCTTCTCGCGGGGCCGGGTGATATGCGCCATCTTGCGCGCCGCCCGCTCCGCTTCCCCGGTGAGCGGCAGCAGCAAATCGCAGACCTGTTCAAAGGGTAGTTGCTGAAGTCGGAAGGCGTCTTCCACGTCGATGATCCGATAGCAGATGTCATCTGCCGCTTCGACCAGATAAGCGAGCGGATGACGACTCCAGGCGCCGGGCAATGTTGGTTCCAGCCCCAGTTGCGCGGCGGCTTCGGCGAACAGATCGGCGTCGTCCTGATAGAAACCGAATTTTTTGAACGCGATGCCGGGTGGCGGGTCGGCGGGCAGCCACGAGGCGCGAGGGTATTTGGTGAACGCGCCCAACGTCGCGCAAGTGAGTTGCATCCCGCCCGGATTATCGGGACTTTGCAGACGGGTAATGATGCGAAAGCCCTGGGCGTTGCCTTCGAAATTCAGGAAATCCTGCCGTTGATGGGCCGAGAGCGGTTCCAGAGCTTGACGACCGGTTGGGGAGTCGGTGAACCAGAGCCGGATGGCGTCCTCGCCGGCATGGCCGAAGGGCGGGTTGCCGATATCATGCGCCAGGCAGGCGGCGGCGACGGCTGCGCCGAAGTCCTGTGGATAAACGCCCTTCAGGTCGTGACGTTTGATGACGCTGTCGCCCACCATCGCGCCGAGTGAGCGTCCGACGCTGGAGACTTCCAGGCTGTGGGTCAGGCGGGTGCGGACGTAGTCGCTTTTTGAAAGGGGGAAGACCTGGGTCTTGTCCTGGAGGCGGCGGAAGGCCGAGGAGAAGACGATCCGGTCGAAATCGCGTTGGAAATCGGTGCGCGCCTCGTTATCGGGGTGCGGATGCGACAGGCCCGGCCGGGTGCGGGACAGCAGGCGGTTCCAGTTCATGCGATGCGGCTTAGTCAATGGGTTGCATTGAAGCATAGCGGATTTACACTGACCGTCTTGTCGTTCGTCAACGCTTCAATGGCTTCCTGAATCTCCAGCCACCCGGTTTCCAGCGCCGCCAGGTCCCGATCCACCTCGCCTTTACGCAGTAACCATTCCTTCAGTCGGTTTTTGTTCGCCTCGTCGTAACTGGCGGGATCAGCGAGGGCAGCATCCAGCTTTTTCTGCTCCTGATGCAGCGTGTCCATGTGCTGTTCAATCTTGCGGATTTGTTGATCCAGCGGCTTACGTTGCAGGGCGAGTTGCTGGCGGCGCTCTGCCTCCTGGCGCTTCTGCTCGCGACGCTCGGCGGCGTTATTACCGTTACCGTCATTGCGTGGGGTGGCGTCACACTTGCGCTGCTGTTCATTTAGCCAGTTGCGGTAATCATCCAGATCACCGTCGAACGGTTGCGCCCGACCATCGGCGACCAGCAGGAATTCATCGGTCACCGTCCGTAACAGGTGCCGATCGTGGGACACCACGATCAAAGCGCCCTGATAGTCCTGCAAAGCTAAAGTCAGAGCGTGGCGCATGTCGAGGTCGAGGTGGTTGGTCGGCTC
The DNA here is from genome assembly GCA_049288935.1 of Candidatus Competibacteraceae bacterium. GTDB lineage: Bacteria > Pseudomonadota > Gammaproteobacteria > Competibacterales > Competibacteraceae > UBA2383. The sequence goes on from JBAQIQ010000016.1 coordinate 4,351, forward strand.
GTCCAGCAGCAGCAGGTTAGGTCGTTGCCAGACCAGCAAGGCCAGCGCCAGCCGAGCTTTTTCGCCACCGGAGAAGGGGGCGACCGGGGCTAGCGCTTGGTCGCCGGCAAAGCCGAAGCCACCAAGAAAAGTGCGGAGTTCCTGATCACTGGCCCGCTCATCCGGTTTCTGCAAATGGCGCAGGGGACTCCAGTCAAGCCGTAGTTGTTCGAGCTGGTGTTGGGCGAAGTAGCCGATGGCCAATCCCTGGCCAGGTTCGATTCGCCCGGCCAGCGGGGGCAAGACCCCGGCCAGCAGTTTGATAAGTGTGGATTTGCCCGCCCCGTTGCGCCCCAGCAGGCCCAGTCGGCTGCCAGGATTCAGCGTTAGCTTGACCCGTTCCAGCACCGGCTGATCGGCATAGCCCGCCGAGGCATTTTCAAGGGTCAGCAGGGGGTTGGGCAACCGCTCCGGTGGGGCAAACTGGAAATCAAACGGCGAATCGACATGGGCAGCGGCGATGCGCTCCATCCGTTCCAACGCTTTGATCCGACTCTGCGCCTGCCGGGCCTTGGTGGCCTTGGCGCGGAAGCGGGTGATGAAGCTTTCCAGATGAGCAATTTCCCGTTGCTGCTTGTCATACGCCGCCTGTTGCAGCGCCAGTCGGGCGGCGCGCTGGTCTTCAAACGCGGCATAACCGCCGGAGTAGAGGGTGATGCGCTGCTGGTCGATGTGGGCGATGTGGCTGACCACGCTGTCGAGGACATCGCGGTCGTGGGAGATGAGGAGCAGGGTGCCGGGATAGGTGCGCAGCCATTGCTCCAGCCACAGCACGGCATCGAGGTCAAGGTGGTTGGTCGGTTCGTCCAGCAGCAGCAAATCGGAGCGGCACATCAGCGCCCTGGCCAGATTCAGCCGCACCCGCCAGCCGCCGGAGAATTCTGCAACGGGGCGTGCCAACTGGTCAGGGGCGAAACCCAGTCCCGCCATGAGTTTGCCCGCACGGGCGCGGGCGCGGTAACCGCCAATGGCGTCGAAACGAGCGTGCAGTTCAGCCTGGCGGGCGCCCTCGTGAGCGGCTTCAGCGAGGCGCAGCTCGTGTTCGATCTGACGCAGTTCAGCGTCGCCGTCCAGGACAAATTCCAGCGCTGGGTTAGGTAGAGCCGGCGTTTCCTGGGCGACATGGGCGATGGTCCAGCGCGCTGGCAGGTCGAGATGACCGGCGTCGGCATGCAGTTCGTCACGCAGCAGGGCGAACAGGCTGGATTTGCCGCAGCCATTAGCGCCGATCACCCCGACTTTCCAGCCGGGATGAACAGTGAACGAGACGTTGTCGAAGAGCGGCTTGCCGCCGCGTTGCAGGGAAAGTTGGCTGAGGGAGATCAAACGTGGGGTTCCTTGTGAGCCGCTACTGAAAACCCCGGATGTGGGAGAGTGGGTTTGCGCGAGATGATACCCAAAAGGTAACTACTAACATATCCCACCGAAGCGCCATGATTGTGTCCTGGTAGTCCTGCATTGTGTGATGATGTTCGGCGTCTTTGCTTTCCAAGCGTCTAACAGCAGACGGACTCAGTCACTACCTTTTGCAGGACTACCCTTATTGTGAAATTTTAAGATATTTCCGATAGACGATCACTGATCATTTTTTATGTACGCTATCGTACAGACTGTATTTGTTTTTTTAGCTAACCTTTCATCACTAAGTCGTATTGCGGAGTCTTTATTTTGGTCATACGTGCTTGCACGTATGAGTAGAGCTACTGAAGAAAATGATATTACTTCTGCCTATCTTTAAGAGTAGTTGTGGGAATCGTTGGAGATGATCATGTAGAACAAAGCATTTTTATTCTGCACACTTACCAGCGTATCGAAAAAATTTTAATCGCTGGCTTTAGACACGCTGGATATGTCAATGGCGATATACTATTGGATATTATAAAAGAAGGCTTGATGGAAAAGCGCAAGGCCATCGACGGCTATCATTAACATATTTAACCATTTAATTTTTTAGAGATTTTCAAAAAACATTATTTTTAATGTGAATGATCTGGCGCTAATGAAGAGGATAAGTGACATGGGTAAATATTTTATTGGATGGTTGATGGGTGTTCCAGTGATTGTGCTAGTGGTTATTTATCTCTTGATGAACTAAATAACCGGAGAATACTTCGGCGTTCTTATGCAACTTCGATCTATTTGATCGTAATATCTGTGGGTGTCGAAAAAGGAAAGCAATCATGAATCTATATCGAGTCGAATTTTTGAGTCATACCAATAGACTTTTTATTATTAATACAATGATAAAAGGATCTTCCATTAAAAAAATTGAATCCTATGCTTGTCAGTGGTTAACCTATTGGATGGGATTAAAACCAGCCGATTTCAAAATCACTATCAACAGAGAAGATGGATAACATCCCATTTTTGGTTCTTCGAGGATTTTTGTAGAGCCAACCGGATTGGGAAGCGATCATCTCGCTAACTCGTTGATCTTGAAAGAGGCGGCGCCAGCCAGACTGGCTGGTCTTGACCCAGATGCTCATGGAATCTGAAAAGCAGTGTGGGGCTGGAGCGACAGGGGAAACCGCCGCCGTCAATACGCCGGTTACTAGCAGCGAAATTGACATCCTCCCCGCCCTGAAGGCTGGGGATTCCTGACTTCGCAATCAGGGTTTTCTGTTTCGTTGAGGATTGCCCAGAGGAGCTAAGGCTTGGTTTTCGCCGATTCGATTCCCCAGAGTGGGGA
>JBAQIQ010000017.1:0-2299 GCA_049288935.1 Candidatus Competibacteraceae bacterium
CACACCAGCAGCGCCTCGCGCAGGGGTGGCGGTATGCCGCCGTACCGCTGCTGGTAGCTCTGCATCTCGTCGTCCACCCGGTCGGCGGTGCGCCGCAGCGCCAGCTCGCGCAGGGCGATCAGGTTGCCCTTGCGGAAGAAGTTCTGAATGGCGCGTTCGGCCTGATCCGGCAGGTAGACCTTGCCTTCCCTGAGCCGCTCCAGCAGTTCGTCGGGCGGCAGATCGACCAGCACCACCTCATCGGCCTGGTCGAAAACGCGGTCGGTGACCGTCTCCCAGACCCGGATGCCGGTGATGCCGCCGACCACGTCGTTGAGACTTTCCAGATGCTGGACGTTGACCGTGGTCAGGACGTCGATGCCCGCTTCGAGCAGTTCCTCGACATCCTGCCAGCGCTTCGGATGGCGGCAACCAGGCACGTTGCTGTGCGCCAGCTCGTCCACCAGGATCAGTGCCGGCCGTCGCGCCAGGGCGCCGTCGAGATCGAATTCCCGCAGCACCCGATCCCGATGGGGCATCTCTTTCAGCGGCAGTTGTTCGAGGCCCTCCAGCAACGCGGCGGTTTCCTTGCGGCCGTGGGTTTCGACCAGGCCCACCACGACATCCAACCCCTGTTCGTGCAACTGACGGGCGGCCAGCAGCATGGCGTAGGTCTTGCCGACGCCCGCCGACGCGCCGAAAAAGATTTTCAGCTTGCCGCGCTGAGCGCGGGCCTCCTCCCGCTTGAGGCGGTTCAGCAGCTCGTCGGGATTGGGGCGCCGATCATCGTTCATCGCGAGAGCATCGAACGGTCAGGCGCAGACCAAGGATCTCGGCCAACTCGGTGGTGGCGTCCTCTCCCGTTAGCTGCAAGGACAACAAAGTGTCGTCCGGGATTTCCAAAACCAGTGGGTTCATCGTTGAAGGGACCGTGCCCTGCCAGATGTCGAAACCGGGTTTGCCCCGGTGAACAGTCGCTCGCTCAGCCAAACGCTAACACCGGCAACGACTGGGGGCAAGCGCCGTCGCCGACCCTGCCTGAGAGAATGGCGGACAAGCACTTGCCCTCGCTTCGGGAAAGACTGGCCATTTACTCATCACTGGGCGGCGCTTCCGGTTGTGGCGTGTCCATGCGAGGAATGCTCGGCCAGCGTTTGCTTCCCTGATGCGGCTTGGCTAAGATTAGCCAAACAAAGCTTCCGAGGTGTGCCATGCAAGTCAATATGCTGGAGGCCAAGAACCGGCTGTCCAGTCTGATCGTGGCGGCGGAACAGGGCGAGGAGGTTCTGATCGCCCGCAACGGTTTGCCCGTCGCCCGGCTTGTCCCCTACGTCTCCCCAAAAGTGAAACCCCCCGGTGCCTGGAAGGGCCTGGTCCCCTATTCGACCGACTGGCGGTCCGCCGAGACCGAGCGGATGATCGAACGGCTCTTTCACGGCGAAGACGATGCGCCTGCTGCTTGATACCTGCATCCTTTATGACTGGATGATGGGCGCCATGGCCGATACCGAGGCCGTTCGCTCGATCCGGCAGGCCGGCGCATGGGTCAGCGCGGTCTCGATCTGGGAGATGGCCATCAAGCATGGCCTGGGCAAGCTGCCGCTCCCCTCCCGTCAGATCGTCGCCGAGGTCGGGGCGCAGGGATTCGGCTGGCTCAGCATCACGCCGGGCCATGCCCAAGCGGTACTCGATCTGGCCGCTCACCATAATAAAGATCCCTTCGATCGGTTGCTGATCGCTCAGGCCCAATGCGAGGGTATGCGTATTGTTACCTATGATCGGTTGTTCCAAGACTACCTGCCGGATACGATTCTGGCGCGCGCTGGTTGACCGAGTGATCCATTCCCGGCCAGGTTCGCCTTGCAAGCAGCTTCGGCAGGCGCTTTCGAGGATCACGGGTAACCGGGGCGGCGCTTCGGTAAATAGCCTGATGTTACCGCGCCGGGCGCATCGGTAAGCGCAGACGTTCCGCCAATACGCGGAACACCCCACACCGAACGGCGGAGAGATTGCCTTGACGACCTGCCTGCCGCGCCTCCTGACCCTTGCACGGCCCATGAAGCCTCGGCCACTTCCCGCAGTATCTCGCGACACCGTTCGGCCACCTTGAGCAAGGTCTTGGCGTCGGCACTGTTCGCATTCATCAGGATTTTCCGCGAGAAACCCCGGCCTTGAGGTCGGGGAGGGATAACGGACGGCGCGGCAGTCCCCCCGGTGGGGACTGGTGAAGCGCCGCATTTTTGGGTGGCATCTCCAGTGTCTCCTATTCAAGACCTACCGCCGGGCAGGCGGGATGTGAAGTCTGTGGAGAGGATGTGAG
>JBAQIQ010000018.1:0-3511 GCA_049288935.1 Candidatus Competibacteraceae bacterium
GAACCGTTCAGATCGGCAGTCCCGCCAGCCGCATTCGGTCCCGCAGTTCGCTGGCACGGATCGCGTCGAGTTGGTTGGCGAACAGGGCTTTGATCTCTGCGGGCTTGGCGTCGAAATTCTGAACCAGTTCTTTCATGCCGTAGCCCTGCCGGGTCAGCGTAGATTCCAGGTCTTCCAGATGTCGCGCCAGCAGCGCCTCGACCAGTTCGGCAGTGACCGGCGATTCACCCAATTGGTAGGCGATCTCGAAGGTTTGCGTCAGATGCCATTCGATCTGTAACGGCGTTCGCAAACGGCTGGCCAAAAGGTCAACGGCCTCTGGATGGATGAGGTTATCCGGTACGCTTTCGCGACCCGTGCAGGTGGATAGCAGCCATTGAATGTATTCCCGTTGACTCCCGGTGATGCCGTCCAGAGAGAAGGTGTCGGTTCGCATGCCGATCTCTTCCAATTTGGGACGGCGCAGATCGTTGCTCAGCTTGGGCCAGCCGGCTAGAACCACCGACAGGCTGCCGCCATTGCCCTCAATGACCTCCATCAAGCGCTTAAGACCGGTGAGGGCTTCGTCCTTAAGGGCGTGAGCATCGTCAATGAACAAGGCGACTGGCCGTTTGTTCTTCTTCACTAACTCCTGTAGCTCCCGTTCGCGGTCTTCGGTTCGGAGGGGAACCCGGACCTTCTTGCCCGGTGACAGGTCGTAGAACAGCGCCGCGATCAGCGTGCCCAGCTTGATACTGTGCTTGTCCACGGCCAACGAGCGCGACACGGCGATCTTGTTTTCCTCCTTCAGTTGCTGCTGCAACCGACGTAAGGTAACGGTCTTGCCGCTGCCGATAACCCCGCAGAGCGCCACGATCCGACCCTCCAGGATGGCACCGCGAACATTCTTGAGGATTTGACGGTGATGTTCGGTTTCGTAATACCCGGCCTGGCTCAGGGGTTTGGTCAGCCCGTAAAACGCCCTGACTTCAGCGCGCATGGTGATCTCCCAGGATGTTCTGGGTACGGAAGTGTTCGCGGACGCGCGCCAGGACGATGTGACGAACCAGGGTTTCGGCCAACAGTTGATCGATGAAGGCCCGGTCCTGCGGGTCAAGCTTGACCAAAGGGCGCGCGAGGTCGTCGGCGATGGCCATTTTAGCGGTGATCCGGTTGGGGAATGAGTCTTCCGGGATCTCCGCAAGGAAAGGTTGTCGTGGCAGGTGGGCCTCGGCTCGCACGGACTCGTCGAGGCGAAGGTCCGCTTCGCCGGCTAAGGCGGCGATCGGCAGCCCGAGTTGATCGGCTAACTGGCGGATCCGGTCCGCCTTTTCGTCGTGAACCGATTTCTTGAACGACCGGTACCGCCCCAGCGGAATGGGGCCGGACACCGGCGCGTAAGGTCCGAAGCGTTCGCCCTCGAATTCGACATACAGTTCCGTGTCGAACAACCCCCACAGCAAGACGACGGTTTCGCCCGCCAAGCGGGAATCTACCTCGTACCGGGAACCGTCTACCGTGATTCGCGCATCACCCCCCACCTTGCGCCGCTCCGGTTCCCGAGCAAAGCGGCAGTAGTGCTCCCAGGAACACATCTCCCGGAAACCCGCCACCGGCAGGTGGGCCAACCAATCGTCCAGGCGGGAATGGGACTCACTGCGATGGGGTTGCCGGTTGTAGTTCAGCAAATAGCGTTGTAGCCAGAGATTGGCTTCGGCTTCGTTTTGCGGCCGGTGGAAGTGGTACAGCGTTTCGTGGGCTTCTTTGACCGTCCGGAACGGCCGCTCCACCTTCCCCTTGGAGCGGGCCGTGACCCGGCGGCCATCCTTGCCGGCGGGCAGGTGGGCCTGACAAACCACCTTCAGGGCGTCCATGACGTTGTTAAACACGCGGCTCTTGGAGACCGGACCGTTATCCAGATACAGCATGCCCGGAATCCCCTGGAACGGGAACTCCGGCAGGAACGGTTTCGGCGCCATCGCATTGAAGAGGAAGCGCAACGCCGACTCGGCATCCTCGCCATAGACGCAGCGGTATTCCTGGTAAGCCACCCCACTCCGGTCGTCGACCACGCTGAACAACATCAGGGTCGGCGTACCGCGCGCCGGTTCGATCCACAACGGCGCCTCCACCTGCTTGAGATCGGAGGGGGACAGATCGAAATGCCAGCAGGCGTTACTGAATTCGGCTTGGAATCGGACCGCCGGCGGTTGGCGGATCAGGCGGGGTTGATCCAGATGCCAACGCCGCAGATAAACGTCGACGGTGGTTTTGTGGAGAACCCCTGTCGGCGCGCGGACTAATCCCTGGGCCGTTTCAACACCGTATTGCTCCAGCAATTCGATGGCGCGGCGGGTGGAAAGATGACGGCCTTGCTTGTTTCGGGTCCGCAGTTTCAGAGCCGCGATCAGCTCGCAATAGCGTTCCAGTTCCGCCGTCGGCAAGTGGCGCGGTTTGCCGCAATCGGCCCGATGGGCGGCACGGGGCCTTTGAAAGGTCTGGAGCGCCCGATAGACCGTGGCGGACGAAACCCCGTACAACTGCGCGACCGCCGCGACTTGGGCCGCACGCTCGGGACTTCTTGGCGGCAGGCGATCCAACCGCTGTCGCAATTGCAGGAGCGAGTCGGCCGGGATCAAGTCAGGTCTCACCGTTCGACTTGGCCAGCGCCCGGTACACGGATGCTCGGCCAATTCCAAGTCGCCGGGCGATCTCGGTCGCCCCGAGTTTCTGCTCCTCACGTAATCGCCGAATCGCGTGGAGGTCAACGGAGGGTTTCCGCCCCCGATAAACGCCACGGGCCTTGGCCGCCACAATCCCTTCGCGTTGCCGTTCGCGGCGAAGATTCGTCTCAAACTCGGCGAACACCCCCAGCATATCCAAGAAGGCTTTGCCGGCTGCACTGTGAGTGTCAATCGGTTGTTCGGTGGCCCGCAAGGTGACGCCGCGCGCCTTGAGCGTGTACACAATGTCCTGGAGATCTTTGATACTGCGGGCGAGGCGATCGACCCGGGTTACCACCAGGGTGTCGCCGTGTCGGAGGAATTCCAGAAGCAGTTCCAACTCGGTACGTCCGGTGCGGACTGTACCCGAGGCTTTCTCAGCGCGGATGATCTCGCAGCCGGCGGTGCGCAGGGCCTGTTCCTGAAGGACGTAATCTTGATCGGCACTGGACACGCGGGCATAACCGTAGATGGCCATAGATCCTCATTCTGTCTCCGTAGGGTCTAGAACTTAGAACGATAGCCTCTCAAATCCGTAAAAACAACCCTATTGAGACACCTAAAACGTCTCAGTCCGATCGCCTCGTTTGAGTACACCCATCAGGAACAGCGACGGATGCAACCAATATCGACCACTCGTTCAGTTGCAAATAATGCGGTCCCGGAGTCGATGATTTCAGTCCCGTAGCGATGATTGCAGTCTCAGTTGCAAATAATGTGGTCCTGACGGTGCCGATAGTCGCAGTTAATTCGGTCCTAAAATTGCGATGATTGCAGTCCTGACCGTTTTCGATTGCAGTCCTCTACAG
>JBAQIQ010000019.1:0-3070 GCA_049288935.1 Candidatus Competibacteraceae bacterium
CCGGATTGGCGCCATAGTTTTCCAACTGTCCCCCGGTTTCCCAGACGTTGCGGTACTGCCAAGGGGCGAGGGTCATCAACGTGATCACGGCCTGCCCCGGCGGCGCGCACGACGGGTCCACCAGGCCGTAATTGACCGCGAGGAAAGGAACCTTGTCCCAATCGCCGGCTTGGATGGCGGCGTACTGCGCGTTGCTGTCCGGTTCGTCGCAGATGATGAGTTCGTGGCTGGCGGAGAAGGCTTCGGGCGGGGCGTTCAACCCGAGGTAGACGTTGAAGGTGGACAGGGAAGGCTCGGCGGATCGAATTCGCTGGCGATAGCCGCTCGGCAAATCGTCCTCGTTCACCAATTCGAGAAGGGTTTGCGGCGCCGAAGCGTTGGAAATCACCACCCGCGCCGAGATTTCGCTGCCATCGTCCAGGCGGACGCCCTCGGCGATGCCGTCCTTGATCCGAATCTTCGCCACCCGCGCTTGACAGCGCAATTCGCCGCCCAATTCGTTCAGGCGCTCGGCGAGCGCGGCGACCACCGCTCCAACACCGCCACGCGGATACCACGCCCCGTAAAAATGGTAGCTGGCCCATGTCGCGGCCATGGCGGCGGCGTTGAGCCGGCTCCCCGGCAACCCGTAGTACGTCCATTCCGCCGAGAACAGGGCGCGCAGCTCCGGATCGGCGATGTAATCGCTCATGAACTCGTCCCAGTTGCAGTTCATGGCGCGCACGAGGAGCGGAAACAGCGCCGCGATATTTCCCTCGGGCGGACCGTGGCGCGTGTCTTCGCGAATGCGCCGCATCTCGTGAAAGACCTGGAGCATGGCATCGATCAGCCGGCGAATTCCCATTTTTTCGTGCGGATGCCTGGCGATCAACTCCTGCTCCAAGAGCAGGGTGTCGGCATGAGCGGACCAGGTCGCGCCACCCAGCCTGGCCTGATAAAACGGATCGAGGCGCTCGAAGCGCAAACGGTCGGCGATCCCGAGCGCCTTGATCGCCACGTCTCCCCATCCTCCCGGCGCGAGACCGTCCATCGCGTGGAGGCTGACATCGAAGCGGAAGCCGTTAACCCAAAAATCCTGTGCGTAGCCGCCCGGCTTGGTGGATTGTTCGAGAACGAGCACCTTCTTGCCGGCCCCGGCGAGGGTGACGGCGGCGCCCAAACCACCCAGGCCCGCGCCGATGACAATCGCATCCCATTGAGCATTCATGATTTTTTTCCACCACTGGTCGGGGTTGTGACGAAGGGGATCATCAGGCTGTGCTGAGCGCTTCCTCGCCCGGTCTGACGACATCCGGATAGTCGGATTCCAGACTGCGAACGCCGGGAAACAGGTAGCCCAAAACGCTGATCAGCAGAATCACGCCTCCCGAAAGAATCAGCATCAGGGCGATGCCGCGACCGGGTCCGACGCCGATCAAGGCCCCAACGCTATCGGCCAGCTCGCCGCCGGGCGCGAGCAGGGGCTCGAAGACCCGGTCGGCCAGGGGGCCGGCGAGGATAAAGGCCAAGGTGCTGGCGCTCGCCACGATCATGCGGGTCAACGCGAACACGCGGCCTTGCATATCGACTTCGATTTTGCGCCGCCAGATGGTCTCCTGGCAGGCGTTGACGAAGGGCATGGAAAAGAAGAACAGGAAACAGGCCACGGTGATGGGCAGCGGATGCGTCCAAAACCCCATCGCGGCCAGTCCGAGCCCTCCGAGCATCATGAAGAGAAATAGTGAGGGGATCAGCGACTTCGGCAAGCCTTTCACGCTCACCAGCACGCTGCCCACCATCATTCCCAGCGCGGACAGGGAATTCATGACGCCCAGCACCGTTTCGGTGGTAAAGGCCAGGATCATGGGCGCCACCAGGACGATGAGGAATCCGATCATCAGGTTGCCCACGGCGATGACGCCGATCAGCACCAACATGCCGGGCCGGCCGGCCAGATACCGCACGCCGTCCAGGATCTGGGTTCCCCAACCGGGCGAGCCGTTTTCGCCTTGCGCTTTGTCGAGTGAGGGAATCTGGATGCCGAGCAACAGGCTGATGCCGAACAGGAAGGTGGCGAGATCCACCATCAGAACGCCGGGGACACCGATGATCCCCATCAGCGAACCGGCCAGCGCCGGCGAGACGATGAATTGCATGCCCCGGCTCATTTGGATCATGCCGCTCGCCCGACTATAAAATTCCTTGGGAACCAGTTGGGTAACCGCAGCCTGCGCGGCGGGAAGCTGAAATCCGCCACAAAAAGAACTGATGCCCACCAGCAAATAGACGTGCCAGAGTTCCAGGCGACCGGACCAGAACAGCAAAGCCAACGCGAGCGTGGTCAGGGCGGAACCCGTGTCGCTGAGGATCATGATCTTTCGCCGGTTAAAGCGATCGACGACCACGCCGGCCAAGGGCGAGATCAGGATGCCGGGCAGGGTCGCGAACAGCGTGATCAGGGCAAAAAAGGTCGCCGACCCGGTTTGCTGATAGGTGTGCACGCTCAGCGCAAAGCCGGTCATGCCCGATCCGGAAACGGAGACGGCCTGTCCAAGCCAAAGCCGCAAGAAAGCCTTGGGGGGTTTGGCGGGTGGGATGTTCATGGCTTGGCGGTTCCCTGGTTGATTTCGGTGGAGCGTGTCGGTCGGTGGCGCGGTCTCAGCGCCGCGAACCCGTGGGGGAAAAATTCCAGACCAGATAAAGCGTCAGGGCGTGATCCGACTGGAGAAAGGCGGTTTCTCCCGGAAAGCGGTCGGAATCCCGGAAGCTGTCGAAATAGGCATACTGAAAAAAGACTTGCCCGTTGTTGTTGTCGAAGCTGTACGTCAGATCGGCGGAGAAAATCGCGGCGCCGCTGTCCAGCGCCGCCGCCAGCTTGCTGCCGAACTTCAGGTGATCGGCGAGCTTGACATTGCTCAGGTTCAAGCCGGCGTAGTGGCGGGAATACCAACCGAATTCGCCGAAACGGGGATAGAGGTAAAACGGCTCGTACTGGCGATAAGCCGAGAGAAACGCCCGCGACTCGTCGCTGTCGAAACCGCCCGAGTTGTAGAAATACTCGCCCCGGATCTTGAAGGTGGGCGCCTGGAAC
>JBAQIQ010000020.1:0-5506 GCA_049288935.1 Candidatus Competibacteraceae bacterium
AGGTGGCGCCTCTTCGAGCACGACGTGGGCGTTGGTGCCGCCAACGCCGAAAGAGCTCACGCCGGCCCGCAGCGGCGATACGTTGGATCGCCAGTCCGTCAGCTCGGCGTTGACGAACACCGGGCTAGTGGCGAAATCGATTTTAGGGTTGGGCGTGCGATAGTGTACGGTCGGCGGGATGGCCCGATTTTCAAGCATCAACACCGTCTTGATGAATCCGGCGATGCCGGCAGCCGCGTTCAGGTGGCCGATATTCGCCTTGACCGAACCGATGGCGCAGAACTGCTTCTTGTCCGTGGCCATGCCGAAGGCGCGGGTGATGCCGGCGATTTCGATCGGATCGCCGAGATGGGTTCCGGTGCCGTGAGCTTCGAGGTAGCCGATGGTTTCCGGATCGACATCCGCCAGCAGTTGCGCCACCCGGATGGCCTTGGCCTGCCCTTCGATGCGTGGGGCGGTATAGCCGACCTTGAGCGCCCCATCGTTGTTGATCGCCGAGCCGCGGATGACCGCGCGGATGCAGTCGCCCGCCGCCAAGGCATCTTCGAGCCGTTTCAACACCACGATGCCCGCTCCGTTGCCTTCGATGGTGCCCTGGGCCAGCGCGTCGAAGGGCCGGCAGTGACCGTCCGGTGCAAGAATGCCTTCCTTGACGTGGATATAACCAACCCGATGCGGAGTTTTCACCGTCACCCCACCCGCCAGAGCCATGTCGCAGTCCCCCGCGAACAGGCCCTGGCACGCGAGATGCAAAGCGACCAGCGACGACGAGCAGGCGGTCTGGATGGTGATGGCCGGCCCTTCGAGGTTGAGTTTGTAGGCCACGCGTGTGGCGGCATAGTCCTTGTCGGTGCCGATGACGAGGGGAAACAAATCCCGGGTTTCCACGAAGCCCGGCTGCGAGGTCAGATTGAACAGGTAACCGTTCATGCTGGAACTGGCGTAGACGCCGGTGGATTCGGGCAGCGCATCCAAGGGAATGGCGGCATCCTCGATCGCCTCGACGGCGCACTCCAGAAACACCCGCTGCTGCGGATCGATCCGCGCCGCTTCGTTGGGGTTGTAACCGAAAAAGCTCGCATCGAAATGGTCGAACCCGTCAAGCACGGCCGCCGCCGGCACGTAGTCCGGGGCGCCGTAGATACCCTTGGGAACGCCGGATGCGGCAAGCTCTTCCTCGGTAAACCAGGATACCGACTCCACTCCGCCGGCCAGATTGCGCCAGAATTCGCGGTAGTCGCGAGCCCCCGGCATCCGGGCTGCCATCCCGATCACCGCGATCCCGCCGAGCGCAGTGGATTCCAGTTCCATTTCGGTCCTGTTCATCGTAAACCCGTATCTGGTTCGAGCTACTTATAGGCCACAACTATCATGTCTTCGGAATCGTCGTCCAATGGCGTACCCGTCCAGTCGCCGAAGCCGACCACTTTTTTGAAGCCCACTTCGTGGCACCAGCTTTCGAATTCCTGGAAGGAAAAGACCCGGACCGAGTAGGGGGTCAACCGCTCCTCCTCGCTCTCCTTGATCAGAATCCATTCACCGTTGATGCGACGGGTCTGGGAGTCGTATTGCTCGTTGATGTGTAAAAAGCCGCCATTGGCCAAGGGACGTTTCTCGCTGAATTTGTATTTCCCGCTCATTACCCGGCTCATGCTGACATCGGTGTGCATCAGAAACCGCCCGCCCGGCTTCAACGCCCGGTAGAAATTCTCCAGCACCTTCATGTTGTCGTAGTGGGAGTCGAAGAAACCGAAGGAGAAGAACATGTTGATAGCGGCATCGAACTCTTGCTGATAGCTCATCAGGCGCATGTCCTCGACCACTAGGCGGACCAAATCACCCCGCGCGGCCGTTAGCTGGGCGGCGGCATTGAGATGCTCGCTGTTGATATCGGCCCCGGTCACCCGCAACCCTCTTAAACTCAAGCCGCTGGTATGCCGGCCATAACCGCAGGGACAGTCGAGAACGGCATGCCCCGGAGCCAGATCGAGCAGACGGAGAACCCCGTCCACCTCGATTTGGGTGCGCTCGTCGAGCCGTCGCGGCGTGGTCAGATAGCCCACTTTGGAATCGTCTCCTTCCATGTAGCGACGGCCGAAAAATCCCCCTCCGTTGCCCCACCATTCTTTGCAAGCGATGTCTTGATGCTGGATTAATTGGCTCATGGTTGTCTCCTCGGTATTTGCTGGCTGATTGATGGAAATGGCTTTCGTCGCGATCCGTGCTTCGATCAATCTGCGCACGGGTTGTGGCGAACGGTTTTCAGGGTTCTTGCAACTGAGCGAAAAGCTGGGCCGCAAGCTCGGGATCGTCGAGAAGGACCTTCGCCGCCTCCTCGGGGGTCGTTTGTTCCGTTTCCGCCAGAAGTTGGGAGGTTAAATCCGGGTCGTTTTGGAGGATCCGCATCAACTCTTCGAACGTGATCGCCGCCGTCGTGCGGGACTCTTGCGTGCGGATTTGGTCGAGCAGCTTCAGCGCCAGTTGTTCGATGGTGGAATCTCCCAACAGGTCCACCACGGTCAGGGAAGCGCCCAAGGCCAGCTCGATGCGGTTGCGCAGTTCGGTGGCCAGCATCGAGTCCACTCCGATATCACTGAGCCGTATGCCCGGCTCGATGGCCGATTTGCGGACGCGCAGAACTCGCACCACCAGATTGCCGAGTTCGTCCATCACGGTGTCCGCCCGCTGCTCTTCGGGAGCGTTCACGATGCGTTGGCGCGGATTGACCTCGTCGATCTCCGCCGTCTCCTCGACCGACTCGCGGGCCAGGTGCGCGAACGCGGCGGGCGGCTTCGGGTAATATTGCAGCACCGTGGGCCAGTCAGCCTCGGCGAGCGCGAGTTCGGCCCAGTCTTGCACCAAGGCGATTTCGAGCGCGGCCAAACCGGCATCGGGATGGATGGGCGGCATGCCGCGGCGACGATAATGATCGATCAGGTCGAGCTCCTCGACCATGCCGATGGCCCAAGGCCCCCAGTTGAGGGAGAGTCCCGGCAGACCCAACTGGCGGCGATAGTGCGCCAGAGCATCGAGAAAGGCGTTGCCTGCCGCATAGTTCGCCTGGCCGGTGGAGGTCACCAGCGAGGCCACGGACGAGAACAGGACGAAGTGCTCCAGCGGCTCGTCCCGCAGCAGGTGATGGAGATTCCAACTGCCCTGGACCTTGGGCCGGTACGCCTTCAGCAAATCTTGCTCCTGCATCTGAACCAGGATGCCGTCGGCGACCACGCCGGCGCAATGGAACAGCCCGCGCACCGGCGGATAATCGCGCCCTCGATACTCCGCCAGGAACGCTTCGATCTGCGACGCCTCGGCGCAGTCCACCGCCGGACACAGCACTCGCACACCTCGCTGCTCCAAGCGCCGCACCCATCGCACCCGCGCGTGGCGAGGATCTTCGGGGGCGAGTTCGTCCCAGCGCTCGCGGGGCGGCACGGTCGTGCGGCCACTGAGAATCAGGAATGTCGCGCCGTGCGCCACCAACCAGTCCGCCACCCGTTCGCCCAGGGCGCCGAATGCACCAGTGACCCAGTAAGCGCCATCGGCGCGAAAACGGGGTGGCACGGCGGTATACAGGTCCTTTGCCCGATGGATGCGCAGGACCTTGCGCGTCGAGTCGCTACCCCGAAACGCCACCTGATCTTCCTGGGTGCTGGCCAAGATCTCGTCGGTCAAGGCGGAGATTTCTCCCTCGCCGCCCCGAGGGTCGAGATCGATCAGTCCACCCCACTGGCCGACGTGTTCCTGATGACCGAACACCCGTCCGATTCCCCACACCGGCGCTTGGGCTACGTTGGTCGGGGCGTCGAAGTCGGCAAACTGAGCGCCGCGGGTGACGAACCAGATTTTTGCGGACGCGCTCTTTTCGAGCATGGCTTGACAGAGATATAGCGCCGAGAGAGCGATTTCGGTCCCTTGGCGATCAAGGCATTCCACGGTCACGGCGTCCGCTGCAGGGGCGTCGAGACTCCACAGATGCACGATTTGGGTAGGCATCTTGCCCGCAGGGCCGAGAGCCTCGAACAGCGCCAGATAGTCCGACTTGCGGCGCGCATTCAGGGTCGCGGTGGCTTCCTGGGCATCCCACGAGAAATGATGGCCCGTGCGCGCCACAATCGCCTCGTGTCCCCGCGCTTCGAGTCGAGCCTTCAGCAGTGCTCCTTCCGGCGTACTCGGGGCGAGGATCAGGCAAGTTTCGCGGATGACGTCCGCCACGGCTGGCTTGGCGAGCGCCTGCTCCTCCCAATCCACCTGATACAGCCACGACTCGATGCTTTTGGGGTTGACGCCGGGGGCGCTCCGCGCGACGGAACGAGCCCGGAAACTTTCGATGCTGACGGTCAACCGGCCTTGGGCGTCGTAGATCGCGATATCTCCGATCGTCTCCCGGTCGGTCCTGGCAACGATCCGGGCATGAGCCCACATCAGCGGGCTGGCGGGACCCAGGAACGTGACCCGGCGGATGTCCACCGGCAGGCGAACCTCGCGTCCTCCGGCGGCCGGCTTCATCAGCTCGATGGCGATCAGAGCCTGGAAGGCGGCATCGAGTACGACGGGATGAAAGACCCATTCCGGGTCGCCGACCGCCACATCTTCCGGCGACTCTAACCGGGCCAAGGATTCCAAATCCCCGAGGGCGACTTCGCCAATGCCTTGAAACCGGGGACCGTATTCGAATCCCATGCCTGCCAGTTCCGCATAGCAAGACTCTTTCGAATACGCGACTTGGCAATGCTGGCGAAGCTGCTCGATGGATACGCGCTGCGGTTGTCTCGGCGGTTGCAACTGTCGAAACTGACCCTCGGCGTGGACGCTGGTGTTCTCCCCTTCCCGCCGCGAAAGACTGGTGATCGAAAAGCTGCCGTGGCGAACATCCAGGGTGGTCTGCACGCGCGGGTCTTCGTCTTGCGGGAGAAATAACGCCTTGTGAAACGCGATGTGCTCCAGGGCGAAATAAGAACCGGCGGTGGCGATCTTGATGGCTGCTGCCGCCTGTTCCAAGTATCCGGCTGCGGGGAACAGCACGTTGTGCTGAATAACGTGATCGGGCAGAAACGCATTCCAGTAACCGTTGATTTCTACCTCCCAGGCCAAAGTTGCCGTTGTGAGCCGGCGCCCGAGCAAAGGATGGTCGTCTTTACCGATGCGGAATCGCCGGTTTTCGTGGGATTCGGCCCAGCAGCGTTCCCGTGCGAACGGATAAAGCGGCAGGTCGACGTGGCGACCGTGCGGATACAGGCGAGCGAAATCCGGTTCGATCCCCGCGCTGTAAAGGCCTGCCAAGGCGCAGCCGATCACGGTCGGCTCGTGTCTACCCCGATACAGGGAATGGAACAGATTGACCGGCCGGCCAAGGGTATCGGCACAATCCCGCATGGAGGTCGCCAACACGGGATGGGGGCCGATTTCCAGGAACACCGTGCAGCCATCCTCGACGGCCAAATTGAAACAATCCTGGAAATAGACCGGGTTGCGGACGTTCAGCCACCAATAATGGGCATCGAGT
>JBAQIQ010000021.1:0-1509 GCA_049288935.1 Candidatus Competibacteraceae bacterium
GTCGTCCACATCGGTGCGCGGCGGCTCCAACGTCACGGGAAGGGTTACCCTGTCTGGCGCGGCGGGCGCGGTGGTCCGCCTGTCCAGCAGCAAACCTGCGGTCGCCTCGGTACCCAGCACCGTGAACGTGTCGGCCGGATCAAGCAGCGCGAGCTTTGCGATACGCACCTACAAGGTGAGAACCAACACTGCAGTGACGATCACGGCCACGGTCAATGGCAAATCGACCAGCGCGGTGTTGACCGTCAATCGCTAGTGCTTCACCTGACCCGAGTTGGCTTCAAGCAGCCCATGGGTTTTCCTGTGAGGGGTAACCGCCGACTTGGAGCCTGATCATGCCGCCACCCAAACACATCGTCCGCCTGACCGCCAAGGAACACACCGAACTGGAAACCCTGACTGGCGGCGGGAAGCGGGCGATGTCCGTCATCCTCCAGGTGCGGATTTTGCTCGAGGCCGAAGCGGGTTCTTGGGACTGCGGGACATGGCGACCTCCTGCTTCGCTATCGACTCATAGCTTATCCTTCTTGATCATCAATGGCTGCAAGCAAACCAAGTGACCCACAAGCACCAATAGTTATCTACGGTGTGAATTCAACTGTGAGTTGAATATCAGTCACTTGAAAAATCTTTCACCCCTTTTATGCTCAGATAACATGCAGGTTTGTCCATTCTGAGTAACGTCAACCAAAATTCACGCCTGCTACAGACTGAGAACTAAGAACCTTCAGGGAATGAAGATCATGTCGCACTTTGCTCATCGCGTAGCGGGGAATTCCTCAATCGGGCGGGGTCCCCTTGCGGCTCTGCTGCTGGTGTTAGCGCTGTTACTCGGGTGGACATTGGCCCGAGGGCAACGAGCGCCGGCGATCAGCGATGCTGCGATGAGCGCGCCGACGGGCGGGCGACTGGTCAACCTGTCCACCCGAGGTCTGGTGCAAGGCGGCGATCAGGTATTGATCGGCGGGCTGATCATCCGCGGGACCGCCCCACAGCCCGTGTTGCTGCGGGCGTTGGGGCCGACCCTGGCCGGCGCAGTTCCGGGGGCGCTGACCGATCCCCGGTTGCGACTGATGAATGCGCAAGGTCAGGAACTGGCCCGCAACGACAACTGGCAAGAGTCGGCGGGAGCCGGCGCGATCCAGGCGACCGGGCTGGCCCCGCCCGATCGGCGGGAAGCGGCGCTACTGACCGAATTGGCGCCGGGCGCCTACACGGTGATCGTGGAAGGCGTGAACGGGGCGACCGGCATTGGCCTGGTGGAAGCGTATCCGCTGGGTGAAGGCGCTAGCCGGCTGGTCAACCTCTCGACCCGAGGGGGTGTGGAAAATGGCGACGGGTTGCTGATTGGCGGATTTGTGATTGGCGGAACCGTACCCAAGACCGTACTGATTCGCGGTCTGGGGCCGTCGCTGGCCGGGGCTGTGTCTGGCGCGCTGGACGATCCGTGGCTGGAGCTGTTCAGCGGCGGCGCAACGCCCACCCGGTTGACCCGCAATGACCAGTGGC
>JBAQIQ010000022.1:0-9018 GCA_049288935.1 Candidatus Competibacteraceae bacterium
GACGACAGCCGGTGCGGGATTAATTGCAGAAAAGCGTCAAGAAGAAAGGAAAGTTGCATGGATTTTCAAACCAGGATTTGCGCTATTGATCGGGTCTCCTGGGATTAATATTAAACTAATTCAATATTTTGATCTTGAAATCGCGTTAATTCAACAGCATTGGGGGTGGGGGGAGTGAACGACTACGCGGAAGTGGCCGCCGAAGCGCCCGCAGAAGTCCAGGAAGCGCTGACCGATCCCGGCCAGCAACCCTATCCCGGCATCCGCCACCAATTTTTAACGCGTCCGACTGTATCATGCGCTACCTGCTCAAGCCTTATCTGTTGATCCAGGCTGGATTATCTTTACTTGTTAATAACAATCAAATACATGAATCTGATAAAGCAGAATTAGTTGTTGCTTATATGTCGTCAAATTGCAGCTTCGCTCCCACTGGGCCTAAAATAGTAACTATGAAACTCAATGTATGGACTAAATTACAAAATTTGTCCTACAAAACAGCCTGGTGGCTGTGGAAGGACGGCAATCTGCCGGTTCCTTCCGAACAGTTGCTCACCGAACCGGTGATCGTGCATCCGCCGATGGTGGCGACCGATAGTGGCGTGGCGCTGTATGCCCGCGTCTCCAGCGCCGACCCAAAAGCCGACCTGGAACGCCAAATGGCCCGGTCGGCGATATACGCCGCCGAAAACATTAAGCGGCGCGGCGTCCATGACTCGGCCCGGATGAACAACGGCCCCGACGCCTTTGCCTGTGACGGTCGGCGAATCCGCCTGCCGAAGATCGGTTGGGTGAGGCTGCATGAAAAACGGCGCTTTGACGGCAAGCCCTGGTCCGCGACCTTGAGCCGTGAAGCCGATTGCTGGTTATTTTCATTCCCGTCGAAATTGAGCACCCTGAACGGGTGGGCGAAAGCCAAGCTACGGTCGGGATTGATCTCGGCATTTCCACCGTTATCACCTTGCCCAGTGGATTCCACATGATTGATCTCCATTGCCATCTCCTGCCCGGCATCGACGACGGCGCGCCGGATCTGGCGACATCGCTGCGCATGGCGCGGATGACGATTGCGGATGGCGTCACCTTCACGGCCTGCACCCCGCATATCTACCCGGGCCTGTACGAAAACACCGGCCCAGCGATCCGTCGGGCGGTCGCAGTGCTTCAGACTGAGCTCGCTGAAGCCGGTATTCCACTCCAACTCACGCACGGCGCTGACACTCACCTTACCCCGGATTTGGCGACGGGACTGCGTCAGGGTCGAGTGCTTGCATTGCATGACAGTCGCTACTTCCTCTTGGAGCCGCCTCATCATGTCGCGCCGCCCCGGTTGACGGGAATTGTGTTCGAGCTGCTCGCAGCGGACTACATACCAGTGATTACCCATCCCGAACGGCTCAGTTGGATCGAAGATCACTATGCAACATTCATCGACTTGGCGCGCCAGGGCGCTTGGTTGCAAGTGACCGCTGGCAGTCTGACCGGCCGATTCGGTGAAGCCGCCCGCTATTGGGGCGAACGACTGCTCGATGAAGGCTGGGTGCATCTTCTAGCCACTGATTCGCACGGAGCCGACCGGCGTCCCCCACTGCTCGCGGAGGGACGGCAGGCGGCGGAACGCTGGGTGGGTGTCGAGGAAGCCATGCACTTGGTCGAAACCCGACCCCAAGGAATACTGGACAATATGCCCCCCGACCAACTGCCCCCACTGCCGGCAACGGCGATTGCACCCTCCCTTCCTTCACGTTGGACTGTGCTAAAAAAATGGCTACACCTTTGAGGGATGAATCTCCCTCCCACTGACTGAGGAAGAATGGGATAATGATTGACTGACCGCTCTTGAGTTCAATATCGCCATGAATTTAATAAAATTTTCAGCCAGACTAACCATCTTGGCGCTATTTCTCGGGATCGCGGCCTGCGCGAGTCCCAATGGAATACCCCCCGAAGCCACGGGCACTGCGGCGATGACGACCTCAACTTCCGAACTGGCATCAGCGATGACGCCGGCCGCCACCGCCCCGGAAGCGCCCGCCCGCCCCGAGCGCCCGATCATCGCACCGGGAGACTATCGAATTGGTTCTCAAGATCTGCTCAAAGTGGAGGTCTTTGGAGTCCCTGATCTCAATCGTTCGGTTCGGGTCAGCGCCAGCGGCCAAATTGCCCTACCGCTCATTGGCGCTGTCCAGGCCACGGGACTGACCGGCGAACAACTGGCTGCCGAGATCGCTGCCCAACTGGCCAAGGACTATCTGCAAAATCCCCAGGTGACAATCTTTATCGAAGAATTCACCAGTCAGCGAATCGTCGTGACCGGGGCGGTCAAGACTCCGAACGTTTTTCCGCTTAAGGGTCGAACCACTCTCATGCAAGCTGTTGCTGCGGCTGGTGGCCCGACCAGCGTGGCGAATCTCAGTTCGGTTCGTATCCTGCGTACTGATCCCGGCGGCGGCCGGCAGATGCTTGGATACGACCTGAAAGCCATTCGCGATGGCCAAGCACCGGATCCGGAAGTTCAGGGCGAAGATGTCGTTCAGGTTGATTCCTCGGCGCTTAAAGAGACGGCTAAGGAATTCATTGAATTTATTGTTCCTTTCCGCTTTTTCGCCTACTGACGCGCTGGCGGCGCTCAATGATTTTGTGGAATCCTCCCCTTGAATAAAAATCTCCCCCCTTCTTCCAACACTAACGGGTTTGACCCATCCGAGCCTGGCCGCGCACTGATTGAGCGTCGGGCGCACTTGCTTGACCCGGTCGCCGACCTGCCGGAAGTTCGTGCGGCTGAGGCGGAACCGGAAGATGATGAACTCAATCTGCGCGAACTGTGGCACGTTATCGTCAAACGGCGCGGAACCATTCTGCTGTTCACCCTGATCGTCATCATCGCTGTAGTGACCGCTACCTATCTGATGACGCCGATCTACCGCGCCAGCCTGACGTTGCAGATTGATCGTGAGGACATCAAGATCGTCAAGATTGAGGAAGTGTCGCCAGTGGAATCCGGCGGCTCTGGTCAGGACTACTACCAGACCCAGTACGAATTGCTTAAGAGCCGCAGCCTGGCGCAACGAGTGGTGAATCAGTTGGGGTTGGCTGACCAGACGACCGATGCGCCGTCGCTACTGGCCCGAATCAAGTCATGGCTGGTCGGCTGGCTGCCGAAAGCCGGCTCGCCGGAATCGGATGAGCCGCCGTCGGAGGCCGCCCGCTTGGAGGGCGCTGTCAGCAGTTTTCTGGGCGGCCTGACGGTTGAGCCGGTGCGCAACTCGCGATTGGTCAAGCTGCATTATGACAGCCCAACCGCCCAGCAAGCGGCGACCATTCTCAACGCCTTGGCCAAGAGCTATATCAATCTCAACCTGGAGCGGCGTTTTGAGGCTTCCGCTTATGCCCGCGACTTCTTGCAGGAACGCTTGCAGCAGGTCAAGGCCCGACTGGAGGATTCGGAACGGGATATGGTGGCGTTTGCCCGTCAGCAGGAGATCGTTAATGTCGGCGAGAGCCAGAATATTGTGACCCAGAGCTTGACGGCCACCAGCGCGGCATTGTCTGCCGCCGAACAGCGCCGGACGACCGCCGAGGCTGCCTATCGGCAAATGCTCAGCACCCGTGGCCACGGTCTCAGCCAGGTGCTGGACAGCAAGATTATCCAGACCCTCAAGGAATCCAAAGCCAAGCTGGACGCCCAGTATCAGGACAACTTGAATCTCTATAAACCGGCTTATCCCAGCATGGTGCAAATGCGTGGTCAGATTGACCAGATCAGCCGCCAGATCGACCAGGAAGTGGCTCATATCCGCAACGCCATCACGGCCCAGTACGAAGCGGCCAAAGCTGAAGAGGCGCTGCTGAACGTCCGCCTCGACCAACTAAAGCGTGATGTGCTGGAGCAACAGGATCGCAGCATCCAGTTCAATATCCTGCGCCGTGAAGTGGACACCAACCGCGAGCTGTACAATGGGTTGTTGCAGCGCTTCAAGGAAGTGGGCGTTGCGGCGGGGATCGGCACCAACAACATCTCAGTGGTGGACGAAGCCCGCATCCCGGCCCGGCCATTCAAGCCCAACCTGCGGCTAAACGGGTTGCTGGCGCTGGTGCTCGGTCTGCTGGGCGGCGTGGGCCTGGCTTTCCTGCTCGAACACCTCGACGACACCTTCAAGCAGCCCGACGAGGTGGAGCAACGGCTGAATCTGCCAGTGCTGGGCGTGATCCCTCTGACGGCGCAAAAACGTGGCGATCAACGCCCCGTCGCTCTCGTAGGACACGAGGACCCGCGTTCGGTCTTCGCCGAATCCTACCGCTCGCTGCGCACTGCTTTAGAGTTTTCCACTTCCAGCGGCGTACCGCGAACCTTGACTGTCACCAGCGCTAACAGCGGCGAAGGCAAGAGCACCACGGCGCTCAGCCTGGCGATTCAGTTCGCTCAGGCCGGCAAAAAAGTCCTGCTGATTGACGCCGATCTGCGCAAACCGTCGCTGCATCGCTCTTTGGGGCTGGATAATCATCTTGGGTTGACCAACCTGCTCGCCGGCGAGCAGGAACGGCCGGCGAGCATTGCCCAACCGACCCACATTCCTAATCTGTTCGTCATTACCTCTGGACCGTTGCCGCCCAATCCCGCCGAGCTGCTGTCCAGTTCCAAAATGCTGGGTTTGCTGGTATTGGCTGCGGAAAAGTTTGACCAAATCCTGGTGGACAGCCCACCGGTCATGGGTCTGGCGGATGCGTTGATCCTCGGCAATCTCTGCGATGGCACCCTGCTAACGATTGCGATGGGCGGCACTCCGCGCAGCCATGTGCAGGCGGCATGCAAACGGTTGCGCGGAGCGCGGGTGCATCTGTTGGGAGCGCTCCTGAATAAATTGGAAGCCCGTGCTGGCGCTTATGGCTACTACTACGGTTATTACCACTATTCCAGCTATTACGGCGCAGCGACTCCTGATGCGCAAAAGCTGCCGGCTGAATCGACGGCATGAATCGGTGGGGTCGGCTGGGCCGGGGTATCCTGATCCTGTTGTTAGGCAGCCTGCTGGGTTGGCGCATCCTGGTGACGGGGATCGCTGAATATTATGCTGAACAGGAAAACCCTGAGGAAGCCGCCGGCGCGTTGCGCTGGCGGGCTGGACACCCGGCAGTCCTGTATCAGCAGGCGGATGCCCTGCTGGAACCATCGCCAACCGCTGCGGAACCCCTGTTGCGGGCTGCGGCTTGGGCCAATCC
Organism: Candidatus Competibacteraceae bacterium; assembly: GCA_049288935.1. Lineage (GTDB taxonomy): Bacteria > Pseudomonadota > Gammaproteobacteria > Competibacterales > Competibacteraceae > UBA2383. Next base: position 5,221 of record JBAQIQ010000022.1, read on the forward strand.
TACCGATGCGCGGATTTATGTGACGCTGGCGGAGCTGTGGGCGGCGGATGAAAGCCGCCGATCAACGGCTATCCCGTTGGCGGAAATTGCGGATATTCTGGGACCGATGAGTAGCCCGGTATTGGCCTATTCAGCCGATTTCTGGCAGGCTCAGGGTCGGCTGGACCGGATGTTGGAACGCTGGAGCCTGTTGTTACGGACCCAGCCGACGGTCGCCAGCGCCTTGTATCCCGAGTTGCTCGACTTCACTAACGACCCGAAGCAGCAGGAGTTGCTGCGGCCGTTGTTGGAAAACCCGCCGACCTGGTGGGACGGTTTCTTTGCCTATGTGGCGCGTGAGGCTCCACAGACCGACACGGTGATTTTTCTCTACCAGCAACGCCAGCGTGGAGAGGAATCGCCGTCCAAACTGGAGCAAGGCGCTTATCTGGATCGCCTGTGGCGGGACGCCCGCTGGCCGGAGGCGTATCGAGCCTGGCAGGAGGGGCTGAACGAGCGGCAGCGCAGCGTACTGAGTCGGGTGTACAACGGGGGGTTCGAATTACCGCCAACCGGGGTGGGTTTCGACTGGCGTATCGCCTCCCTGCGCGGCGTCCGGGTGGAAACAGCGCCTACTTATGGGGTACGCGGCGAGCGGGCGTTGCATGTGAACTTCGATGGCCAGCGGGTGCGCTTTCAACACGTTCTGCAATATCTCCTGCTGGAGCCGGGTCGTTACCGTTTGCAAGGGCGAGTTCGCCCTGACAGTCTGCGCACGGCGCTGGGGCTGCGTTGGAAAGTGCGCTGCGTGGCGGATGGGCCATGGGTGGCCGAGAGTGATCGGTTTCTGGGTTCGGACGAATGGCGCATCTTTACGGTCGACTTTGTCGTGCCGACTAACGACTGTCCGGCGCAGGTGCTGCGGCTGGAACTGGAAGGGCGCGCTGAACTGGATTTTGAAGTTGAGGGGGCGATCTGGTTTGATGATCTGGCGATCACCGCCCTGGAGCCGGGAAAATGAATTCCCTGATCACGCAAACGGATTGATCTGATTTTCCGGGGGAATCGTGCGGGGGGGCGGGGGCGGTTTCTCAGACCCATCGCCCGATGAGGTCCGCCGACGCGACACAGCCGGGGCTTCCTTGGCGGCCCGATGGAAAAATACCGCCGCCAGGAATGCTGTGAATACGACGTTAGCCGGAATCCGTAAATTGAAGTCCACCAACGAATGCACCATCATCAACAGTAGCGCGATTCCGGCCCCTGCCTGGGCGAAACGGAACGGCGTCCACTCGCCGCGTTGCCAGACCCGCCCCCACTGGCGCAGATAGAACGCCAGCCAGGCCACGATCAGCAGCGCCGCCCCCAGCCCGGCTTCCAGCAACCACTCCAAATAATCATTGTGGGCGTAATTGATGATCACGCCGGGCAAGTCCTGTGGATGAAACTGGCGCATCACTGCCTCGAAAGTGCCCGCGCCGCTGCCCAAGGGAAAGAATTGGCCGATGGCTTGCGTGGTGACGTCGACAATCCGCCAGCGCGCATCCGCAATGGAGTCCTGCAAGGTGAACCGATCCAGCACCGGGGCCAGCCCGATCAGACTCGCCAAGCCGATCCCGACCGCCGTGAAAGCGCCGAGCAACCCGTAGACATTGCGCCCGCCCAAACGGGTGGAGAACAGCAAGGTGCAGAGCAGAATGCCCAGCATGGCCATGAGTACCCCGGTGCGGGAACGGGTGAAAATCAAGCCCAGCAGGATGGCCAACGCCGCTGATCCAAACAGCATGGCCTGATTCAACCGTATTGCGCTGAGGCGCGCCCGCCAACGCCCCCAACCGCGCTGACGCTGGCTAATATGACGACGCGGTCCCTGCCCCACCGCCACCGCCAGCAATCCGAGCGCCAGTGGCAGCGCCATTTCCAGCAGACCGGCCAGATGGTTGCGGTTGATGTAGGTTCCGGTGGCGCTGATGCCGGACAGCGCCTGGCCAAACCGAAACGGGCTGTCGGTTCCATCGCCGTACTGAATCAGTCCGAGCAACGCCTGAACCACGGCAATCCCCAGAAATACCCAGACCAGCTTGAGTAGCCACTGGGCAGGCAGATGCAGCGCCACCAAGAAAACCGCCAGCGGTGGCAGCAATGCCAAGCCGGAGAATTCTGTAGCTGTGGGAATCAGTGAAATCGCACGCCATTCGCCAAGGTCACCGCCAACCTGTTGTAAAGCCTCAGCGTAGAACGCCCGCCCCGGCAGACTGGCCCATAGTTCCAGAGGGACCGGGAGTAACTGCGCCAAGGGCAGCAGTAGGAACACCGCCAGGAAAATGCGCAGCGGCCAGGACAGCGACGGCTCAGCCGGTGTTAGCTGCCAGAACCAACTCGCTAACAACACTAGCGCCGCCAGTTCCATGACCAGCAGCGGCAACGAAACGATGCTCCCCCAGATCAGCGGGGCGAAAATCAGCAATCCGGCCAGCCCATGAAAGAAAACCGCGTCGTTGGAAGCGACGCGGTTGGAATTTGTGCTGGCGATCCGGGTTGAACGGTCCGTCATTAAGCGCCTTGGGTTGGTTTGGCTACGGAAATGGGAACATCCCTTCTTTTCCCCACCACCTTGCGCGCAGGGCCTATTGCTACTGTTAGATCGCCATTCTGTTGCCCAGCGATTACCGAATTTTCCCACTTCTGGAATTCATTCGGTTTGGCGCTTGCGGAAAACGCAACACTCGCCAGCAATACCGAAAAAACTACTTTCCCAATAGATACTTTCATCACGTTTACCTCTCTGGCCGAGTTGAATTGCACACTTGATATCCGGATGGGAAACCCAGAGTCACTATCGTTATTCAGATGATAGGCTGGACTTCGTTAAAATGTACAGGGGGATAACAAGCAACACGATTTAACCGACAACCGCTGTTTTGCGGCGACGAGTGAAGCCCAAACCTGCCAAACCAATGCCCAGAAGGGCCAAAGTAGCAGGCTCTGGTATGGTAGGACCAAAACTTAAATAAGCTACACCGCCAGTCGCGCTATAAACATCTTGGCCTTGATCGTTCTTAACGGTTGCTACTGGCGTGAGATTGATTTTGTTGCCAGTTGCAGGATCAAAAAAGCCAAGAGGGAAGTATGAAGGTGCATCTTCCGCGTATATATCGCCGACTGTTATATCCAAAGTACTCGCCCATATGTTGCCTGCGGGCGTACTATCCTGATCGGTAAGCTGGACTTTAAGCTCGTCAGGATTGGTGAGATTTTGAAATCCAGCATAGGATAGAGCGTAGACGAAACCACCTGTTATTGAGAGAGGGCTTGAGAAAACAAAGGAATAGTTGAAATTACTACCGCCCCAAGCGCCTGTTCCAGTGGAATCACCGATTGGGTTGCCTGCATCGTCGTAGATGTACAGCGTCAGGTCGGGTCCAGGCGAGGTAGGTAAGGTGCTACTCAGCGAAAGGGTGATTTCACTTAGGTCAAATGATCCGACATCAATGTAATCGCCGATTGCCGCATAACCTTCAAAAGAGGGCACCGCGACGGCCTGCGTACTCGATGCAGCTAAGGCCATCACCAACGCAGCAGCATGTAATGTATTCAACTTCATGGGTTTCTCCTTCAATAACAAATGTGAGGTTTTTCACAAATTGCAGATATCCTGCAAAAAACATTCCAAAAAATTTTATTCTTCCGATAACAGTAAGTTAAAAACTATCTCTTAAAAATACCTTTCAGTGACTGTAAAAAATCCTGACACTGAGCAATCAAACTTTCAAATAAAGAAAAAAATAAAAAAATTATTCATTTACAACAGGTTAAAAT
>JBAQIQ010000023.1:0-2200 GCA_049288935.1 Candidatus Competibacteraceae bacterium
GCCGGATGCGCTGGTCGCCAGTAGTGGATTGATCCTGCTAGGCCTGACCGAGGCGCTGCGGGATGCGGGACTCCGCTTTCCCGGATCGATAGCCCTGGCCGGCTTTGATGACATGCCCTGGACCCGACTGGTGGAGCCGGGCATCACCGTGATCGCCCAGCCGACGTATGATCTGGGGCGGGCGGCAATTGATTTGCTATTACAGCGTATCGCCGAACCGAAACAGGCGGTACGACGGGTGATGATGCGCGGGGAATTGCGGGAGCGGGGATCAAGCGCGAAACGAGACAAGATTCAGGATAATCTGATCGTTGCGTCGCTTGTTCACCCTGAAACGGTTCATAACCGGAAGCAAAATCCTGTTGAGGAAACCCTTTTATGAAACGATGCGCGCAACGGGTCTTATCCGTACTGCTGGGCGTATCCAGCGTGAGTAGCTGTGCGGCGCAAATCGGGCCGGCGCCGATCAGCGGGGAGGTCCCGGAAGCGCAGGGCTGGCGTGTTGAAGTCGCCGTTGATGGACTCAGCCATCCCTGGGCCATTGCCTGGTTGCCAGATGGTTCAGCGCTGGTCACCGAGCGCGCCGGGCGTCTGCGTCTGATCCGCGACGGCAAACTCGATCCGCAACCGGTAGCCGGTCTGCCACCGGTACTGGCCTCCGGGCAAGGGGGCTTGCTGGATATCGCCCTGCACCCGAATTTCGCGGATAACCGGTGGGTCTACCTGACGTTCGCCACGGGCAGCCCCGATGCGAATCGCACCGCGCTGGCGCGTGGGCGTTGGGAAGGTCATGCCTTGCGGGATACCCAGGTCATTTTCCAGAATGCTGATACCAAATCCGGTGGTCAGCATTTTGGTTCCCGCCTCGTCTGGCTGCCGGATCAGAGCCTGCTGATGAGCATCGGTGATGGCGGCAATCCTCCGACTCGCTTTGGCGATGGCAATATCCGCAATCAAGCGCAAAACCCTGGCACGCACTTTGGCAAGGTGTTGCGCCTAAAAGACGACGGCGCGCCACATCCCGATAATCCGTTCGTGAATCGGCCCGGCGCAAAACCCGAAATCTGGACTCTTGGCCATCGCAATATTCAGGGTTTGACCCGCGATCCGCTCAGCGGGCGCATCTGGGCCAATGAGCACGGCTCGCGGGGCGGCGATGAACTGAATGTGATTGTCGGCGGGAATAACTATGGGTGGCCGGAAGTGACCTATAGCAATGAATACTGGGGACCCAAAATCTCCGACGAAACCCGCCGACCGGGTATTACCGATCCCCGGCTCGTCTGGACCCCGTCCAAAGCGCCCAGCGGGCTCACGGTCTACACAGGTGATCGCTATCCGCAATGGAAAGGTGATCTGTTCAGCGGCGCGCTCAAGTTTGGTGAGATTCGCCGCATCAGGTTGGACAGCGCCCGGGTGATCGGTGAAGAGAAACTGACCTTCGGCAAACGGGTACGGGATGTACGCCAAGGGCCGGATGGCTACCTTTACGTGCTGACCGATGAGAACCGAGGAGCGCTATTACGCATTTTGCCCAACCCATGACACCGCTGGGGATATAGCGTTCCTTTGCGAGTTGTGGATTAGGTATTTTGCCATCCGTTTTATCTTAAAATATATTTGAAAATATTTTCAATTAGTTATAAATCATGGTGAAATTTTAAGAATTCCACAACCTGTATAGGAACGCTATATTAGGCCGAGTTTGGTTCCAGGGTGCCCGACTACCCATCTCTTTATGCTACGAGTGGGCTCGGCTCAACGAATCGCTAATGTGGCATAGCCTTGCGCCTTGCACCACAGGTCTTTGACGCTGACCAGCCCTTGCGCTTTCAACCACGCGGCGCAGATCTCCCCAGGTAAGAACGCGAACTGTCGGCGCACAAGCGCCGCATTTACCGTGTAGGCGCCGTACCGGTGGGCTTGGCTGCCCTGTGCCAGCTCGCCTCGCAGCCCTCGGCCTTGACTATGCGGTTTCTGTCCGTCGCCTCGCATCTCTTGCACTCCGGCTTCCTCCAGACCAGCCCTCGCAGTCTTGCCCTTGCCTTCGGCTCGTGGTTATCGTGGCTCACGATGAGTCCAAGTCGGTACTCCCACAGGGGACTTTCACCCCATAAGTTCGCGCCCATGCTGGGCGCACACCTCTCGCTCAAGCGGGGCGCCAACGGCAGGCCACCTTGGCCCGGCCTGGGGTGCGCGG
>JBAQIQ010000024.1:0-3314 GCA_049288935.1 Candidatus Competibacteraceae bacterium
AACCCCTTTAGCCCCGCTGGCGTGAGCGAGCGCTTGCCGATGAGGGCATTGTTGCTTAGGCGGGCGAGGGCGAACATTCCGAAGTTGCGCTGCGCCATCAAGGTCAAGGCCGGGATGTCGCCGAGCAGCAGGATATCAAGGCGTCCGTCAGCGTAGGGGAGCATATCCTTGCCGGTCTGGTAGCCATGCACGCGCAAGGTCCAGCCCTCGGCAGCGAGCTGCCGCTGCAGGATGCGGTCACGCAGCAGGTTCTCTATCGGCACTGTAGTAGAGAGCCCACTGGGCTGGCCGCCGATATCGATGACCTTGGCTTCGTCGCCGCGAGCGTAGGGATACTTCTCATAGTCGTGAACAATTGCCTTTGCCGGAGGCGGTGGGCCGGGTAGCGGCACGGTTCGCAGCGCGAAATAGCCGCCGATACCGGCCATGGCGAAGCATAGCAGCAGCGCGATAACGAGAACCGGGCGATTCTTCATGATCTTCTCCGAGCATTGAGATAGAAGCGATCGTGGGCAGAGTCGAATGGAGGGGCCGACCATCGACCGCCCTCGCGGACGAGTTCCGGCAGCAGGGTGGTGTCGATGCGCTCGCCGATCATGCGCCATTCGGCGTCGGGCGGAAGGAGGCCGATCTTCTTCATGAATCCAGACTGCTCGAACAAAGCGCCTTGCTGGCTCGTCAAGTCCGGCGGTAGCATCAAGCTCGCCGCCTCGCGCAACCGATTGTCGGCCATATCGGCGCGAAAGTCTTTCTCGTTAATCAGGCGATACCGCTCGCTGGCTCCCCAGCCGAGCACCAGCGACAGGGCGACCAAGAGCGCCTCGACAGCCATCCGTGCGGCGATCAGTCGGGAAATGCTGTCGTGTTCCGCGACATTTAATCCGAGGGATTCCATGAGGGGCCTATATTCGGTGGATTTTGCGCGAGGAGTGCGCCCGCCCTTCCGACCACTCGCCAACGTCATGTCTCTTTCGAGTGCCGTAAGTCTATTTTCTCTCGATTTCCATGTGGTGGATAGGTGCAGCGCGCTGCGGGTTGTGCTTTTCGATCTCGCGCATCGCGGCGTTGACCTTGGCGCCGATGTCGGCGGCCTCCGGCAACGTCAGCAGGTCGTCGAAGCGCGAATCGGGGGCGAGGTAGAGGATGCCTTCGGCGTGGTAAGCGATGGGTTCATCGACCCGGCTGCCGCGCCTGGATGAGGCACTGATGCCTTCGCGTTGGGTGGGCTGGATAGCGAAGCGAACCTCGGCAAAACTGCGATCGTTGGGAAGATACGAGGCGTTAATCCCACCAGAAGTACCAGAACTTGGCTTCTAAGAGACTCGATCCCAGTTTGCTGACAGAGCCCACGCCCTGTTCAACGATGTCATAGCAATAGGTGAACTGCTCTCTGGCCAGGGTGAGAGCTGCCGCTCGGGTGGACGGAGGAGCCAGTACCAAGCACTCGACTATGTCGTTCGACAAGGCAACGAGTGAGGATCGGTACTTTGCAGACCAGTACTGATGTAGCGCGACATGAACATGCGATTCAGGGCAGTCGTTCCAGCCTCCGTATCCAAGCTTGGCAAAGATCTCTTCAGGACGATTCACTTCAAGCAACCCAATGTGAACTTCTGGCTTGATCTGACCGGAAAGCGTGTCATAGAGCAAAGCGATGGTCGTCTGCGGTGGAATCGCTTGTTTAGGCCAAGATTTCGTCGCTTTCGGTCCCTTTGTCCTGAGCCAGGCTTCGACGTCGAAGTCAAACGCGGCCTGAAGAATCGCATTCCCGCCATCGGTCGGCGGTTCGATCATGTCGTGAAGTTGTTGTAGTTCTTCATCAATACCGATGATGAAAGGGTACTCGCCTCCCGGTCTCCATCCAGAGCGGAGCTCGTCGAGCCGTTGAAGGGCGGTGTCACCCGCCGTAGTGATCGTCTTCATGAAACTGGAGGGACTCGTGATGGTTGAATCTGACGCCTAATCGGGATGCACAGTGTATCTACAGAAATTTTAAGTATCAATTTTTAATTTGAAAAACAAAAGACTAGGATAAATTTTATCCGGCTAAAACCTGGAAAGACAATATAAATTAAGAAGCGGCGCGGGAGATCGCGCCGGGGACATCGGCGGAACGCTTCTTTGGCGAGATCGATGGCTCGATGGCGTTGGAGGTCAAACCCTCCACGGAGCCAGCAGGGTTATCTTAAGAAACCGTCAATCTTGTATACAGCCGCAATAACTGACGCGGCAGGTCTTCGGGGTGACGAATCAACACAAAGCCATCCTTCCCGAATAAATAAGGCAGGTAATCATCCGCTTCCTGATCAATAGTCACACAGAACGGATGCAGCCCCACCCGGCGGGCTTCCAGCAACGCCCTACGGGTATCCTCGATCCCGTACCGTCCCTGGTAATGATCCAGATCGTTCGGCTTGCCATCGGTCAATAACAACAGCAACCGGCGAGTGGCAATTTGTGGTTGCAATACGCCAACCGCATAACGCACTGCTGCGCCCATGCGTGTGTAATAACCCGGTTTAATCGCATTGATACGCCCGCGCACCACCGCGTTATAGCGCTCTCCGAAACTTTTAATCCGTTGCACCCGAACGTGCTGGCGCTTGCAGGAGGAAAACCCGTACAGCGCAAAATGATCGCCGGTCGCCGCCAGCGCCTCGGCAAACAGAAAGAGGCTGTCGCGGATCACTTCAATGATCCGGCCTTGATTATTGACCCAGGCGTCGGTGGACAGCGACAGATCAGCCAGCAGCAAGCAAGCCAGATCGCGCTCCTGTCGAGCGAGTTGCCGGTATAAGCCACGCTCATGACTGTATCCACCGCCGGCGCCATCAGCGATATGACGCACACAAGCATCCAAATCCAGTTCTTCACCCTCCAGTTGAGCGCGTCGCCAACCCCGGCCAGGGCGCAGGATTTCAAACTGTCGGCGCAATCGCTGGGCGTCGCGGCGCAATGGTGCGGGCAATGCACAGGGCGTCGCCCGGCGGGCCAGCATTTCCTGCACACTGCAATAGTCCGGTAACAAAACGAGTTTGCGATAGTCCCATTCTGGCAATTTGACCCCTGGCCCCAGCGGCGCATCGTCCTCGCTGGCGGACGGTAGATCAAGATCGAAACGCACCCGCGAGGCTGTGCTGGATTCATCGTCAGATACGCTCAACAGGTCCATTTCGTTGGCAGTTCGCGCTGCATCCGGTTCTGGATCATCGTCTGTGGGGCGATTGACCCGCACAAATTCGGCCCAGGACAGCAGGCTCTCCGCACGGAATGGAGACAGAAAATGATTCTTGCGTTCCGGCAGGTCAACACAC
>JBAQIQ010000025.1:0-1746 GCA_049288935.1 Candidatus Competibacteraceae bacterium
GTGGGCCACCTGGCCAAAATTTGCTCCGCCGCGAATGATTCCAGGCGCGAATCCGGGGTCTCGAATTGGGGGCCAATCCAAACTTGGCTATTCGCCAAACCTGAATTTGCTCGCTGCGAGATACTCCTCAACGATCTCCATCGCAAGCCAACGGCGCCCCAAACGTTCGGCAACTGCGCCGGCCGTGTTTGAACCCGCGAACGGGTCTAACACCAGGTCTCCTTCGTTTGTCAAAAGCCTAATGAAGAACTCGGGGAGCGCAGCAGGAAAGCGCGCGGGGTGAATCTTGAGCCCCGATTCCTTACAGCGCTTGGTATACGGATCGTTTGCAGAGTTGTTGCCGACAATCAGCATGTCGCTCGCGATGTGATCTTGAAAGACATTTGACGGAATCGACCCACCCGATTGAATCTTGTCAAATGACGAGGTGATGGCGTGCCCCGACGGGCGGACGGTCGCCTTAACACCCTTCTGTGCCAGCCGGACCATATCGGCACTGTAGGGACGCAAAACCCTCCGGTTGTCCGCTCTGGGCGCAGAGGTTTTGGCCAACCACCATACATGTTCGACTGAATCCTTGATTCGAACCCGACGCACTGTAACCCACTCGGCGGGTACTGGCATCTTTGCCGGGTTATACCAATAGCACTCTTGCGCGAGATGGAATCGGAGTTCCTCCACGAGCGCAATCATCAGTTTGTAGTGATATAAGGATCGCGTCGGCGTTCCCGGATTCCAACTTCCTCCGATATTGAGGACGAAGCTTCCGTCATCACTCAACACACGGTAAATCTCTCGCGCAAAAGGCAAAAACCACTTGACGTAGTCATTCTTACTAACGTTTCCGTACTCCTTCTTGAAGTGAAGCGCATACGGGGGCGACGTAAACACGAGATTCACACTGTTGTCAGGGAGCGCCCTCAGTGTCTCAAGGGAATCTCCCAAATAGGCGGCGCCCGCCGAGGTTTGGTAGAACGCAGCAAGTCCTTCAATAAGGACCGATGGGTGTTCTAGCTCGGAAACAAAAAGCTCCGACTGAGGTGCCTTGATTGTTGTGCTCGTCTTGGGCATAGGAAAAGCGGTTGGTACTATGTTGGACCTTGACCATTATAACAAACAATACATTGACAACGTCAACCAATAATTCGTTTGTCGAGCTTGACCCCTCCGACTGGATCACACAAGCGGACGCCGCACGACTTCGGCAAGTTTCCCGGCAGGCAATCGCGAGATTGGTTGCCAACGGCCGACTTCGCACGCTGAACATCGGTGGCCGGGCTTTCGTGAATCGCTCCGACGTCATAGCCTTCGAACCGAACCCGCCCGGACGCCCGCGCGCTTCAAACGATGTCTAGCGCGAGCCTTGCAACCATTCGAGAGCTTCTGGCTGATTGCAGTACAGAGGAACGAGAAACGCTGTTTCGGGAGCTTCGTCAGCGCCACCAAATTCATGTCTTTGAAAGCGTCATAGGCGCACCGGCGGAAATGATTCTCGAAGCGGTCCATCGTGCTCCTGAACTCACCAGACGTATGCTTCGAGGGGTGATTGCCGATGCCGCATTCCGCACTTTTGTGGTTCCAACTGTTGAGCCCATTGGCTGGCAAGATGTAACTCCAGAAGGGAATTTCCCTTTCGACTATCTCCTGAAGAATGAGGTCGGCGCGGTATCCGTGCAGGTGAAGCTCCAAAGGAGCGAACGCGGCGCACCTGTAGTGCGGGACGGCCGGAGGTACGGCTTCGAAGAC
>JBAQIQ010000026.1:0-2111 GCA_049288935.1 Candidatus Competibacteraceae bacterium
AACCCCTTTAGCCCCGCTGGCGTGAGCGAGCGCTTGCCGATGAGGGCATTGTTGCTTAGGCGGGCGAGGGCGAACATTCCGAAGTTGCGCTGCGCCATCAAGGTCAAGGCCGGGATGTCGCCGAGCACCAGAATATCGAGGCGTCCGTCAGCGTAGGGGAGCATATCCTTGCCGGTCTGGTAGCCATGCACGCGCAAGGTCCAGCCCTCGGCAGCGAGCTGCCGCTGCAGGATGCGGTCATGCTGCAAGCTCTCTATCGGCAATGTACCAGTGACTCCGGTGGGCTGGCCGCCGATATCGATGACCTTGGCCTCGTCACCGCGACCGTAGGGGTATTTTTCGTAATCATGAGCAATCTTCGCCGGAGGCGGCGGGTTGGTCGGCGCGGTTCGCGGCGCGAAATAGCCGCCGATGCCGGCGATGGCGAGGGCCAGCAGCAGCGTGAAAAGGAGAATCCGGCGATTTTTCATGGCGATCTCCCGGCGCCGCGATAGAGGTGATCCTGGGCATGGTCGAACTGATGGATCCGCCATCGATCACCCTCGCGGACGAGTTCCGGCAGCAGGTCGGAACGGCGTTCCTTGAACCAGAGCGCAATGCGCTCGGCGACCAGGGCGGACATCAACTCCATGTCGCCGATGGCGGCGGCGCGGGTCTCGCCGAACCGGCCCTGAATGGCCGTGCCGGGGATGCCCAGCATATCCACGCTCGCCGTCGCGCCCAGAAAACCCAGCACCAGGACGCCGAGTCCGAGGAGAATGCGCTGCCGAAAGCGGACGGGGATGAATCTCACGGCCTGTTTTCCTCAATCCGGGTAGAGCCGATCCGGCGCGTAGTCGAATTGGTCAACCTGCCACTTGGCGCCTTCCTTGAGGATATCGGGAAGCCTTTCAACGAAGATGCGTTGGGCGATCGTCTTCCATTCGGTGCTGGCGGGTATCAGTCCTGAAACTTTCAAGAACTCAACTTGCTGCTGCGAGAGGCCCCCATCCTCGCTCAGATCCAGGGGCAGCATCGGAAAAGAGGGGGTGCTGAAGGATTCGGAGTGTATCTGTTTCAACGGTTTTTCCCATTTCCGATCCGCTGGGAGATTTGACTTGCCGGAAAAACGCAGGTGTTCCTCTCGAACCCAAGCCAAGCCGGCCAGGATATTACTGTCCGATAGCTTGGCCCACTGTGCGGTGCGGGCGACCGCCGCCAGCAGGGCGTTCATCTGCTCGGGGTAACGCGCGGCAAAGTCCAGGTCGATGGTGAAAGCGGCAAAGGAAATGGTGTTGACGACCTCGGTGCTTCCCGGCACTGCGGTGGTGAAGGGGGGCCAGATGGCAACCGCATCCACCGTGCCGGCGCGCAGGGCCGCTTCCATGTCAACGGGCTGCATGGCGACCGGGACGATGTCGGCCATGCTCAGGTGGCCGGCGCGTAGCGCCTGGTGCAGGGTGAAATGGGCGCTAGTGCCGGGCGGATAGCCAATGCGCAGCCCCTTTAACGCCGCCGGCGTGAGCAGGCGTTTGGCGACCAGGGCGTTGTCGCTGAAACGGCAGAGGGCGAAAATCCCGAAGTTGCGCTGCGCCATCAAGGTCAAGGCCGGAATGTCCCCGAGCAGGAGGATATCAAGGCGTCCGTCCGCGTAGGGGAGCATGTCCTTGCCAGACTGGTAGCCATGCGCGCGCAAGGCCCAGCCCTGGGCGGCGAGTTGTCGCTGCAGGATGCGGTCCCGCAGCAAGCTCTCGACCAACAAGGTCATGGACATCGCAGTGGGCTGGGTGCCGATATCGATGACCTTGGCCTCGTCACCGCGACCGTAGGGGTATTTTTCGTAATCATGAGCAATCTTCGCCGCAGGCGGCGGGTTGGGCGGCGCGGTTCGCGGCGCGAAATAGCCGCCGATGCCGGCGATGGCGAGGGCCAGCAGCAGCGTGAAAAGGAGAATCCGGCGATTTTTCATGGCGATCTCCTGGCGTCGCGATAGAGGTGATCCTGGGCATAGTCGAACTGATGGATCCGCCATCGATCGCCCTCGCGGACGAGTTCCGGCAGCAGGCTGGTGTCGATGCGCTCGCCGATCGTGCGCCACCCGGCGTCGGGCGGAAGGAGGCCGATCTTCTTCA
>JBAQIQ010000027.1:0-1871 GCA_049288935.1 Candidatus Competibacteraceae bacterium
GCGGGTCTGCGGCGTCGACCTCGATCCCCGCGTCATCGATAACCCGATGCTGGACGAAGGCAAAATCGCCGACGCCGGCGGCATCCCCTATCCCGACGCTGCCTTCGATGTGGTCTTCGCCGATAACGTATTGGAACACCTGCCCAACCCGCTGGCCGTCTTCCGCGAAGTGGCCCGCGTGCTCAAACCGGGCGGCGTCTTCCTGTTCAAGACCCCCAACAAAACCCACTACATGCCCACCATTGCCCGGCTCACCCCGCACCGCTTCCATCCCTTCGTCAACCGCATTCGCGGTCGGGCCGAAGCCGATGCCTTTCCCACCCGCTACCGTGCCAATACCGCCGCCAGCGGCTTCACCGTAGAAAAACTGGACCGCATCGAAAGCCGCCCAGAATACTTGCGTATGACCTGACCCACTTATTTGCTCGGAGCCGCCTATGAACGGCGGGTCAACGCCTGGGACGGGCTGGCGATGTTTCGGATCCGGCTGGTGGGGGAATTGCGGAAGGGATGAGGCCAAAGGGGAAAGCGCTAAGAGACGGTCATCGGTTGCGTAAATGGCGGCGCTGACGCTACCATCACCCGATGATCATCGTGATCGACACCAACGTATTCATCGGCGCCTGCATCGGTCTCGGCGCATCGAACGCCGTCATCGCCGCCGGTCTGCAAGGCCACCACACCCCGTTGATGGGAACCGCTCTCCTGACCGAATACGAAGATGTATTGGGCCGGGATGCTCTGTTTGCGGGATGTCGCCTGAATCGCGCCGAACGCGACGAACTCCTGGACATTTTCCTGTCCGTCTGCCGATGGACCCGCATTTACTACGGCTGGCGCCCCAACCTGCCGGATGAAGCCGATAACCATCAACGGGGCGTCAGCATTAACCGTCTACTGGACGATGCAGCCACGCTGCTGCTGACCGAATTTGACGCCGAAACCCGCTTTCGACTGCGCGCCGACCGAGGTCGAGGCCAGATTGAACGCGGCCTTGCCCTGTTGTATTAAAGCGAACGGGACGGATTGAAGCGAAAGTCGCTACCGTGCCAATACCGCCGCCGCCAGAGGCTTCACCGTTGAACAGCTCGACCACATCGAAGGTCGGCCCGAAGTCCTGCACATAAATCATCTTCAGACCTTGGACTGTCGTGAAACAAATCCTCCAATCCCTGAAAACCGGCGCTACCCAAGTCGCTGCCGTCCCCTGTCCCGCCGTCCAGCCCGGCCAACTCCTGATCCGTTCCACCCGCACCTTAATCTCCGCTGGCACCGAACGGATGCTGGTCGAGTTCGGCAAGGCCGGCTGGATCGACAAAGCCCGCCAGCAACCCGATAAAGTGCGGATGGTGCTGGACAAGATCCAAACCGACGGATTGCTGCCCACGGTCGAAGCCGTATTCAACAAACTCGACCAGCCGTTGCCGCTGGGCTATTGCAATGTGGGCGTGGTGCTGGAAACGGGCAAGGGCGGTGAAGGCTTTGCCGTGGGCGATCGAGTCGCCTCCAACGGCAAACATGCCGAAGTGGTCAGCGTACCGATCCATCTCTGCGCCAAAATTCCCGATGCGGTCACTGACGAAGACGCCGCCTTTACCGTGGTGGGCGCGATTGCCCTGCAAGGGATTCGCCTGGTGCAGCCCACCTTGGGCGAGGCGGTGGTCGTGACCGGCCTGGGCTTGATCGGGCAAATCGCCGTGCAATTGTTGCGGGCCAATGGCTGCCGGGTGCTGGGGCTGGATTTCGACCCGGCCAGGCTGGCGCTGGCCCAATCGTTCGGCGCAGAGGTAGTCAACCTGGCCGCCGGGGAAGACCCGGTGCTGGCCGCCGCACGGTTTTCACGCGGGCGCGGCGTCGATGCGGTGCTGATC
>JBAQIQ010000028.1:0-5092 GCA_049288935.1 Candidatus Competibacteraceae bacterium
CGCCAGGGTGGCGCGGGCGTTGGCGAGTTGCGCCTCGGCGCGGGCCAGATCGCCCTTGGCATTGTCCAGCGCCGCTTGGAACGGTTGCGGATCGAGTTGGAACAACGGTTGGCCGGTGCGGACGAAGTCGCCCTCGGTGTAGGCGATTTTGTCCAGATAGCCCTCCACCCGAGCACGGATTTCCACCGAGCGGGAGCTTTCGGTCTTGCCGGTGAACTCGAAAGTCGCCGGGGTGGTCTGCGGCGCGGCGGAAACCGTCGTGACTTCGACCGGCGGCGCCGAGGGTTGCTGGGCGAGCGCGAGCGTGGGTCCAACGCTCAGCAGAACCGTCAGCAATGCGCCAGCACTTGGCCGGGACTGGAATCGAATGGTTTGATGAGCGGAACGCGAATCTTGCACGAGACGAGACTCCCATGTGTAGAAGAAGCAGGGTAGTGGAGGGTGAGATTTAAACCCAGAATGAAGATTATACTTGAAAGTCCCTGTACTAAGCAGGATTATACGCCACATAAGTGATAGCCTTTCGATCATCCGAATTTCGCCGAAAGGATGAAAGGATAATAAGAGGAATCAATTTCTTTTTACAGTATAGCCTGATTTTCCTTGTCAAACCGCTAGCCTCAAGAGACCAATCATCATGCGCCTCTCAACTCTGTTTCCCCTGCTCCTGTTCTGCGCCACCTTGAGTGCAGGTTGTGCCAGCACGCCTTCCGGCGAGGCCAAGCCGAAATACGCCGGCTTTCTCGGCGACTATTCCAAGCTGCAACCCGTGCCGGATGGCGACGGTGCCGAGCGTTACGTTGATCCAAAGCAAAATTTCAAGCAATACAACAAGGTGATGCTGGATCGAATTCGGGTCTGGTACAAAAATGACGCCGACTATAAGGGCATCGACCCGACTGAATTGAAGGCGCTGACCGACTACTTCCAGAACGCCATCGTTAAGGCGCTGGAGCCGACCTATCCAGTGGTGACTAAACCCGGTCCCGATGTACTGCGGGTGCGAGTGGCGATCACCGATCTGATCCCGACCAAACCGGAAATGAGCGTGGTGACCTTGGTGGTGCCCTACGCCACGGTAGCGGACGTTGCAGCGGGCAGCGCTGGTGTCTCTTATCTGGGCCAAACCGCCATCGAAGCTGAATTTCTCGATAGCCGGACCAATCGGGTAGTGGCCGCTTACGTGGACCGGCAGGCTGGCAAGAAATATGACATCGACTTGAGCCAGGGCGTGGGTTCAGCAGTCGAGAAAGGGGTATCGTCGTACAGCAAGGCGTATAGTACTTGGGCTTACGCCGAAGCAGCCTTCGACCATTGGGCCGGTTTGTTGCGGAAACGGCTGGATGCGGCGCACGGCCGGTAAAGCTGCCGCCTTCGCTACTCGCCCCTTGATGATCCCTGAGGCAAAAAGATACGAACGGTTGTATCTTTAAATAAGCACCTGAAAAATCCCCGGCTCGAAAAGCCAAGCCCGCACTTCATTAAAACTGCGATCAGGATAAATTCCCATGAAAAAACAGGCTCTCTTAATCTCTGTACTGAGTTGCGTACTGACAACCTCAGTCTGGGCGACCGAATCGCCGACGACTGCAAAAGCCAGTGAGGAACTCAAGACGGCGCTAAAACAGCACCATGACGCGATGAACAAGCAGGATCTCAAGGCATTGCTGGCGCTCTACGCCGATAGCCCCAATGTAGCGTTGATGGGTACTGGCCCTGGCGAATTCTGGAAAGGTAAGGCAGCAGTCGAAGAAACCTACAAACATTACTTTGAAACTTTCAAACCCGGCTCATTGAGTCACGAGTGTCCAGAAGCCACTGGGATGGAAGATGGCGACAACGCCTGGCTGATGGCCTCCTGCATCATGAAAGACACCGACCCATCAGGCCAGCCGCGCGAGTTCGGGCTCAACGTCTCGGCGGTGCTGAAGAAGGAGAAGTCCGGTTGGCGATTCCAGGCGTTGCACTTCTCCAACCTGGTCGGTGAAGATGCTCCTCCTCCGGAGGAAGATGCGGCGCCGGTGGAGACTCCCGCGCCAGGGTCGGAACCTGCATCAAAGAAAGCTCAGTGAATGGAGAACAGTCATGACCGATCAACATGAGATGGCGGGTCCCGAACCGGCCGATGCGCCGGTTGCCGACGAGCAACGACGGACCTTTCTACGCGGGCTGGGCAAATGGTCGCAGGTGGTGATCGGCGGCGCTCTGCTAGGCAGCGCATTAACCGAGTCCAAGCTGGCCAGCGCTTGGGCGGCTGCCCGTGGTTATGGCGGCTCTGCGGCGGTTGGCAGGGGCGGCGGTTGGGCGAACCGCTACGGTGGCGGCGGATGGGCTAATCGAGCGGGCGGCGGCGGCTGGATCAATGGCGGCGGTGGTTACCGCTACGGCGGTGGTGGCTGGATCAATGGCGGTGGCGGTGGCTGGATCAACCGCTACGGTGGCGGTGGTTCCGCCTGGGTCAATCGCTATTAACTCATTCGGGAATGCCAGGCCATGCAGCCCCGGCCTCCAACCGGCTGTATGGCCTGTTTGTTCGAACGATGGCCATCAGGAAAAAAGCAATCATGGCGATATCGTCGCATCAAATAGCAGACTGCGTTCATCTGATTACCCTGAGCGGGCTGTTAACCTGGGCCGAATTTCAGGCTTTTCTGGCCCAAGCCGAAGCCGAGGATGTCTTTGCGTCCGGCAAGGTGAAGATTTTGATCCATCTGGAAAATTTCAGCGGTTGGGAACCCGGCGATCAATGGGGAGACGTCAGCTTTTTCTTCAGACACGACCAGGACATCGAAAAAATCGCGGTGGTGAGCGATCCGCGCTGGCGAGATGAAATGCAAGTATTTCTATTCGCCGATTACCGGCAAGCCGAAGCCCGTTTTTTTCCGAAACCGATCTGGAAACGGCCAATACCTGGCTAATGGGCTGAGGAGTTGTGCAATCGGCAGCAGGCCGTGCATCTGGCCGGAGTTCAATCGCTGTTGGCTCATTGATCGAAACGAACCTCACATCAGGCGCGGCGACGTGATTTTGCAGCTCAATGAACGTCACCTTGCAAGCCTTGCGGGCTCTGTCCCGCTGCTGCTCAATAGACTAGGAAGGCGTCTGGCTCGATGATGCTGATGACCTCGAACGAGCGCATGTTAATTTCATGCAGAGTGGGTTCGATGATGGCGGGTGTTAAGCCGGTGGAGTTCCAGGCAAATGGGTTGATGCTCACTTGCGGGTCAAGATGGGTGATGGCCATTTTCCAGCTTGGCTCGACGCAATTAGCAATGGCTGTCGCGAGATGGATGATCGAAGCCGCTATCGGAGCGTGTTGGGCGAGAGCCGGTTCATGATGAAACCGTATAGTGTCCTGAAGCGATGCGGAGAGATGCATACGCCGGGCTAATTCCGCCCCGACTTCGGCATGAGTAATCCCCAAAACCTCCTTTTCCGCCCGATAGCGATAAGATTCACTCGCGTGCATCAGCACTTTTCGTGCCTTCTCCGGCTCGGCCTGATAGATGATCAATTGTCCGATATCGTGCAACAAACCTGCTATGTACAGTGGCTGGGGATCTTGCCCGCAAGCCAAAGCGAGGATTTCGGCGGCCAAAGCGCTGCAAATGCTATGCTGCCAAAAGTTTTGCATATCGACGAAATTCTCGCCTACATGTTCAAAAACATCGATGATCGCGCCCGTCGCCACGATGGTCCGAATATGATCGATATCGATAAAACGCGCGACCTCGTTGGGATCAGCAACGCTCCCTACGCCACCCGACCGGCGGTGAAGCTCATTGGCTACCGCCAGCAAGCGCGCCAAGGTGGTCGGGTCACATGCAAGCACTTCCAGCAGATTTTCCTTCGTGACGTGGGGATCATCGAGCAACCAGCGAGCACGTGCGTAGACTCCGGGAAATGAGGCCGGGACGGGAACGGAATCGCAAAGTTCATGCACGTTCATCATTGACATCCCCTGGTTCAACTCAGCGTTGCCGATACCATCGGCGACGATTCAAGGTTACTGGTCTTTCGGGGCCGAGGCTAGTGGGTCAAATGGCCTGCTCATCGCCATTCATGCGTCGGAACGAGTAAGCTATGGATAAAGATGGAGGTTACCATGTCCCGCGTCCGCTTCTCGAAGAAGAACGCCAATCACTAACCTGACCCTCGACCATGCACGAACCGAGTCTGCTATCGTGAACTGGTCCATATTCGTCCACCCCCTCGTCCGACTCTTGATCAGCGGGGTCGTTTTGCCGCGGCTCCTCTATTCCAGTGTAAGAGGAGCAGCCGCCGCATTCTACAACGCCCGTGACCGCATCCATCCGGTCTTTGCCCGTCAGGGTCTGGTGGTCACACAAGAGGCGCGGGCCAGCCAGATCGGACTGGCTATTCTCCAGCACGGCGGCAACGCCACCGATGTCGCCGTGGCGATCGGTTTCGCGTTAGCGGTCACGCTGCCGCAGGCGGGTAATCTGGGCGGCAGCGGCATCATTGGAAATCAAACCCGGTCAGCCGCCGCGTAACGAAAGTGAACAGACCACCCATTATTCCGTGATGGACCGGGATGGCAACGTCGTCACCGTCACTTACACTCTGAATTTTCCTTACGGATCGAGCATTGTTGCCGCCGGCGCCAGCATCCTGCTCAATGATGAGATGGACGATTTCGCTGCCCAACCCGGCGCACCGAATGCTTACGGCCTGTTCGGTGGCGACGCCAACGCGAAGCGCCCCTCAGTTCGATGACCCCGACCATCGTGCTCAAAGATGGACAGCGATTCCCGGTCTCTTATTTTTGTGACATAGATTTTTAAGGATATTTTTCATAAACGTCATTTAATTATACGAAAAAAGTCCTTATAAATCAAGACGCCGGGAATTGCTGAAAGATGGACAACCAGTGCTGGTTACCGGCAGTCCCGGCGGTAGCCGCATCGAACGTGATCACCAGATGACCATGAAGCCCATAATAATACGCTCATATCGGTAAACAGATGGAGCGCGGAATCATCAGGATTCGCAGGAAACTCGGAGTCACTCGCTTGAGGTTGTGGGCCCACTCAAACAGAGCGACGTACTGTGCCAGATATTTTTTGTGGAC
>JBAQIQ010000029.1:0-1944 GCA_049288935.1 Candidatus Competibacteraceae bacterium
GGTGCCATGCCGCTACCCGGCTGGCGCTCTCGAAGGCGTCCAGCCCCACCGCGCCGCCCATGCCCTGTTCAAAAATTTGGAACAGGGCCGCCAGCCGCGCCGCATTGTCGGCGCTCTTGCTCGCCACGTCCCGCACGTCGTACAGCTCGCCGCCGCTGCGTAGCTCGTTTTCAATCGCATCGTGGTATTCAATCCATGCCGCTTTCGCCTCCGCTGTCAGGGGCAACAGGGGCGGGGTCAGTGCGCCGTTTTCATCAATGGGAACCGGCTGATTCAGGATTGCGGTAATCCGCTGATGGAACGCGGCCAGGTGCGGCCAGTTCGGTGGCGCTTCGGTGAAGGGGCGATAGCCTTGAGTGGATTGCGGCCACGCCACAAGAAAGCGGGCCAGAAAACCCGTGCCCCGTGCCAGCGTGCCGGATCGGGTGAAGAATTCCCGCAAGGTCGGTTCTTGCACCTGCAAGGCCACGGTCAACCGCGCCCCGCGCACGGTGAAGGATTCCGTTGTGCGCCGGTCAATGGTCAGGCTGTTGCCGTCCCATAGTTGATTAAGCAAGCCCAGATTCCGCATGACGGAATCCTTGCCCATGCCATGCGAACCAAACACAATCCCGGCCTCGGCAGAGACCACGCCGCCTGACGGCCATTGCCTCGCCAGTCCATAGGCCAAGGCTTCAGGAGTCGCATCGGCATACAACAGGCGGGGGATTCTTGGCGGTTCCGGCTTGGTGTGTTCCAGATCGCGCAAGGCCAATTCCATGCTCGCCGTCGGCTTTTGCTCTTTCGCCAGTTGGCGAATTTTCTCCTTGATGCCGTTGCGCTTGGCGTCCCATGCCTCGCTGTCCGCTTTGTAGTCTTTCAGCGCAGGCTTCGCCGCTTCCGCTTGCGCTTCTTCATAGTCGCGGATCGCCTTGGTAAAGAAGCCGTCACAGGTGGATTTTCGCTCGCCCGAATCGGCGATGGTCAGCAAGAACAGCCCGACTGGCCCATGCAGTTTTTCCGCCCGCTTGGCGTCCGCATGGGCTTGAATGGCCAGCGACAGCGCCGCCAGCGCCGACGATGCCACCATCGGGATAGGAGCCTTGACGAAGCCCGTCACTTCTTCCACCACCGCCCGGATTGAATCCGGTAGCGCATCCAGGGGATAGGGTTCCGACTCGACCTTGGCGGTCAGTGGTTGCGGTTGCCGCCAAGGAATCTCGCCCTTCCAGCCATGCTGTTTCGCCAGGTCGAATATGCTGGCACTTGTCACCGGCTTGGTCGCTGAATAATTCGGATCACTTCCGCGAAACACACCCGCCGCCGTGTTGTAACCGGGATTTATCCGGTCCCATTCCACAGCTAGCGCCAGCCCGACCGACTCTTTAATGCCGCTGTCGTTATGCCGCAGGCCCCAGCCGATTACGTCCTCTGCCGGATGCTTTCCTGAACAAGCGCCCTTTGGAATCGCCCGCAATGCGCCCAGTAGGCGCAATTCATCGTCCGTTAGGGTTGATTCGTCGAGGGGTTGGGGTTGTTCCCTCCGGTCATCCGTAGCAAAAATAGCAACTGTAGCAGTAGCAACCGCCGTCTTGACCGCCTCCATCCCGCGCAGCGCCGCCAAGTCGTTGAAGTCGGTTGCGCCGTCCGGTCGCTCGCCGCCGAAATCAGGGATTGCCAGTTGACCGCTGACGGCCCGCGCCGCCTCGCTGGCATGGAAATCGGGTTGGCCGGTCGCCTTCACCAGATCAGCGAGAATCACGAGCGCCGCCGCCGGATAGCGTTCGCGCATCGCCTTCGCCACTGCGGGCAGATTGCCCGCCGATAGCGCCGCAATGGCAGGGTGTCCGGTCGCCGCCGACGCAGACAGGACGGTTGCTACACCTTCACCGATCAGCAGGGTCAGGCCCGTGCCATCGTCATCGGGCAGGCTTTCCGTTGCCCAGTACCCGCCCACCTTGCTAC
>JBAQIQ010000030.1:0-1529 GCA_049288935.1 Candidatus Competibacteraceae bacterium
CGGCCGGTACCGGTTCCGAGGCGCGAAGCGGTGCGGAATCAAAACACTGCGCTGCAAAGTCGTAGCCGAACCAAAAAGCGCACTCACGGCATACCTCTCGTCGCGCGAGATCAACATCCGGCGCAACGAACAGACCATTCTCGACGATGCGTTCATGCTGCGCGAATTGATCCGTTTGGGCGAGGATAAGGCCGAGGTCGCGCGGCAAATGAAGTATGACGCGAGCGACGTAACGAAACTGCTGGCCATCTCCGAACTTCCTGAGCAGATCGTTTTGACCGTCATTCGTGAGCCGTCCCTACTCACCAACCGGTTTCTCTACAATCTGGCGCTCTACAGGACGGCGACCAATGACTCGGAAGCGCTGAGGCTGGCCAACGAGGCGGTGCAGGTCGGGATGAGTGCTCGAGATCTCGAATCGCGGATTCGCAAGGCCAAGCAGGGCAAGCGAGGGCGTCCGCGAGCGACTCGAATAGAGATCAGTGAAGGGAAGGTGACGGGTGTCGTGAAGTCATTCCAGACGGGCAGGATTGCGTTGGACCTACAGGGCTTGTCACTCGAACAGCAGGACTTGGTTGTCTCGCGCTTGAGGACAATTCTTGTGCCCTGAACACTGGCCCGCTAGTGAGTGAAGCGGCGGCATACCAGTCACGCAGCGCCGCGGCGACGCAGTAACGAGCGTCCCGTGCCTTCATTACGGTAAGAGTGTGCCCGACGCTGGCTTGGTCTGTCTTGCTGCGAGTGATCGTCACCTTGACGCTATCCTTCTCGAATCGGATATCTCTGACCAGCAGCGCAGCCAGTTCGGAACGGCGAAGCGCTGCGCCGAATCCAATCAACAGAAGAGCTCGGTCTCGGATGCCACGGATATTCCTCGGAAGTTTGTCGACCATCCGTCGAATCTCTGTCGTCAGTGCGGGTTTCACCTGACGTCGACTGCTGCCCTTGGTGTTCGCGATTCCCTTTAGTGCATTCACAACCAAGGGGTCTCGACAAGGATCCGCATAGCCCTTGGTGACATGCGCCCACGATAGCCCTCTTGTCCATCGCCGAAGAGTCGAGATCTTGTGGTCATCATGATCTGCCAGATATCTTCCGACGGTACCGGGATCGCTCGGGATTGCGTTGCCCGCTTCGATGAACCGCAAAAGATCCTTCTCATACGCGGCGATCGTACTGTGCGCCAGAGCCTTTTGAACGTAGTCAATCAACTTGGTACTTGTGGCTGACGTTCTGTGAATGGCCGGCTTCTTCTGCCGATTTCTGACCATAGAACTCCTCAACGCCAAACTGACGCGCAACCGTCTCGGCACAACATTCGATAATAGCCGTTATCGGAGGTTACCCGGAAGGGCGGTTCCGTCACATACATATGAAGACTATTTAGGCTTCCTTGGCCAGTACGTACTCGAAAAGATCTCGATCGGTAAGTGCACCCCATGTCCTTTCCGCAAGCCACAAGAAAAAGTCGATCTTGACGATCTTGTCGCGAAGTCCCTTGGTGTTCGCAGCCTTCTGTAGTGCCTTGT
>JBAQIQ010000031.1:0-13673 GCA_049288935.1 Candidatus Competibacteraceae bacterium
GGGCCGGGGGCGGTGGGGTCCAGGCGGGTGGGTGTTGGCTGGCGCAGAAGTCGGCGATCAGCCGGGCGTCGACCGCGTCCGTTTTGGTGCGTACCTGCCGGGCGGTGCCGTGAGCCTTGATCCGGGCCGGATTGACCACGCTCACGGTAAAGCCGGCATCCACCAGCGTTTCGGCCACGGCTTCCCAATAAATGCCCGTGGCTTCCATGCAAACATGCAGGGCGGTCCTGTCGTGGGGAGCCAGCCACGCTTGGAGTTCGGCAAAACCGGCGTCCGTGTTGGCGATGATCGTGCTGCGGATCGGGCCGGTCGGCAGGCGCAGCGCGACGTCCAGCTTGGCTTTGGCGACGTCAATTCCGAGGGTGAGTGTCATGAAAGTTCCTTGCGCAATCTACCTTGTGAATGCAGGCTCACGACCAAGTCGGGCCGAAGATACGGTCCGATTTCTCGCAAGAGAATTCAGGGGAAGACCGGTACATCATCTACGCGTCGAGTTTGAACGCTCCAGGGCGGGTACGGCATCCGGTCTCCCCGCGCGGGCCGTCCTATCATGAGCAGCCCCCACAGAAACACAATACAAGGGCGGGTTAGCGAAGCGTAACCCGCCGAAACCGCAGCCGAATCGGCGGGTTACGGGCTGACGCCCTGACCCGCCCTTGTATCTTGGCGGGGGTGATGGTGAACGGCCACCACCGGAGGTTGAGTGAGCTTGAACCCGCCCTGAGGGTGCGACCCTGATGCGTAGATGAAGCCCTTGACCTCGCACTTTTTGGTCTGCCCTAACCCTGAACGGTAACCGAGGACCCGCTGGGCGGTGATCCTGTAGGCACAAGGCCAGTGGCGGCGCAGGTGTTCTAAACCCTGGAGAAACCTCATGTATACCCTCGGTGTCGATGTCGCCAAGAAAAAACTGGAGGTCTGTTGACCCGCCCCTGATAGCGACCAAGGTCGCGCCAAAACGGTGCCCAATACTCCGGAGGGCTTCGTCGAACTGCGCGAGTGGCTGGCCCGCCAAAAAGTCCCGGAACTGAGCCAGGTTCATCTGATGTTCGAGGCGACCGGCGTCTATCATCAAGCCGCTGCCCGGTGGTTTCTCGACGCTGGCGCAACCGTGTCCATCGTGAATCCGACCCAAACCCAAGCGTTCGGCCAAGGGCTGGCGGTGCGCACGAAAACCGATGCCCGCGATAGCCCAGTGTTGGCCCGCTATGGCCGCTTGGTGCAACCGGCGGCCTTGGCCACCACCGCCCGCCGAAATTGAAGCCTTGCCGGCTCTGCTCCACCGCTTGGACGCCGTTGAGGCGGACCTGCTCCGCGAACAAAATCGTCAGGAAAAAACCCAGGTCGTGACCCAACCCGACCCGGTCGACCAATCTCTTCAACAGCAGATCGCGTTTCTGGAACAAGAAGCGGCCCGCTTACAAGCCGCCATCCATGAACACATCGATCAATTCCCGAACTTACGTCAAGATCGTGAACTGCTAAAGTCCATCCCCGCCGTCGGCGAGAAAACCGCCCAGCGTTGGTTGGTGATCTTACGCCGCCGGGAATTCCAGGACGACCCCAGCTTGACCTTCAAGACGGTATCTACGGTTAGCTTAAAAAAGACATCGAATTGATCGAGGTCGTGGCCAGATAACCCACCGGTTCGTTGACTCCTCCAAAGGCGGGTTACGGGCTGACGCCCTAACCGGCCCTAAAATGAGTGATTTTCATGCGCATTCCCCATGCGGAAAACGCGACGGTTGATATTCGCAAGCTGCGCGATCACTGCCTGAATCCGGAGCCCCCGAAGGCAAGTACAAGGCGCGGTAATTCGTGGCCGCGCTTGGGGTACGGCCCCGGCCAGGGGCGGTCCCGCGGATGATCAGCCCGCCGATCAATACCTGATCGCCGCCTTCACCAGACCGCGGGTGGATAGGTTGACCAGCCGCCCGCCCGTCGGCGGCGAGGCGATCCCGAAAGGCCCGGCCCCAAGCGGTCTTCCAGGGGAATCGTCCCAGCATGAACAATCCCCCGGAAAACACAATACAAGGTCAGGCTGAGTTTGTAGCGCCCGATATCCTGATTGTGCCGGCCAGCCGCTGTTGCCAGTCGCTCTCTTATCCTGCTTGCCCAATCCATGGAACTTGTGTGGCTATCCTGATGTCTCTCATCTCCTTGGACAAGGAGTCATCGAGATGGCCAACAAACAGCTTTTCAAATCGCGACCGGGCCGGCTGGCGCCGGAAACCGACACCCGCAACGAAGCCGGCGGCAAAGCCTACACGCTCTCGCCCAAGGCCGCGCTGGCGCAATACGTCGCCACCGGTTGCCTGAACACCACCTTTTACGCTGACGCGGCAACACAACTGGACACCGTGCTGGAGTTGTGCGCGGTGGTGAAACCGGCGTTCGTCGCCAAAACAGCGATTTACGCCCGCCAGCGCGGCCAGATGAAGGACATGCCGGCGCTGCTGACCGCATGGCTGGCGCAACACGGTTCGGACTGGCTGGAGCCGGTCTTCGCCAAGGTCATCGACAATGGCCGGATGCTGCGCAATTTCGTGCAAATCCTGCGTTCCGGCGCGGTCGGGCGCAAATCGCTGGGCAGCCGGCCCAAGCGGCTGGTGCAAAACTGGTTGAGCGGACGCACTGACGAGCAACTGTTGAGCGCCTCGGTCGGCAACGCCCCGTCGCTGGCGGACGTGCTGAAAATGGTTCACCCGAAGCCGGCGACGCCGGAACGAACCGCTTTTTATGCCTGGCTGATCGGCAAGCCGCATGACGCCACACTGTTGCCGGAAGCGGTCAAGGCGCTGGAGCAATTCAGAAACGACGTAGAAGCGCCAGTCCCGGACGTACCGTTTCAATTACTGACCGCCCTACCGCTGAAGCCGCAGCACTGGGTCGCTATCGCCTGTCAAGCTTCCTGGCAAACGACGCGGATGAATCTCAACACCTTCACCCGTCACGAGGTGTTCAAGGTCGGCGGCATGGCCCAGCGCATCGCCGAGCGGCTGCGCGACCCGGTGGCGATTCGGCGGGCGCGGGTGTTTCCGTACCAGTTGCTCAGCGCTTATTTCATGACCGGCGAAGCCATACCCGAAAAGGTTCGAGACGCCTTGCAGGATGCGCTGGACGTGGCGTTGGAAAACGTGCCGGAACTGCCGGGACAGGTTTACGTGCTGCTGGACGTGTCCGGGTCGATGGCATCTCCCGTGACCGGCCACCGTAAAGGCGCAACCTCCAAGGTGCGCTGCGTGGATGTGGCGGCGCTGGTGGCGGCGGCGATTTCGGCGAAGAACCCGGCGACGGAGATTTTACCGTTCGACACGCAAGTTCACGCGCATCGGTTGAACCGGCGCGACAGCGTGTTGACTCAAGCGCGGATGTTGGCGGAATTCGGCGGCGGCGGAACGGATTGTGGGGCACCGTTAGCCGTACTCAATCTGCGCAAGGCGGTGGGCGATCTGGTGATTTATGTCTCTGATAACGAGTCGTGGGCCGATCCGCAGCACGGGCGCGGCACCGAGACGATGCAGCAGTGGGCGGCGTTCCGCCGGCGCAATCCGCAGGCGCGGCTGGCCTGCATCGACATCCAGCCGTATAGGACGACGCAGGCGCAAACCCGCGAGGACGTGCTGAACGTGGGCGGCTTTTCGGACGCGGTGTTCGAGGTGCTGGCGCGGTTCGCCGCCGGGCAGTTGGGCGGCGAGCATTGGGTGCGCGAAATCGAAGCGATGGAGGTATAATCCGGTAACCGTTTTGCCGTCCGGGCTGGAATGCCCGACCGGGAGTACATGCCTATCCCGCGTACCCCTCTCGGTCACTTTCCTCGTCCGGTCCGGGCGGTCTCGATTTTTGGCGGCGAATGCTGGCGGGAGTACATGGCACCCCTTGGAATGGCAGGGTTGCCGCCCTGCCCCCGTTTATGACGGGTCTTCCGCTCTCGCTATCCCTTGTCGCCGCCTTTTTGCTTGCCGTGGCGAATGCTGGTAGGACTACATCGGGTCGCGGGTTCGAGTCCCGTCAGTCGCCACTGAAACAGTAGCGGCTGTAGCTCAGTCGGTAGAGCGGATAAATCGTCTTGCCAATCCCTTGTCG
Organism: Candidatus Competibacteraceae bacterium; assembly: GCA_049288935.1. GTDB lineage: Bacteria > Pseudomonadota > Gammaproteobacteria > Competibacterales > Competibacteraceae > UBA2383. The sequence goes on from JBAQIQ010000031.1 coordinate 4,087, forward strand.
CCACGCTTTTCAGGATGGAATCGGCGCCCGGACCTCGCTCCGTGCGCCGTTTTCTTTTGGGCCGAACCCGTGGTAAGCCGCTTATACTGCTTTCTGGATGGAGCAAACCAAGAAGCCCAGGAAACAAATCATGACCCTCACCCTTGCCGAGTTGTTGAAAGACAGCGCCTATAAACTCAGCCAATTCAAACCCGAACGAATCGAGGCGCTGGAGTCGGCTATCACGTTGAAGGACTCCGGCAAGAAAACCGCGCCCTACGTCACCTGTCTGGTGCGCGGCAAACCCATCAAGCTCACGCCGGAAGAAGCCGTTCGTCAGCTTTACGTGATGGTCTTGCGCGATGACCTCGGCTATCCCATCAACCGGATGGGAGTGGAATACGAGGTGACCTTCGGACGCGAGAAAAAACGCGCCGATATCTGCATCTTCGACAAGGACCGGACGACGACCCCCTACATCTTGGTTGAGCTTAAAAAACCCAAGCTCAAGGATGGCAAGGAACAGCTCAAAAGCTACTGCAACGCCACGGGTGCGCCCATGGGCGTGTGGACCAACGGCGAGCAAATCTCCTACTACCACCGCAAGGACCCGAACTACTTCGAGGACATCCCTGCGATCCCGTCGGCTTACCAAAAGCTCTCGGAAATCCTCTCCGAACGCTGGACCATCGACGATCTGGTGCGGCTGGACAAACTGGTCAACGAGAAGAAATCGCTCAAGGACCTGATCCTGGAAATGGAGGACGAAGTGCTCGCCAACGCGGGCGTCGATGTTTTCGAGGAGTTGTTCAAACTCGTCTTCACCAAGCTCTACGACGAACTCGAAAGCGGGCGCGACCGGAAGCGCCACCTCGTTTTCAAGAACTACGGCGACACCGAAACCGAACTCAAGGCCAAAATTCAAGACCTCTTCGACAAGGCCCGCAACAAGTGGGAAGGCGTTTTTCCCGAGGGCGCGAGGATCGATTTGACCCCTAGCCACTTGGCCGTGTGCGTGTCGTCGCTGGAGAAGGTCAAGCTGTTCAATTCCAATTTGGAAGTGGTGGACGAAGCGTTCGAATACCTCATCAACAAATCCAGCAAGGGCGAGAAAGGCCAGTACTTCACGCCCCGCTACGTGATCGACATGTGCGTCAGGATGCTCAACCCGCAGGACCACGAAACCCTGATCGACACCGCCGCCGGCAGTTGCGGCTTTCCGGTGCATGGCATCTTCCATGTATGGGAACAGACCATGAAAGAGGAAGGCTTGAGCAAGAGCCACCTCTTCACCACCGAGAAAAAGCCCGCTCGTTGCGAGGACTACGTGCGCAACCAGGTTTTCGCCATCGACTTTGACGAAAAGGCGGTGCGCGTGGGCCGAACGCTGAACCTGATTGCCGGCGACGGCCAGACCAACGTGTTGCACCTCAACACGCTGGACTACGAGCGTTGGGACGAGAAAACCGGCGATGAAGCCTGGACCGACATCTACGGCGCAGGCTGGAAGAAATTGCGCAAGCTGCGGTTGGACAAAACCAGCAATCGCGATTTCGGTTTCGACGTGCTGATGGCTAACCCGCCCTTTGCCGGCGACATCAAGGAAACCCGCATCCTGGCCAAGTACGAACTGGCGCGGAGCGTCAGCCTCGACAAGATCGCCAAGGTGGACCCGAACGATCCGAACATCGTCGATTCCCGCCACCGCGCCCCCAGCTTTCCCGAAGCCTTGCACGCCAGTCATGAGGTCATTTACCAGATGGCGGATGGCACGTATCGCAAGGTGAAGATCAAGCACCAGAACACGGTGGGCCGCGACATCCTATTCATCGAGCGCAACCTCAATTTTCTCAAGCCCGGTGGGCGCATGGCGGTGGTGTTACCGCAGGGCCGTTTCAACAATGCGTCGGACAAGGACCTGCGCGAATACCTCGCCGCGCACTGCCGTATCCTGGCAGTGGTGGGTTTGCACGGCAACGTCTTCAAGCCGCACACCGGCACCAAGACCAGCGTGCTGTTCGTGCAGAAGTGGAACGACGACCCCGCCGCCGGCCCGCTGTGTCCGAGGAAGGAGGATTACCCGATTTTCTTCGCGACGATGCGGGAGCCTTCCAAGGACAACTCCGGCGACAAAATCTACCGCCAGGATGCCGACGGATCACCCTTGCTCGACGAACACGGCCATCTGATCGTCAAGCACGACCTGTTCAACCACGATGGTAAAACCGAAGACGGCATCGCCGAAGCCTTCATCGAGTTTGCCAAGAAAGAGGGACTCAGTTTTTTTCAATAGGCCCCTTCGATGAAGCGCGGTATACGCGCTTGTTGGAGGGGCTGGAAGTAATAGAACTTCTTATGTCAGACGTAAGGCGCGAGAATCTGAAACTTCGCCTTGATAGCGGATATTTTTCCAAACCAATGCTGATAGCTGATTCCATTGCACGAGGCTATCCAAAAGGGCACGATGAGTTAGGTGCGCTTTTTTCTCGCTTTGTGAAAGGCATATTTGATATTAATGCCGATTCATACGTAGATGACGGCATACCATTTCTTCGTATCTTGAATCTTCGGCAAGGTGTAATCGATGAAAGCAATATCGCTTTTATCCCCGAAATTATTCATCAAGATGAAATAAAAACGGAGTTGCGGCTCGGTGATATCGTTCTTTCCAAGACAGCCTATCCCGCAGCATCTTTAGTCACGCTTGAACGATGCAATACAAGTCAGGACACCATAGCGACCACACTTTCGACTTATGGAGCGAGCAACTATCGTGCTGAAGCTATTGTCGCGTATCTCAACAGCGGGATTGGCCAAAAATTGCTGTGGCGGCAGTTCCAAGGCAACGTACAACTTCACCTCAGTCTCGACGATGGCCGCAAAGTCCCTATTCCCCGGTTTAGTACCGACCTGCAAACCAAAATCGTTTCATTTTTTCAGCAATCAGATCGTGCGCGTCAGGCGGCGATTCAGCAGTTAAAAAACGCCGAAACAAACCTCCTCCGCGCACTTGGCCTGGAAAACTGGCAAGCCCCCGAACCGCTGAGCTACATCCACAACAGTGGTGATGTCTTCGCTGCCGGGCGGCTGGATGCGGAGTTTTTCACGCCCCGTGTGCGCCATTTGCTCGACTGTCTAGGACTCGACGGACTCACCATCGTTGACGTTGCCCCACCAAGACACGAAAGGTTCTCACCCAAGGAAAGCGGAAGCTTCCACTATATCGAGATCGGCAACATACAAACCGATGGTGCAGCAAACGCCGAAATTGTCCCCCATCGTGAAGCGCCAAGCCGAGCTACGCAAAAAGTCAGGGCGGGCGATGTCATCACCTCGACGGTGCGCCCCATTCGGCGTCTGACTGCATTGATCGCTCCAGAAGAAGATGGCTATGTCTGCTCGTCCGGTTTCGTAGTATTGCAACCGCACCAGATTATGTCGGAAGTTTTGCTGATCTATTTACGCCTGAAACCGATTTGCGAATTGATGGACTTACACACCAGCGCCAGCCTCTATCCAGCCATTTCTGAAAATGATTTGGTATCGCTACCGATTCCAAGCATCACAGCCCAAGTCCAGCGCGATATTAAAACCTCCGTTTCAGCAGCCCGCCAAGCTAAACAACGCGCCACCCAACTTCTCGACATCGCCAAACGCGCTGTTGAAATCGCCATCGAGGATTCCGAAACCGCCGCGCTGGCCTATTGCAACGACGCCTTATCCCAATATACGGTTCCTTAACCCCCAACCCGCCATGCCGTCCATTCTGCTATCGACCCTGAACGCCCGCTATTTCCATTCCTCTTTTGGATTGCGCTATCTGCTGGCGAATATGGGCGAGTTGCAGCCGGACACCGCCATCCGGGAATTCATCATCACCCAACGCCCGCTGGACATCGCCGAAGCGTTGCTGGCCGAACAGCCGCGCATCGTCGGGTTCGGCGTCTATATCTGGAACGTCGCGGAAACCACCCAAGTCGTCGCGTCGCTCAAGCGGGTGCGGCCCGATCTCGTCATCGTGCTGGGCGGCCCGGAAGTCAGCCACGAGTGGGAGGAACAGCCACTTTTCCAACTGGCCGATGTCCTCATCACCGGTCCGGCCGATCTCGCCTTCGCCCAACTCTGCCGGCGACTGCTCGCCGGCGATCCGCCGGTCGAAAAGGTCATCGCCGCCGCGACTCCCCCGCTCGATCAACTGGCGCTGCCGTATCGGTTTTATACCGACGAGGACATCGCCCATCGGCTGATCTACGTCGAAGCCTCGCGCGGCTGCCCGTTCCAGTGCGAGTTCTGCCTGTCGGCGCTGGACAAAACCGCTTGGCCGTTTCCGCTGGAACCGTTTCTCACCGAGATGCAACGGCTCCACGACCGGGGCGTGCGCCACTTCAAATTCGTGGATCGCACTTTCAATCTCAACGCCAAAGTCGGCGCACGGATTCTCGATTTCTTTCTGGAGCGGCTGGACGAACGGCTGTTTCTACATTTCGAGTTGATCCCCGATCATTTACCGGAAGCGCTCAAGGAACGGATTGCTCGCTTTCCGTCCGGCGCGCTGCAATTCGAAATCGGGGTGCAGACCTTTAATCCCGAAGTGCAGGCGCTCATCAGCCGCCGGCAGGACAACCGCAAAACCGAGGAACATTTGCGCTGGCTGCGCCAACACACCCACGCTCACCTACACGCCGATTTGATCGCTGGGCTGCCGGGCGAGGATCTGGCGAGCTTCGCCGCCGGCTTCAACCGGCTGGTGGCGCTCGGCCCGCACGAAATCCAGGTTGGTATTCTCAAGCGGCTGCGCGGCGCACCGATCAGCCGACATACCGCCGAATTCGACTGCCGCTACAACCCGCAGCCACCCTACAACCTGCTGTGTTCGGCGCTGCTGGACTTCGCGACCCTGCGGCGTTTGGAACGATTCGCCCGGTTTTGGGATTTGATCGGCAATTCGGGGCGGTTCCGCCACGCCCGTCCCCTGTTGCTGGGTGACGATCCGTTCGGGCGGTTCATGGTCTTGAGCGACTGGCTGTTCGCCACCACCGGACAAACTCACCAATTCGCGCTGGAACGGCTGTTCGGTTTAGTGTATCGGGGTCTGGTTGAAATACTGGGCGTCGCTGAAACAGCGACACGCGAAGCGTTGGCCGAGGATTTTCGGAACAGCGGCGCGAAAGGCTGCCCCGCCTTTTTACAGCCCAGCTCGCTGACGGGTGATCGCAATCAAGCCTGCAAAACGACTGCTGCCTTAACCCGGCAGGCCCGACATCGCGGATAAGGAGGCAGGCGGTCGATCCAATGTCCCGATGTTAACGCACGGCGACGATTATCAACGCCCCGATAGTTCTGGCGGCGACCGCTGCCGCCCCCGAAACCCACCCCGGTCGGAGGCCGCACGTCCTGAGTCCTCCTGCAACAGGTCCCCCAACTCTTGGAACTGGAACTCGTCGCTCATTCGTCCGATACGTCCGGCAAGCTCCGGTTGATCCCCTTCGATGCGCGCCAAGATAGCCCTGATCTTGGCCGGATCCAGTTCCGCCACCGCTTCGCGGAGGGCCAGTTTAACGTCGAGCGGCAGATCGGCGATCCCGGCGGCGGCTTCCACCGGAGCGCTGGCAGTCGCGGGGCCGGTTTCGTCCGGCTGACGAGTTCGGAAATGCAGCCCGAGATGCACTGCCAGTACATCGAGCAACACTCCCTCCCGCAATGGCTTGCGCAGGAAATCACTGATGCCGGCCGACATCGCCGTGCGCCGCTGCTCTTCGAGCGCGCTTGCCGAAGCCATCACGATCTTTGGCCGCCGCTCGCCAGGCTGCGCCATGATCCGCTGCACGGCTTGCAAGCCGTCCAGTTTGGGCATTCGCCAGTCCATGATGATCAGATCGGGAGCAAAACTCGCCGACCGTTCGACCGCCTCAATGCCGTCGGCAGCTTCGGCCAGGACAAAGCCGAGCGGACTCAGGATCTGGGCCAGCAGCTGGCGCGCATCGGCATCGTCATCAGCGATCAGGATACGTTTGCCGTGATCAAGCGCGCTCGGTGTCGAGTCACCCTCGTCCGGCGCCGTCACTCCCCCTTTGAGCACCGGCAGCAGCAGGGCGAAACGGAAGGTCGAACCGACGGCGGGAGTCGATTCGACCTCGAGCTCGCCGCCCATCATCGCCAGGTACTGCCGCGTGATGGCGAGCCCCAAGCCGGTACCTGCGGAGGTGGCGTGCGGCGCGATCTGGGTGAAGGGTTCGAAGATCCGTTTCTGGTCCTCGGGCGCGATGCCGATTCCCGTGTCCCGCACTTTGACCGCCAGGCGCAGGGCGCCATTTTCGACGGGCTGTCCGTCAACGGCCAGGGTGACGCTGCCTTGCCGGGTGAAGTTGATGGCGTTGCTGAGCAGATTGAGCAGCACTTGTTGCAGCTTGGTTGCGTCGACGCACAGCAGTGCATCCGGCAGGCGCCCGATGTCCGCCGTCAAGGCCAGTCCGGCCCGCTGGGCACGCGGTTGCAGCAGCGCGACGACATCGCGCAGCAGCCGCCCGACGTCAGTTGCTTCTTCCAGCAGCTCGACGTGCCCAGCCTCGATTTTTGAGATTTCGAGCACATCGTTGATCAAGGCCAGCAGATGATCGCCCGAGCGGTTGATGATCTCGAGGTTCTTCCGGTCGGTGTCGCCGAGCGTCTTGGACTTGGCCATCAGCTCGGAAAAACCGATGATCGCGTTGAGAGGCGTGCGCAGCTCGTGGCTCATGTTCGAAACAAAGGCGCTCTTCGCGCGACTGGCCGTTTCGGCGCGGTTCAAGGCCGCGATCAAGGCGATTTCGTGTTGGCGCAACTGTTCGACCGTCGCCGCCAGACGACTCTCGCGCGCATGCAGAATCTGGTACAAGTGCACCCGGGAAAGCAGGAGATTGTCCTCCAGCGGCTTGGTCAGGTAGTCCACCGCGCCCAGGGCGAAACCCCTGTTGACGAATTCGTCAGCCTTGAACACCGCGGTCACGAAGATGATCGGAATGTTCCGCGTTCGCTCCGTCATCTGCAGGTGACGCGCCGTGTCGAATCCATCCATGCCGGGCATCTGGATGTCGAGCAAAATCAGGTGCACGTTACGCGCAACGGTTTGCATCAGCGCCTCCTCGCCGGAAGCGGCCTCGATGATCTCGATGCCATTCAGGCCGGAAAGCAGCGTGCGTAGCGCGAAGCGGTTATTGGGGTTGTCGTCTACCACCAGGATCAGGAAGTTCTCAATCATGCGTGCGACCCCTTTGGAGGCGGTAGATGTGCTCGGCGCTGGAATGGGGTGCGAGGCCGTGCTCGCTGGCTATACGGATCTGTCCGTCGCGCGGGCCGAGCACGAGAAAACCGTCCGGATGCAGCGAGCGCGCGAACAGCGCAAGGACTTTCCGCTGGGTCTCCTGATTGAAGTAGATCATGACGTTGCGGCAGACGATGAGTTGGAATTCATTGAACACCCCTTCGCTGACCAACGAGTGGCGATGAAAAAGGACCGTTTGTCGCAAGCGCTCCTGCACCTTCAGACAGCGGCCGTGGTGCTCGACGTAATCGTCGAAGCGACCCGGTCCGCCGCTGGCCAAGTAGTCGCGGCGACTATCGGCCAGATCGGCCACGGGAAACAGTCCACTCTTGCCGAGGTCCAGGTAATACATGTTGAAATCGGTGGCGAAGAGGCGCGTTCGCGGCAGGAGCCCCAGTTCGTCGAGCAGGATCGCCAGTGAAAAGGCTTCTTCGCCGGTGGCGCAGCCAGCGGACCAGATTTTGAGTACCGGAAAGCTCGCCAGGTAGGGCAGGACATCCTCACGCAGCCGCCGGAATTGCTCGGGGTGGCGGAAAAAGCCGGACACTCCGACCGAGATTTCGGCCGCCAGGCGCTCGAACAGCGGACGCTGCGACAGGACAGCACGCTGAAAATCGGCGAAACCCGGCAAGCCGAACTGTCCCATCAGGTTCTTCAGTCGCCGTTCGATGCTATCCCGCTGGTAACCCCGCAAGTCGTAGTCGTACTGCCGCCAAAGCGCTTCGAGAAACAAATCGAGCAGATGGCCTGTCGGCGCAGCTTGAGGTCCAGCGATCGCGGCCGCGACAAAGCTTGCTATCCCGGCGCATTTCATGACGTGGTCGAACCGTCCGGCCGCGCAGGCGGCATCGGGCAGCACGCGCGCGTCACCACAGTCATCGCCGTCTTCGACGACGACGCAGGCTCCAGCCTCTTTGAGGGCAGCGCAACCCGCCACTCCGTCATTGCCGTAACCGCAGAGCAGAACCCCCAGACACTGCTCGCGGTACTCGCCGGCAACCGATGCGAAGAGCACGTCGATCGACGGTCGGGCAAGGTTGACCTTGGCATCGTGGGTGAGATAGATCAGACCATGCGCCACCTTGAGATGACACCCTGGCGGCGCGACATAGATGGTCGATGTTTCGACCGCTGCCAAGTGCTGTGGCATCACCACCCGGTAATCCGTGCGCACCTGGAGCAATCGGTCGAGCAGGCTGACCTGGTCCTCCTGCACATGCTGTGCGACAAAAACCGTTGTCTCGCCAGCCGGCAGACTGCCGACGATGAGGAGCAGCTTGTCCAGGCTCTGAGCCGAGCCTCCGACTACCAATGCTCGGCAGCGGGTCAAAGGCGCCAGCGGGTTCGTATTGACGATCTGTCGCACCGGCAACCCGAGACGCATCAGGCAATGCGCCAGCAGCGGACGATAGGCGACGATTTTCAGCCGCTGGCCACGGTCGAGGAGCCGGATCAACGCCTCGATCAGCGGCCCCGGCAAGGTTTCGGCGTCGTACACGTCCAGTTCGAAGGGTTCGCCATTCGCCTTCGCCTCGTAGGCGGCCAACAGCGACAGCAACTCGGCCTGTTCGGCGGCCGACGTCAGACGACCGAGAACACCGGCCCGGTTCGGCTGGCCATCAGACAGCAGCGTGGCGCTCATGCCGGACTCAGCGCTTCGCGCACCATAGGGCCGCCATGTTGACCAGGACGTCGTAGTCTACCGGCTTCGAAAAGTAGTCGTCAGCGCCGGCGGCCAGCACACGTTCCTTGTCTTCCGGCAGCGCCTTGGCGGTCAGGGCGACGACCGGGATGTTGGCCAGACCCGGTGTGCCGCGAATGGCGGCGATCGTCTGGTAGCCATCCATCTCGGGCATCATGATGTCGGTGATGACCAGATCGACGGCCGCCTTGGCCAGCAGCGCCAGCGCCTGTTTCCCGTTAACCGCGCTGCGCACGGCAGCGCCATTCTGTTCGAGGGCCGCCGTGACGACGAAGAGGTTGCGTGGGTCGTCGTCGACGACCAGGATGCTCCGTCCGGCGAGACGCTGGGTAACGGTCTCGACCTTCGTGTTGGGCGCCGCCTGAGGTACTTCGAGCAGGAAACGTTCGACATTGCGCAATAAGCGTTGATCGGCCTGCGGTGTGCTGACGATGATGCTGTCGCTGTAGATACGCAGGCGCGCCTCGTCCGCTTCGCTGATCGGCTGCGGGGAGAAAAACAGAATCGCCGTTTCCGGACTCACCTGGCGGAGGGTTTCGGCGATCGCCAGCCCCTCGTCGGCGCCCGGCCCTCTCAACTCGACCAGCGCCAGGCGCCAGCGGTGCT
>JBAQIQ010000032.1:0-7285 GCA_049288935.1 Candidatus Competibacteraceae bacterium
TCAGTGACATTGTGGCCGAGATGACGGCGGCGGCGCACGAACAGGCGGGCGGGATTGAACAGGTCAACCGAGCGATTGTGCAGATGGATCAGGCCACCCAGCAGAACGCGGCGCTGGTCGAGGAGACAGCGGCGGCCAGTCAGGCGATGGGCGAACAGGCGTGCGAACTGCAAAACTTGATGGGCTTTTTTAAATTGGATGACGAAGCGCCGGTATCGACCACTCGTCGTCCGGCCTCATTTTTGGCCCACGGTGCGACAAAACCCACCGTGCATCCGCAAAAAAACCTCCGGCTGGCGAGACCACCGGTTAGCAAGGCCACCAAGCACAACGATAGCAAAGCTGCGTTGATTATCTGGAGCGATGCGCTCAGCGTGAATGACCCGGATATTGATCGGCAGCATCAAGAGTTGATTCGCTTGATCAACGGTCTGCACGACGCCATGCGCAGCGGGCAAGCCCGGAACATTCTGGGACGACTGCTGGATGGATTGGCGCGTTACACCGTCGAGCATTTCAGTTACGAAGAAGGACGAATGGCGGCTTGTCACTACCCGAATTTGGTCGAACATCAAGCCCTACATGCTGATCTGATTCGGCAAGTGACCACCCTTCAAGAACAGTTCGCCAGAGGTAACCAGCACATCAATATGAAGGTGATGAGCTTTCTCAAAAGCTGGATTACTGAACACATCCAGAAAAGCGATCAACGCTATAGCCCTTATCTGCAAGCGCAACAGGTTGACTAGCTCTGCGCCTTCGCGCCCCGGGAAATCGGCTGTGCAGAGTCGATTTCATTGGGAGAGTCGTCCCCCAGATGAGATGTCTGCCCGCTGCCATTTTGAACCCTGACCGCCAGATTGACCGGTTCGGAATGAACCGATCAGCTTAAAGACGTGGTTTTTCAAAAATGGCAGGGTTAAAAACGTGTCTAATCGGCCATAAGCCGCTCATCAGTCCAATGATTGACTGGCATAAAATTTGATGCTGTGAAATCAGTGGTATTCACAGTCAACGAATGGCTTGGAGAAAGAACGATGGCAACTGCAAATCGTATGATTCAAAAAGGCAGCACTGGGCCGGATGTCAAACTGCTACAGGGGTTGTTGAATCAGCAAGTTCCTCTGGCCAAGCTACCTCAGGGAAAAAAACTGGTGGAAGACGGCATTTTCGGGCCGAAAACAGATGCCGCCACCCGCACTTTCCAGCAGATGAAAGGGCTGAAAGTCGATGGCATCGTCGGGCCCAAGACTTGGGGGGCGCTGGGCGTGACCTATACTGGCCCGGGCGCAGCGCCTCCTGCCGGTAAGCCGACCTTTGAGCAGAAAAAACCTAAGGACGGATTTGACGGCACGGTGAATCCTCCTTGGCAAATGGTTCCCATGAGCGGGCAGAAAACGGTCATTCTGAAGAACGCCGCCAATCTGACGGTCGTCAGTCGCAATACAGGCATTGCCACCGTCGAGGATGCACCCAAGTGTTTCGTGCATGGCGGGCGTGAATTGATCATCAAGGGTAAGGTCAAGGGGACGACCTTTATCGACGTCAAGGATGGCGCGACCACGGTGGCCAGCCTCGAAGTCGCCGTCAAGATCAAAAAGACCGTTCGCATCACTTTCAATTTCCTTGAAGATAATGCGGGCCATAAGACCACGCGTAGCTTGAGCGATGTCCCGACCTGGGTGCAGCAAGCCAACGAAATCTTGCTAAACCAGGCGAATGTTGAAGTGATCAAGCAGAATGCTCGTAATGTCAAGATAAATCAGAATCTTGGTGGTGTCGTGCGCTACTCTAAACACATTACCGGGGTGGCGCCGGGCGAGCATGAATGGGATATCGTCGTGGCCAAGCGTGACAATGCTGCTGATTTAAATATTTTCTTTGTCTGGGAGTACGAGCAGGACAACACCCCCAACATTGATAATACGGAGGCTGGGACTCTCGGAAATAACTGCATTTTCGAGGATAACATCAGTTATCAGACCCATGAAACCATGGCCCATGAAATCGGCCATTTTCTGGGGGTCGATCACCCGGCGCCGGGTTTGGATTTGCTGATGTCGCCGGGCCGTACTGATCAGCGTATTTCCAAGGCTCACGCCAACATCATGAATCCATGAAGGCGAATGGTCATGAGCAAGCAGGCCATACCCTTCTTGTTAGGCATGACGCTCCTGCTTACCCTGCAACCTTCCAGAGGAATCGCCATGAACGATGACATCGCTGCTCAGGTTAATGCGGCCTTTACCGCCGCCCGCCAAGACAATTACGATCTCATTTCGCAACTCGCCGAACAAGGCGCTCAAGTTATTCCCTATTTAAAACCCTACCTGCGGGACGATAATGAGATGCTGCGCTTGCAGGCGTTAGCGTTGCTGACGGCGTCTACGGACCCCGCCGCCATTCCTTTGCTGGCGCTGGCGCTGCACGATCCGTCGCAGGATCTCCGCGCCCGCGCTGCGCTGGCGCTCTATGAACAGCATGACCCTTTACAACTGGCGGAGCGTTCCGGGGTCGGTGAGGCTTTGCGGGCCAGCGTCGATCAGGGCAATGACGCCGCTGCCGCGCTCTTGCTGATCGGTTATTTTCCTGGCGAATCCAGCCTGAAAACGTTGCAGATGCTTAATGAGCGGGCGGGTAATGCGCAAACCGAACTGGCGAGCTGGGCGCCGGTCGTGCCGGTCAGGTTAGCGGCGGCTGTGAGCTTGTCGCGCCTCGGTGATCAATCCGGGCGATTGACGCTGCTGCAAACCAGCGCTGAGGGTTCGCTGGCAGATCGGGAATTCCTGCTGTCGGTGCTGCGGGAGATTGATGCGCCGGACGTTTTACATGCCTTGGCGGCGGGAACACTGGGTGATGTCAGCGAAATTGGCGGCAGCGCACCTTCCGGTGTTCAGCCGCAGCGGCGACTGTGCGACTTGGCAGTGGACAGCTTCGTCAAGCGCCTGAATTTGAAAATTAATTTTTCTATCGACGACCACCGCCGGTTCACGACCGCCGAAATCGACGCAGTGCGACAGGTGATGACCCGTTCCCTGCCTCGGTGATGAATGCGGCTGGAATAATGTGCGGCAGGGCAGCGAGGCAGGAAATGAAACCGCCCGGCGAAGCCGGGCGGTTTTCATCAATATCGACCGTGGATGTTTATTCCATGGATCGAATATTGGCGGCTTGTTTGCCCTTAGGCCCAGTGGTGATGTCAAACGAAACCTTCTGAGCTTCCCTGAGGGTTTTGAACCCTTGCCCCTGGATGGCAGAGAAGTGCGCGAACAAATCTTCGCCACCGCCATCCGGAGAAATAAAACCAAAACCCTTTGCTTCGTTAAACCACTTAACAGTACCAGTTGACATGAAACTCGATCTCGAAAAAATTGAAAAGAAAGCAATCGCTACGGGTACAAGAGTTAGAACAGAGGAACTGACGAGCCGAATACCGATTGGAAGGGTTTACAGCGAACGAACAGATGACCCACTTAAAAACCTTGTAGCCTGCATCGTAGCGCACGAGGCAAGACAAAACAAGTAAATCTTACAGCAGTTCGATATTTTGTTGGCGGCTGCTTTTCCGCGTCACGGTCTAGGGTGGGTCGATAAAAAAATTTCTAAATTAGGCCAGGTTGTCGGGTTTGCCAAGAACCGCTTTTACCTTGTTGACGCCTAGCAGCACCAGACCACCCGCGACCACCCCCGCCAACATATTCAATAGCGTAGGTGTGATCACCGCAAGCACACCGCCGAGGCCAGGTATGCCGTGGACAACTTCTTCGGCGTGGCGCAGCACCTCGTGTGAATGAGGTAAACCATGCACCAAGATGCCTCCACCCACCAAAAACATGGCCGCTGTACCGACGACAGCAAGGGTTTTCATCAGATAAGGCGCAACTTGCAAAAGCGCTTTACCCAGGATGCGCTTGACACTGGGTCCAGCCGTATTCTCACTGCTCTTCACTAGATAAAGTCCGGCGTCGTCCAATTTGACAATGCCAGCCACCACGCCATAAACACCAACCGTCATGAGAACGGCAATGCCAGCGATCACAGCCACTTGGGTGACGAACGCCGCATTTTGCACGGTACCCAGTGCGATCACGACGATTTCAGCGGACAGAATGAAGTCAGTGCGAATCGCGCCCCGAATTTTTTCTTGTTCGAACGCCACTAAATCGACGTTGGGGTCATTGAGCGCTTTCACTTCGGCAGCGTGTTCGGTTTGGGCTTCGGCCTTGTCGTGTAGAAACTTGTGTGCCAGCTTTTCAAAGCCCTCGAAACACAAATATGCGCCGCCCACCATCAGGAGTGGGGTAATCGCCCACGGCGCCACCGCGCTGATCAGGATCGCCGCCGGGACCAGAATCAGCTTGTTCTTCATCGAGCCCTTGGCCACGGCCCACACCACCGGCAGTTCCCGTTCCGCGCGCACCCCGGAGACCTGCTCGGCATTCAACGCCAGATCGTCACCGAGGACGCCGGCGGTCTTTTTTGCCGCCACCTTGGTCATCAGCGCCACATCGTCGAGAACAGTGGCAATATCATCAATCAAAGCTAAAAGGCTGGTTCCGGCCATCGGGTAACTCCCAGATTTGATAAATGAAAACCGTGTAGGGCGGTGTTTCTTTTTATGGGTCAGGAGGTGCGGCTAGCAGAAATATGGTTAGCTGATCTTCTCCAAGAACTGGACCTGCAGGCGATTATCCAGCAGGCCGTCTACTACCCCCAGTATTCTGGTTATCCGGGTTCCAGCGTGAGTGCTTTGCTGCTTTGGAGCACATCCTCGGGTAGTTTCCACACTTTTCTAGCCTGCCCGCTAGTGGGTAGATCCACAGCAAGAGATGTGGATGAGGGGTCGCATGGCGCGCCTTTCAAGGATTCAACACAACACCTCACGTCACCGACCCGGATAAATTAAATTGCGTAGTCGGGGGCCACACCAGGAATTTCAATGCTGGTGAGTATTGCGCCATCATATTGAACAGCCACCAGTTTGCCCACACAGTCCTCGCCGAACAGCGCTTTCAAAGCCTCGGCCAGTAACTGTGAGTCAGCCGGTAGATGATAATGACGGCGGCCAGTGTCCAAAATCAGCGTTGCGATGGGACCGTCATGCACCACGTCGGCGATAGTTCCGGTAATGTACGTCATTGCAGACACTCCGCCGGTTGATAGAGGATCGTTTGTTTCCTGGAAATTATAATAAAATCGGGTTTGTACATACTTCGCTCTCAGTCTCCGCATGGGGGATCAGTCGGCTTTGCTCATCGCTATTCACAGAGAGAGTATATCGCGCCTTGCTGGCCAGGATCGATGGATCCGCCAATCTGTCCTGCTGAGCTCATGGTTTGAAGATCATGGGCCGCCGACTGGATTTGTGGTTTTACAGCGCGGGTGGATCTTCAATGCAGGTGACCGATCGATTCCGCCGAAACATCACCTGATGATCGATGTCCAGACGGATGCCGATCCGTTGCCCAAGGGCGTGGTTATGATGGCTGGGCGCCAGGCATAACAGCCGCGCCCCACTGAGTAACTTGAGCGTGTAGAGAAACTCCGCACCCCGGAATGCCCGTTCCGTCACTTCCGCTTTAAGTGGACTGGCGTCGTCATGGATCACATCATCCGGGCGCACCAGGATTTCCACATCATCGCCCGCTTCGCAGCCGGCCGGCGATGGCCCGGCCAGTTCGCCCAGCTCGGTCATTACCTGTCCTCCTGACGCAACCCGTCCCGCTAGCAATACGCCCTGACCGATGAAATCAGCGACGAAGCGATCAACGGGTTGATGGTAGAGGTTGTAGGCATTATCCCATTGCCGCAGCCGACCCTCATCCAGCACCCCAATTTCATCAGCGAAGGTAAAGGCTTCAAACTGGTCATGACTCACCAGCAGTCCGCCGGTGCCTTCTCGCAGCAGAATCCGGCGCACCTCCCGTGCCAGGTCTTCCCGCAAGGCAACATCCAGGCTGGAGAACGGCTCATCCAGCAATAATAATCGCGGACGCGGGGCCAGCGCCCGGGCCAGCGCCACCCGTTGTTGCTGGCCACCGGACAATTGATGCGGATAGCGTTTGGCGAAATCGCTCAGTCCCACCAACTGCAACAGATCGCTAACCCGCGCCCGACGCTCCTGCCGCTTCCAGTCACGCAGACCGAAAGCAATATTGTCGGCGACCGTCAAATGCGGAAACAGCGCCAGATCCTGAAACATCAGGCCAATGCGCCGCCGTTCTGGCGGCAGCGTCCAGCCAGGCCGGCTGAGTTCAACGCCTTCCAGCCGGATTGAACCGCGCTGCACCGGTTCAAACCCAGCAATCGCCCGCAACAGGGTGGTCTTGCCGCAACCGCTGGGGCCAAGCAGGCAGCCGATACCGGCGCAGTGCATGGTCAGCGATGCCTCCCGGATCACTTTACGGGGCGGGTAGGCGATATCGAGGTCGGTCAATTCAAGAAAGGGGGTCATGGCCGGGTCTCGCACGGCTGATAGCGCGGCTGAGCAAAATCACTGGCCCAATGCCGGCCAGGACGATGGCCATGGCGAAGCTGGCGGAATCCGCCAACCGCTCATCCGAGGCCAGTTCAAAGGTACGCACTGCCAGCGTATTGAAATTAAACGGGCGCAGAATCAACGTGGCTGGCAGTTCTTTGAGGACATCCACGAACACCAACAACAAGGCGGTCAACAGGCTGCCGCGCAGGATTGGAATGTGAACCCGCCACAGTACGTTGTACGGTTTGGCGCCCAAGGCGCGGGCAGCGTCGTCCATACTCGGTCGAATGCGGGTCAGCCCAGCCTCGACGCTGTGCAGCGCCACCGGCAGGAACCGGGTGCAGTAGGCAAACAGCAGGGCGAACAATGTTCCACTCAGGAGCAGCCCCGTGGATACGCCGAGCCACGCCCGCGCCCAGTGATCCACGTTTCGGTCAATGGCGGCAAACGGCAACATGACGCCAATGGCTAGCACAGCGCCGGGCGCAGCATAGCCCAGCCCGGCGCTGCGCACCGCCATTCGCACCACAGGATAGGGCCGCAGCCGTTGGCTGTAGCCCAGCAGTAGCGCCAGCAGCAGGATGGATAGAGTCGCGCCGCCGGCCAGTAGCAAACTGTTCGCCACCAGTTGCATAAATCGGTCATCGACGATCTGCGGTGCGGTGCGCCAGGTCCAAAGGGTCAACTGCCCGGCGGGAATCAGAAAACCAAATAACACCGGCGCCAGGCACGCACCCGTGGCCAGCCATCGCCACTGGCTCCGCAGCAGCAGGCGCGGCGGGCGCTGGGTGCGCTGGCCCGTGT
>JBAQIQ010000033.1:0-1751 GCA_049288935.1 Candidatus Competibacteraceae bacterium
CGGCGCGCGCCGCAGTCAACGCCGGCGAGGGTCGGGGCAGGTCAAGCGCCGCCGCCAGCCAGTCATCCAGCAATTCGCCAGCGGCGATGATGGCCCGTGCGGCGGACTCCGCTTCATCCGAGAGATCGGGTAGCCGCCGCAACGTTTGTTCGCTCAAGGCCAGCGCCAGGTTTGGATCTGCCACGCCCAGCGCCGCCCAATACGCCTTGAGGCGGTCCAACAGCCGCGCACTGAAAGGCGCCGCCAGCGATGATCGGAGCGTACTCACCGAGCGACGGTCCATTGGTAGTTCCACGTCTCGGTCAGCACGTCATTGCCGAGTTTGAGGAAACAACGCAAATCCGCCGGTTCGTCGCCTTTGGGCGCCAGTTCGAAGGACACTCGCCAACCCTGGGTATGCGCATTCTTGTGCGCGACCACGTTTTCGATCTGACCACTGGAACCGGTGACTACTGCGGTCACCGGGGCGTCTTCAGCCAGTTTCGCCAGGGCCTCGCCGCCGAAGTCGATAACAAACCGCCGCCGCGAAGCATCCAGATCGCCCGCGCCGCCCGCACCGATCCGGCTGGCCAGGGTGCGCCCGCCTGGTGACAAACTGGGCATATCCAGGAAGAAGAACAGCCGGTAGTTGAACTCCAGGGGCTGGCCGGGCTCGACCGGCTTTTCCGGAACCCAGAACGCGGCGATATTGTCATATCGCTCAGCATCACTCGGAATTTCAATCAGTTGTATCGACCCTTTACCCCAATCGCCCTGCGGCTCGACCCAGATGCCGGGTCGAATGTGATAGTGCGCTTCCAGATCCTGGTAGTTTTCAAAATTGCGGTCGCGTTGCAACAATCCAAAACCGCGTGGGTTATGGTCCTGAAAAGCGCTGATCCGCAACCGAACTGGGTTGTTCAGCGGCCGCCAGATCCATTCACCCTTGCCGTTTGCCATCAGCAAACCGTCGGAATCATGGACCTGTGGACGGAAATCATCGAAGAACCGCTCGTTCAGCGCGCCGTGAAAAAACATACTGGTCAACGGGGCGACGCCAAATTTTTGCACCTTTTCCCGAACGAACAGACTGGCCCGGACCTCGATCTGGGTGTTGAGACCGGGTTTAATGACGAAGCGGTAGGCGCCCGTTACACTTTGGCTGTCCATCAGGGCGTGAACGGTCAGTTCGGTCGCATCCTTGCCCGGCTTTTCCAACCAAAACTCGCGAAAGTAGGGAAATTCCTCAGGTTTGGTCAAGCCGGTGTCAATCGCCAGGCCGCGTACTGAGATGCCGTAACTCTGATTTTGGCCGACGGCGCGGAAGTAGCTGGCGCCCAGAAATACCGCCACCTCGTCGTAATGGCTGTCGGTGTGCAACGGGTACATCACCTTGAAGCCAGCGAATCCCAAATCTTTGGGAATATGATCCGGCGTCTGGTTTTTACCGTAATTAAACAGGTCGTTGGCATATTCGACCGGTTGGCTCTCGCCATCCGCAACAACGTTGATGATGACCGGCTGCTTGAACAGGAATCCCAGCGGCGCGAATTGAACTTCGAAGGGCAACCCTTCCGCACGCCACAGGCTGTGATCCGCCCGAAAACGGATATCGCGATATTGATCATAATCCAGGTTCTTAAAGAAGTCGGGCAGGTTGCTGCCGGCGGTCTGGAACGGCTGGTTGGCCAGCATCTCGGCGCGGCGGCGCACATCGGCAAAATTAAACCGCTTGGGCGGTGGCGTGGCCGCCGGGGCGGCTTCAGGGGCGC
>JBAQIQ010000034.1:0-4721 GCA_049288935.1 Candidatus Competibacteraceae bacterium
CCGTTCCGGCCCGAGGAAATCCACGAGTGCATGGAGACCCTGCTGGGGGTGAAACTGGTTCGCGCCGCCCCGGCGGCGGTCGAGCGTGCGTGCGAACTGACATCGCAATCCCTCGACACCCTGCCGGAACCTCTGCGCCAAGCCCTGACCGAGGTGGTCACCAGCCTCGACGGCGACCGCATCAAGGCGGTGCTGGTCGAGATCGGCAAGGTGCAACCCGGCTTGGCCGCCGCGCTCGGCCGCCTGATGGAAAACTACGACTACCAGCCCATCCTGGACCTGCTGGAACGGGCGACGGCGGCCAACCCGTGAACGGCCCTGCCTATCGACAGCGCCACAGCTAGAGATGGGCCTTTGGGATCGCTCGCAGAGGCTGTTGAACCGGCTCTTTTCACCTAATTCGGGAGAGCATATTTTTTTCAACAAATTGTTAAATTTATCGGCTCTTCGAGGGTTTCTGTGGAATGTGGGCCTCTGGGCCAAGATCAGCCCGTCAAGCGGGCGCTGCCTCTTTGAAGATCAATGAGTTGAATCCAAAAGCCGCCCCTGAATCGGCTGGCTCCACAAAAACCCTCGAAGAACCAAAATAAAGGCAGATCAATAAAAATATATGATACACGATAAATATCGTTAATGTACATAATGTTAGATCATTTCGAAACTGCCGACCGCCGTGGGAAAACGCTGGGGACAGCATCGCAGGGATGAGTTATGGCACGGAGGCAGGATGGCGCGAGCGCGCCACGATCCGTCGGGCGGGGGGGTTCCCTTTGGTTTGTCCGATCTGCGATGGGTGGACAGGCGAGGGTGCCGAGATCGTGCCGGATTGGGATCTGGCGGCACAACCGGCCCCCGACTTTGATGTCGACCAGCGCATCAACTGGTGACAGGTCAAAGCGGCGATTCTGACTCGCTGCTGGGTAGCTCTGCGTCTGGGATACCCGTTGCACCCGAAATCACTCTCCAAGACTGTGCTTTTGCTGCCAAACCTGCCAAGCAAGGCAGTATACCGAGGGTCTTCACGCAGTTTGAGGGCTGCCCCATGGTGCGATACTTGGCCTCGTTTGATTGAAATGCCTATCCGTCGTGATTGTGGATGACGGTGGATACCGGCAAGGTGCGGGAAACTCTGGCGGCGCGGCGCACTGATTTCGCGAACGAGGCTTTGAATCTACGGGGGTGACGGATCTCCCGGTGTAATAACAGAGGATCTATAACTGGCAGCGCCGAAAATAGGCGTTTTCCTTTGGTCTTGATGGTTCACGGCAGTGACCCCTTAAATCGTGACGAGAACAATGCAGGATGACCTGCACCGCGTACCGACCAGCGTTCATATCCCGAAAAAGGTACGCAATGCGTACCCTACTTGGCTACAGTGTTTTGGGAAAGCCGGTTTTACCATCGGCTCGCGTTCCGTAAACGCCGGAGCAGAGACGCACCCCAGTGCGTCCCTGAAGGCGAACTACAAGATGCACTTAATCCCCAGCTCGTCACAATGATCCTCTACCGTCAGGAAATCATCGCCCGGCGAAGGGAATGGTTCATCAACAGGAGTATCGGGGTGACGCTGGCATTCTTCAGTAGAGGGCTCGATGTCCCAGATGAGAGCGACGCCGGTCAAATCCTGGGTTCTCAGTCGGAGGCTGGGATTTGACAGCACTACGGAGAAATTCTGGTTCTCAAACTCGGCAGTGCCGGTGCTGTCTGTGATCAGGTTGATCTGGATGGTCTTGGTGGACTCGTTCGGCGCAAAAGTCAGCACACCGCTTTTCGCAACATAATCTTGACCGGCAATCGCAGTACCGTTCTGCGTGGTGTAATGGACGGTCTCGGTCACAAACGGACCGGCAGCGGGCCGAATGAGCCGAATAGTGAAGACCGGATGCTTGACTGCTGGAGAGGCAGCCGGGCAGGTTTCATAACCCTCGGCGTCGCTGATCGTTAAGCTGGCGACGGGCAGCAACGCTTCCGCTGGGCGCACGAGACCAGCCCCCAACAGGATAGCCAGCACTACGCCCAGAGTGATACCGAGCGTCAATTTATGCAACATAGCCGCTTTTTTTTTGGAATTCAAAAACATGATCTTTACCTCACTGGTTTATCCAATGGACTTTTGGCGTTTCGCAGATGACCGGGTGGCGTCATCCACTTGCCCAGTGGTTTCCCCGCCAGCAGCCGATGGTTCACAGTGAGTGAAAAAATGCTGCGGACAACCCTGAGTTTTGAACCTGAGCGATTCAGGACGGGAATACCGGATGAACGGGCAGGTATCTTGAGCCTCCATGGAGCCATCCACCGATGAGCCAGTATCCCGCGCCGTCATCGCGCCCGGTCGCCGGGACCGCCACCCCAAGCACCGATCTGGAACTGATTCGGGCAGTGGCGCGCAAGGACCGCCAAGCGTTCAAGCAACTGTATGATCAGTACGCGCCACGCATCGGGAGTTATCTGCTCAAGCTCCTCAAGCAGCCCGAAGGAGTGGGCGAAGCGGTGAACGATACGATGTTGGCGGTCTGGCAAAACGCCGAGCGTTTCGATCCCGCCGCCGGGCAACTCTCGACCTGGTTGTTCGGCATCGCCCACCACAAGGGGCTTAAAGTGCTGCGACAAGTTGGAAAATTTCGTGCTGAACAGCCGATCGATACACTACCGCCCATCACGCTCGACGAGGCCGGGGATCGGGAGGAAGCGCCACAGGCCGCCACCGCGCCCGGCCCGGAACAAACCGTCATGGGTTGGGAGCTGGGCGCAGTGCTCAAGTGGGCGCTGGACCAGCTCTCACCGGAGCATCGCAGCGTGATTGAGCTGACGTTTGGCGAGGACCGCTCTTACCCGGAAATCGCCAAAATCGTCGGTTGTCCGACCAATACGGTGAAGACTCGCATGTTTCACGCTCGCAAGAAGCTGGCCCAATTGTTAGCGCAGCGCGGCTATTGGGACGCCGCCAAACTGAAGGAGTGACCTGACCATGTCCACCATCCCGATGGACCGACCAGCGCTGGACGCACACGAGGAAATTGAGGCGTTGCTGCCGTGGTATGTGAACGGCGCTCTGACCCCGGATGAAACAGCGACCGTAGAGCGACACTGCGTGGAATGCCCCACTTGTCGCGCTGAACTGGAGCAATGTCGCCTTCTCGCCGCCGCCGTCCAACATAATAACATTGATGAAATCTGGCAGCCGTCGCCCGGCGACTTCGACCGGTTGCTGGCGGATATCGACCGCCTGGAAGCAAAACCGGCGCTTGTCGCAGCCCGTTCCCTCACCCTGTTTCAGCGCCTGCGCGATTGGCTGGGCGCAACGCCGAATTCAGTGCGCTGGACGCTGGCGCTGGAAAGCCTGGCGGTGGCAGGGCTACTGTTGGCGATCGCCTTGCCGTTGTCGCGACCGACGCCGGATTACGAAACCCTGTCAAGCAGCACCGGACAACCGGTGGCTGGCCCCCGCCTGCGCATCATCTTCGCCAATGCGGCCACGATGGGAGAAATTCAGGAGATTTTGCGCAGCATCGACGGCAGTATCGTCGCCGGCCCCACCGCACTCGGTGTTTATACCGTTGTTCTGCCCGCTGGCGCACGCCTGGAACCAACGCTCGCGCCCGTCCTGGTCCGGTTGCGCGGTCTCCATCAAATCAAACTGGCGGAGTCCATTGCCGAGGGAGGCTGACGATGACTTTAGTGACATCATGGCGGTTGGCCGGCGCAGCAGCGACGCTGTTGGCGATATTGAGCGGCTGCACCGGCTGGCCCGATTCGCCCGATTCGCTACCAGCGGCGGTGATCGACGAACCCGGCGTTCCCAAACAGTTGCAATCGCGTCAGATCATCGTGGCGTTACCCGACCGGCTGCGGTCAGCATGGTCAGATATCGCCCGCGACTTGCAGGCGCAATATCGGCTCCGGCCGGTGGGCGAATTTCCGTTGAACTCCATCAAGGTGCAGTGCCTGGTTTTCCAGGTTCCCGCTGACCAGTCGCTGGAGGCGGTGATCGCCCAATTGAAAACCGATCCGCGTGTGGATCTGGTGCAGGTCAACCAAACTTTTGAGGGGCTGCAAACCGTAACACACGACCCTTACGCCGAGTTGGCTTACGGCGCGAAGCTGGTTCGGGCTGATTTGGCGGGGCGCGTCAGCACCGGTCAGGGGGTGGCGGTGGCGGTGATCGACACCGGCGCCGACGTAGACCATCCCGAGTTGCGCGGACGAATTGCCGAAACGGCGACGTTCGTCGAGGGGGGCGAACCCTCCTTTCGCACAGATCGGCATGGCACGGCAGTGGCCGGCGTCATCGGCGCGCATGCCGACGGTGCGGGCTTCGACGGGATCGCCCCCGATGCTCGCTTGACCGTACTCAAGGCGTGTTGGTATCCAGACCGGGCCAGCTCGAAGGCCCGTTGCAGCAGTTGGACGCTGGCGAAGGCGGTCGATTTCGCCATCAATCATGAGGCTAGGGTGATGAATCTCAGCCTGGGCGGCCAGCCGGACGACTTGCTGGCGCGTCTGCTGGCGGCGGCCCATCGTCGGGGCGTGGTGGTGGTGGCGGCCACCCTGGATAACCGGGACGAGCCGGGCTTTCCCGCTTCGCTGGACACGACCATCCCGGTCGTCGCCTGTGACGCGAATCGTCGTCTCGCGCTACCTCGCTGGCGCCATGTCGCCTTCGTGGCAGCGGCGCCCGGCGTCGATGTCGTCGCGCCGGCGCCCCATGCCGGCTATAACCT
>JBAQIQ010000035.1:0-2248 GCA_049288935.1 Candidatus Competibacteraceae bacterium
GCGATGGGGGCCATGTAGGTCACCAGCGGCAGCAGGTCGGTGCGTGGCGGAGTCGGAATCGGCAGCGCATCGGCGTAGATGGCGTTCAGCACCCGCGCTAGCAGCGGGTCCAGGGCGTAGTTGGCGAACTGGGCGTCGTCCTTGGGCTGGCTCATGCTGAATTTGTCCTTGTCGCCGGTGCCGATGATCAACTCGTTGAACAGCGGATTGCCCATGCGCTGGATTTGCACCACCCGATCCGACACCGCCGCTGGCTCGCCCGGTTGGCGATAGGCCTTGGTTCGCGGTCGGGAGGTGGTGCCCCAAGTACCGACGGTGGCCAGCGGATCGCTGGCGGCGTGGCGCTTGCCGTCGTAGGTCAGCAACTCGATCGGCACTTCGATGGCGATGGCGTTGACGTTGAAGCCGGCCACGTCGTCGGCGGCGAAGTTGCGGGTATCGTCGGCGTCTTGATCGGGCGTGAGCACGCCAGCGATGCCAGTGCCTTGTGGCAAGTTGCGGAAATTCAACGAGTCGAATGCCGCGCCCAGATCGATCCAGAACGGATCGTCCACCGTGCCGGCGAACACGCGGACACCCTTTTCGAGATCGTAAATGCCTTGTTCAGCCAAGCGGGCGTAGTCGGGCATGGTGCGCGGCCCGACGTTGGTGGGTACCGCGATCAGGCCGTTGGCCAGTTCGGTGCGCTCTTTCCCGCGCACCAGCGCGACCGAGTAGCGCTGGCGCAGGCTGAAACCTTCGGAGCCGGGGCCGTCCAGCGCGGTGATGGCTGGCGGAATCAGCGGCGTGCCGGGTGATACCGGGGCGGGGGAATTGGCTGGCGCGGGGATGCCGTTACCCGCACCGACGAAGCCGGTGAACACGCCCGGCGCGCGGATTTCGGTGGTGAAGCGGAACTCGAAGCGCA
This sequence comes from Candidatus Competibacteraceae bacterium, assembly GCA_049288935.1. GTDB lineage: Bacteria > Pseudomonadota > Gammaproteobacteria > Competibacterales > Competibacteraceae > UBA2383. The sequence continues at coordinate 908 of JBAQIQ010000035.1, forward strand.
AATCCTCCACGGCGTCGTGGTTGCTATCCACCCGGATGGCGTACAGGATCTCGGGATCGAAGGGGAAGTAGTTGGGACCGTTGCTGGGTTCCAGCAGCGGATCGACGTTGAGGATGAGCGTGACCCTGCCGGGATCGTCGTAGCTGACGAAGGCGAAGAAATCGGTGATGTCCGCCTTGTGGTCGAGCGCGGTGAGCGGCGCTTCGCGGTGGTTGGCGGCCTGAGCGCCAGCGGCGACGGCCAGGGTCAGGGCCAGACTGAGACAAGTGCGGGTCAACGTGCGGGGCATGACATTCCTCCTCGGCAAATGATTTCGGTGAGGCGACTTTTCGGAGGTCGCCGGATGAAGCACCGGTGGCTTCCTTGCCTATTGCGCCAAAGCGCGCCGTTTGGATGCGGCCCGCGAGATAAGAAATGTCGATGCGAATTATAATATAAGCGTGTCGTGTTTGTCGGGGAATAACCGAACGAGCCGACAAACTGCCCGTTCGGGCCGGGTGGGCACTCTTCTCGATTCCGACGCCCGACCGCGTTTTCGCCCGGCGCGCCGGGCTTTACGCGGTTACAAATGTCCAAAAAAGCGTATGAAATATCTTTGGTTAGAGTTAAAATATAGCAGCGATTCCCGGCATCTTGATTTATAAGGACTTTTTTCGTATAATTAAATGGCGTTTATAAAAAATATCCTTAAAAATCTATGTCACAAAAATAAGAGACCGGGAATCGCTGAAACTATAGAGTGTTACAGGTCGTTTCCTTTCGACGCCACGGCCGAATGTGCTGATGGGTGGGCGATAAAGTCGCTGGCTTGAGGTTGACCGATGAGAATCCGAACGAAGTGCTATCGACTGATCCTCTTGCTGAGCGCGCTAATGTGTTTGCTCGGGCTGAGCGGAACGCCAGCAGACGCCGCGTCCGACGCGGCGGTTCAGGTATCCGGCGCCGAGCCGGTTCCGTCGCTGGAGCTGAGCCCGGAAGAGCGCGCCTGGATCGCGGCCCATCCCCGGATCGTCCTCGGCATCGACCAGACGTGGGAGCCACATATCCTGAAGGCGCCCGATGGCCGCTTTACGGGTATCGACGGCGATGTCGTGGCACGCCTCAACGCGCTGCTGGGCACCCGGATCACCTTCGAGACCGGCCGGTGGGCCGACATGGTGGAAAAGCTGAAAACCCGGCAAATCGACGGGCTTTCTGCGGCGGTCGTGCACGAGGAGCGCCGCGCGTTCGCCGATTTCACCCAGCCCTACATGATGCTCCGGAAATACCTCTACGCCAGGAGCGACAATGCCACCGACATCCGTTCGGTCGAGAATCTGGCCGGCAAGCGGATCGGCTACC
>JBAQIQ010000036.1:0-1517 GCA_049288935.1 Candidatus Competibacteraceae bacterium
AACGACTTTGCCGGGATGGAGACGCTATTCACCGCCTTCTTCGCCAGCATTCCGTCCGACTGGATATGGCGCTGCGCTTCAACCAGCAGATTTATCTATTTGAATTCAAAGTCGTGGAACTGGAGCCAGAGGGTCGCGCCCTGCAACAGATCAAAGACCGGGGCTATGCCGATCCCTACCGCGCCGCCGGATTGCCGATTCACCTGATTGGCGTGGAATTTAGCCGCGAACAGCGGGCGGTGGTCGGGTTTGAAGTGGAAACGATTGCGCCATAAAGGCTATTAAAGCCCTACTTGTTAGGCTGAAAAGAGGTTTTCCATGGGGTGTTCTAAGCGCTGTTCAAGATGGGTACTGTTGGGCTTGATCGGGATGATACTGAATACGGCGGTATTCGCCGCTGGCATTGACCCGGCCAACCCATACGCCTGGGCGGAAAACGCCGGCTGGCTGAACTTCCGGGCCACCGACGGCCATGTTCAGGTCTATGCCGATCATCTGGAAGGCGACGTCTGGGCCGAGAATATCGGCTGGATTCGACTGGGTACGCACACAGCGGGCGGAACGCACACCTACGCTAATACCAGCCAAAACGACTATGGCATCAACCGCAGTGGCAACACGCTCAGCGGCTATGCCTGGGCGGAAAATGCCGGCTGGATCAACTTTGCCTCCGCGAATGGCGGCGGCGTCACCATTGATGCCAGCGGCCAGGTTGACGGCTACGCCTGGGGCGAAAATATTGGCTGGATCAAATTCGCAGGGACAGCGCAGAACAGCACGGCCTACCGCGTCGCCGTGCAGACCTACACCGTCACCCCATCGGCGGGGAACGGTGGAACGGTCAACCCCGATACAGCCCAGACCGTTTTCCAGAGCGCTACCCTCCAATTCACCGTCACTCCAGCGACCCACTATACGGTCAGTAACACGATCTCCGGCGATTGCCCGGCCGGAAGCTGGAACGGCAATGTCTACACCACCGGGGCCATTACCGCGAACTGTGCAGTGGGCTTCAGCTTTAACAACGCGCCGTCGAACGGCGTGTGCGGCAGCGCCAACGGCCAGACCTTCACCAGCGCCCCAACCAGTAACCTGTGCAGCCTCGGCAGCGCTTCGACGGTGACCAGCGTTGTCAGCAACTTCACCTGGACCTGTACCGGCAGCAACGGCGGGACCAACGCCAGTTGCAACGCCACACGCGCCTACACTGTCACCCCAGCGGCAGGCGCGAATGGGAGCCTGACCCCCAACACCCCGCAAACGGTCGCCTATAACCAGACCACGGCGTTCACCGTCACCCCGAACACTGGCTATCAAATCGACACCGTCACCGGCTGCAACGGCGCATTGTCCGGCGCCGCCTATACCACCGGCGCCATCACCGGCGCCTGCGCGGTGACGGCCAATTTCCGGGTGAGCAAAGCTACCCCGACCGTGACCCTCAGCGCCGCCCCGGCCGCCCCGGCGATGAACCAGTTGACCACGATCACGGCGACCGTGACCGCCCCGAACGGAAC
>JBAQIQ010000037.1:0-7857 GCA_049288935.1 Candidatus Competibacteraceae bacterium
GGGCGGGGCGGCGCTTCGATCGGGGCGGCGATCTGTTTTATGACCAGATTTCGGCGCTGCACAAGGCGGTGCGCGGCAGCAGCCCGGACGCTGCGTTGTACTGGCTGGCGCGGATGCTGGATGGCGGGGGCGATCCGTTGTACATCGCCCGGCGGATCGTGCGCATGGCCAGCGAGGATATTGGCAACGCCGATCCCCGCGCTTTGCCGCTGGCGCTAAATGCGTGGGAGGCGCTGGAGCGGTTGGGGCGTCCCGAGGGTGAATTAGCGCTGGCGCAAACGGTGGTGTATCTGGCGATTGCGGCCAAGAGCAATGCCCTTGAGACCGCCTGGGCTGCGGCCCGGCGGGATGTCACACGTTTCGGTACGCTGGACGTGCCCCCGCATTTACGCAATGCGCCCACTGCGCTCGCACGGGAACTGGGGTATGGCGAGGGTTACCGCTATCCCCACGACGAACCGCATGCCTACGCCGCCGGTGAAAACTATTTCCCGGAAGCGCTCCAGAACGCTCGTTACTACTACCCCACCGCAAATGGATTGGAAGGGCGGATTGCCGAAAAATTGGAACGGTTGTCGGAATGGGATCAACAAAGCGAGCAGCGGCGCTATCCCTCCAGCCGGTTATCGCGGGCGTAAAACGCACCCGTTTACCCATCACGGCACCCTGACGATTCCTCGGTTATCTACTTGCCGACAGGAGCGGAATCTTCCCATCGCTAAGGTGCAATGCGAATCCGTCGCCCTTCCTTTAGCCCAGTCGCTGGGCGAACGACTAAAATATCCGTCTCCGCCAGACCGGAAACAATTTCGATTTTTGCTTCGCCAACAACGCCGGTTTCAACCGGCTGGCGATGCAGTCGTCCATTGCGCACTGTCCAGACCTGGCTATCCAGCACCGCCGTCGCCGGAACCAACAGGACGTTTTCACGCTGCTCGACAATCATGTTCACCTCAGCCGTCATGCCGATTCGCAGGGGAATGTTGTCGCCAGCAAAGCGAATGCGCACCCGATAGCTGCGCGTGACGGGGTTGCCTTTCGGCGTTATGTCTTCAACCACTCCATCCAGCACCCGATCCGGCAGGGCAGGAGCGCGGATCAGCACCGGTTGGCCGGGATGAATCTGGAGGATATCCTCTTCATCAACTTCGGCGGCAATCCGCAGCGGCGCACAACAGGAAAAGTAGAAAACAGGCTGATGGGCCGCAATCAATTGGCCCACCTCACCGTCACGTTGCAGAATTTGCCCTGCAGCCGGTGCGGTCAGCGTCATGTAGGAACGCAGCGCACGCGCCCGCGCCAGGATGGCTTCTGTCGCTTGCCACTCGGAACGCGCCCGATCGCGTTCGAGAACGGTTCCCAGTCCCCGGTCGAGCAAGGTCTGGGCGCGGTCCAGCTGGGTTTTGGCAAAACGGGTGCGTGCTTCCAGCTCATCGACCGATTTTCGCAAGTCCTCATCTTCGAGCCGGGCCAGCGCCTGACCCTCGCGAACCGGGTCGCCTTCATCAACGTTGAGTTCCATTAGCCGGCTGGTATTGCGCGGCGCGATGGGCAGCATGACCGTGGGCTCCACCGCGCCCGTGGCGTAGATTGCCCGCACCGCCGGTCCACGGGTAGGATGGGCGGTGTCCAGCGTGATCGGTCCCCACAGCCGCCATCCCAAAAAGCCGCCGGCAGTCAGTAGAATCAGTGTAAAAATCGTCCAAAAAAAGCCATGCTGTTTCATAGAATCATCATAACCCGCTTATTGACCATCGTGCATGAACGAGGAGGCTACAGAGCTTGGCAGTCCATCCGCTATGCTTGTGCATGGACTCAACATCCACGGACACCGTCTCCGCCATGAGCGACGCCCATTCCCCCGGCTTGCTAACACCTCTTGAGTTGCGAGAGTGCGCGGGTTGCGGCGCGAAATTCGTGGGGCGGAGCTGGCATACGCGCTGCCATGCCTGTTACCGCCATATCAAATCCGACCCGGATGCGCCCCGGCGTGACCCGGATGCGGAATTGCGTTTGCTCAGAACCGAGTTGGACATGATCCGCCAGGAATTGATCCAGGAGCGGCAGGCGTATCTGGAAGCGGTGAATCGGCTAGCGGCACTCGAACACGTCGGGGTAGACCTGAAAAACGAACGCGATTTATGGATGGAGCGGTACTATCAAGTGCTGGCGGTGCGCCCGTCGAAACGGCCTGCAATCCCGCAACACATGCTGCGGCGACTGCTCTGGTTGTGTCATCCAGACCGGCATGGCGACAGCGAGGCGGCGACTTCGGTGACGGCCTGGCTGCTTTCACAGCGGACGCGATGAGCGGACAGCTTATTGGGTTGCGGGCTCTGGCGATTCAATCGCTGTGGTGCAACGGCTAAATCTTCCGCTCAAAAGGCGTCAACGCCCCTCAACCCCATGGCCACCTTCAATGATGGAACGCACTGACCGTTCCGGGCCGATGCGGACGCCAAACCCACTCAACCCCGATCAGGATTGCAAAGAGAGGTACTGCCAGACCACGCTGGCAGCGGCGAGAGCCGTGATTTCGGCGACGTCATAGGCCGGGGCGACCTCGACCACATCCATGCCCTGGAAGTCAAGTCCGCCGAGTCGCTTCAGAATCGCCATCACCTGCCAAGTGAACAGGCCTCCAACCTCGGGAGTGCCGGTTCCGGGCGCTTGCCCCGGATCGATGGCGTCGATATCAAATGAAAGGTAGACCGGTCCCGCGCCGACGGTAGCGAGGACGAGGTCGGCGACCGCTGGCGGGCTGGTCATGTGGACCTCCTCGGCGCTGACGATGCGCACGCCCTGCGCCAACGTCCACTCATAAACCGTGCGCGCGACCGGCGAACGGATACCAATCTGGATCATTCGCCGGGGATCGACCAGTCCCTCGATGATCGCGTGGTAAAACACCGAGCCGTGCGCGAGCGGTTGGCCGAAATTATCCGGCCAGGTATCTACATGGGCGTCGAAATGCACCATCCCGAGGGGTCCAGACCGCTTCGCCAGCGCCCGCAACAGCGCGAGAGTGATGGTGTGGTCGCCGCCGATGGCGACGAGATGGGAAAATTTTGCCGCCTGCTGCTCGATCAAAGCCAGGGAAGCCGGAATATCACCGAGGGCCAGCGTGAAATCCCCAACGTCAGCCAACCCCAATGTCCGGGGATCGCGCCAGTTTGCTGGATTATCGCCGTCGACCAGCATCCGGCTGGCGTGGCGCACCGCCAGCGGCCCGGCCCGTGCGCCCGCCCGGTTGGTGGTCCCGATATCAAAGGGTACGCCGGCCACCGAAAACCGCGCTGTCGCGAGTTCGAGGGCAGTGCCGAGGAAGGTCGGCGGAATCGCAAAGGTGGGCGTTAGGGTCATCCTCTCCAAAGCTCCAAGGCTAAAAATCAACGCGGATACATGATTTGGTTTTGCATGTTATCAGTTTTTTATCCTTTTGTTTATTATTCATAAAAATGTCATCGTATCCCTCTCGACTACAGGCCATCGCGTCTTTATCATAGAATTTTAGCCCCTTCATTTCCCTGCCCTTGACCACAAGGAATCGCCCGTGTTTCCGACTCCCACCCGTGTGTTTCTGACCCGAGGGATTGGTGTTCACCGCCACCCCCTGACCGCTTTCGAGTTGGCATTGCGTGACGCGGACATTGAACAACAGAATCTGGTTTACGTTTCGTCGATCTTGCCGCCTGGTTGCGAGCGGGTGACCCGCGAGATTGGGGTGGCCGCCCTGAAGCCGGGCGACATCACCTTCTGCGTGATGGCGCGGATCGAGACTAACGAACCCGGTCGTCACATTCACGCCAGCATCGGCCTCGCCCTGCCTGCTGAGCCCGAGACCTACGGTTATATTTCCGAGTACCACGGTTTCGGCCAAATGGCTGAACAAAGCGGCGACCACGCAGAAGACCTCGCGGCCAGCATGCTCGCCAGCACCTTGGGCCTGGACCTCGACCCCGAGGTCGCCTGGAACGAACGCAAGCTTATCTACGAACACAGCCATCTCGTGATCAACAGTTTGTCGGTGACTGCGGCCACTGAAGGCGATTCCGAGGGCCGTTGGACTTGCGCGGTCTCCGCCGCAGTATTCCTGTTCTCTTGAGGCTACCGGCACTGATGGTGATCCGACGTCCTCCAAATCAGGAATCGCGACTCGCCCTGTGCCCCCGGCGCTTCACCCTGGCCTGTTGGACCTCGCCCAGTCGGGTATGCATTTGGCGGAGGAATCAGCGCCTGACGGTTCCAGGGCCGATGGCTTCTGTTGATCCGGCTCAGCCGGAACTGTGCGCCAGTTTCAAGCCGATGATCCCGGCCACGATCAGGCCGAGCGAGACCAGCCGCAGGGCGCTGGTGGAATCGCCATAGAACAGGATGCCGACGATGAAGGTTCCCGCCGCGCCGATGCCGGTCCACACCGCATAGGCGGTGCCGATGGGAATGGTTTTCTGAGCCAGCCACAGGAAAGCACCACTGGCGGCCATACACATCACGGCGATGATCACGCCCAGCGCCAACCGGCCCGGTGTCTGCGAGAGCTTCAAGCCGACCGGCCAGCCGATTTCAAACAGTCCGGCCACGATCAGATAAACCCAGGCCATGGTATTTTCCCCTCAGTCAGCGGCGACGGATGGGATTATGCGTTCGGGGGCCATCAAAGCGAATCTGGCAAGGCAAGGCGCGTGCATGCAAAAGGCGAGAACGCCAGGGGCGCTGCCCGCGTTTTGGTCAGGCAGACCGCGCTCGCCGGACACAGCGCGGCGAATTCGGCCGTCCGATGCAGGACCGGGGGCGCGGCCTCCCGCGAGATGTGGACATAGCCACGCCGAGCAAAGAACGCCTCGGCAGTGGTAGTGAGCAGGTACAGCGCCGTGATACCCCATGGATGCGCTATGCCGGAAAATCCCGGGCGTATTTCGCTACCCATTCGGCGGCGGCGGCGGCTCCCGAAAGCGAGCGCCCTTCCCGTTCCAGGACTTCTCGCTGGTAGTGGTGGATCTGGCAAATCTGCTCGACTATGCGCACCGCGAACTCGGTATTGACGTCCGCAAATTGCACGCCTACCTCGTAATGATGGTTGGTCTGGCGGCACCAGACGATGGTTCCGATGGCCTCGAAGGCCGGCTCCCTGACCGGAATCGTGATCCGGACCACGCAGCCCCGTTGGAGAGCCTCCTGAGTTTGGAAGCACAGCCCGCCGGCGCTGGCATTCTTCAGCCGAACCAGTCGACTAGAGCCTTGTTGGGTGAGACGATAATCCATCGGAATGTCCGAAGGATGACGGATAAAGCTTCGCATGAGCCGTTCTCCAGACTTGGAAACTGTGCGGTCCGCTTCCTCGACGCCCGCGGCCAGCGAACACACCGGGTTTCGTTACCGGTGGGCCGAGCCGGCAGGGGATTAGCGCTGTCGGTGGGGCCGGTGCGGTAGGGAGGGGGGGCTTCCACAGGCCAATCCTCGGCGCGCGGGCGCAACTGCCGACATTGGGCAGTCACTGGTTTGTGGTAGCATATAACCCTAATTACTATAAGGTAGCTCATGGTCTCCCGCAACGCCGACCAGCAGCGCCGCCTGCGAGGTCTGGCCCTCACGCAGGCCTGGGCCACACCCGAACAGGTCGCAGCGAATGGAGCGGAATGATCCCTAATCTCAATGAGGAGCCATCATTTTATGGGTAAAGTCATTGCGGGCGCCAAAATTCCTTGTCGGGTCTGCCGGACGCTGGATGTTGGGGACTTCTCCCTCCTGCATCAACTCACCTGGTTCAATATGGCCGTTCACAGCAACGCCGAGTATGCCAAGGGCACCTGGTTCAAGGAACGCTCCCTGGCCGGCCCGGTCATCTTTGCCGTCGCCGACGGTCTGGTCCACCATGCGGACACGATTGCCGAATTTCTGGCTCAGGACAGCTATGAAATTTATGCGTATATCGGCGTGGACCAGATGAAGATCACCTCCCCGGTGTTGTTTGGGGATACCCTCCGTGCGGAGGCCGAAGTGGTCGAACTGCGTCCCACCAAGAACCCGGAGCGATTCCTGTTCGTCTACCAAAATAAAGCCTATAACCAGCGCGATCATCAGGTGATCGAATACCAGACGACGATGCTGGTCGTTAAGAAAGCCCCAGAAGGTCGCTGATACGATTTCTCCACGGCGCCCCCTAAAGAACGGGGACTCCGCAATTCACGATCAGGATATTCTGCAATGAATGAAAACTCCGAAATGTCCGGCCAGGAACTCTATGAAGCCCTACAGGGAATGGCAATAGCCCTCATGGGACAGGGCGCGCCGCCCAGCGGCATTGCCTGGGCCATGTTGCTCCAAGGCGTCCAGGCTTCCGCCCAGATGGGCATTCCTGCCGAGCAGGTGCGCCAATTGGTCGATCAGGCCATCCACCACGCCTACGCATCATCACCACCCGATCCCTCTGTAACCTAAAAGCGGAAGGGCTAATGCTCGGCAGTTCCCATAACGAGGCGGACTCCTCAGCCTGGCGTTCTCCGAATTGAGCTAGAATGGCCCGGTATCAAAACACGACTGTGCTTTGCAACCTTCGGGTTCTCGCGCCCACCAGGAACCTCTGATGCATCATGCCCGAATCGTCAGTACCGGAAGTTATGCGCCCGATCAGGCCGAATCGCAACAGCGCTATCGCCAGATCATGCAACGGCTGGTCGAGGCCCAGGGGATCATCCTGGGTTGTACCGAGATCGGACTACTGGTCAGCCCCGCTGATGCGCCGGTTCCACTGTTCGACACCACCGCCCTGCATGTCCGTTTTGCGGCGGAATGGGCTCTGGACGACCCATCATGAAAAGAATCCTGTGGTTCCTGGCGTTATGGCTGGTCGGTTGCGCCATCGCCCCGCCGCCCGGCGTTAAGCCGGTCAGTGATTTTGACCTGGATCGTTATCTCGGTCACTGGTATGAGATCGCCCGGCTGGATCATGTCTTTGAACGCGGGTTGAGCAAGGTCACCGCTACCTATGAGCTGGGCGAGGATGGCGGAGTCCGGGTGCGCAATCGCGGCTATGACGCCCGGATAGGGACTTGGAAAGAGGCGGAGGGTCACGCCGCTTTCGTCGGCGCCCCGACGGTCGGTTCGCTGAAAGTCTCGTTCTTTGGCCCCTTTTACGGCGGCTACCATATCATCGCTCTGGATCAGGAGCAGTATGCCTGGGCGATGATCGCTGGCCCCAGTCGGGATTATTTGTGGATTCTGGCGCGAATCCCGCAGTTGCCGCCGGACGTGCAGGCGCGGTTACTGGCGCAGGCTCAGGCGCTGGGCTTCGCCACGGATCAGTTGATCTGGGTCAGACACCATCGCGAAGACGCCCATCGTCCATGAGCCTGATTCATACCCTTCCCGAGAATCTCACCGATGAGGTGTTCGCTGAATTGCTTTGTCAGCAACACCAGCGGCGGGCGTTCGAGCAATCGGTGGGCCGGCGGCTGGAAGAAACCCGGCAGACCACAGACGCCCTGATCGAGTGTCGGCCAAGCCCCGGTTCTTGTGGGGCTTCCCGGCTGCGCTGAAGCAGGCTGCCCGCCGGGTGTCGATCAAGGCACTGGGCTTCAACGGGCCGGTGGTGCTGAGCGCCCGATGTGGCGGTGTAGTTCCGCTATCTCCTCGTTGAACCACGTCAAATCCTGTTTCCATAGAGCATTATCCGGTGACGCCTGGGTCAGGCGCACCATGATCGCCTGGCCTTCCTCCAGCACCCCCAGGGCATTGGCCCTATCCCCAGTCTTTCGGAATATAGCCCCGATCTTGCTATAGGAAATCGACAGGTCGTGCTGCCAGCCCGCGTTGCCGGGGTCGGCCTGGGCCAGCCGGTCTCGGATGGCGAGGCCGTCG
>JBAQIQ010000038.1:0-3511 GCA_049288935.1 Candidatus Competibacteraceae bacterium
GGGTCGCCTACAGGCGAGGGGGGGTCGCCTACAGGCGAGGGGGGATCAGGCATTATGGATGCCGCTTCGCTGGCAACGGCAGTGTGTGTGATCGCCAGGATCGCCAGCGGCACCGGCTCAATGAACATGATGTTATTCCGCAAGATTCCCTGCTGGACGATGCTCCGGTACTCCCTACGGATATAGCCGGCGTCTTCCAGTCGCTTGAGCGCCTTCCTCGTCTGATCCTTGGTCAAGCCGAGCTTCGTCTCGAAGTAAGCGGCGGTGCATTGGAACATGTCGCCGTCGAAGTGCTTTCGCAGTAGAGGCTTGCCGCGCTTGTCGAGGGTTTGATAGGGCCGATACCAGTAGATGATTTCGGCCAGGAGGATGATGGCGGGCAAGTCCGGCTTGCCGGACTCCAGCGTGATCCGCTGATACCACGGGTGGGGGATGATGTTGCCTTCAAAGTGGATCTTGCCGATTTCGGCGACCACTGGCGGCAACGCGGCCACGTCTTCGGGATTTTTCGGAACATGCCTCATGATGCACCTCCATCATGGTTGGAGGTGGTGGATGGGCGAATGATCAGGAAAGGCTCCGGTGTGGAATGCCGGATGCATATGCTGTTCATGATCCGCCCCCTTTCGCACGGGGCGAGGAACGCGGCGCGTGGCCGCTGAACCCTCGTTCCGCTGCGGGGTCTTTCATGGAACGGGCGATTCTCGTAAGATAGTCTGTCCATCAGGATGATCCCCATGGAAAAGGATTGAACCAGCCCAATGCCCGCTGATGCCGCCAAGCTCTCTAGCGGGCATTGGGTTTTTCTATGAAATTAAAATCTTAGGGAGTGATCGTTCGGTGGTTTCCCCTCGTGGATCCGGTCATGGCCCGCTTTTGCGGCAGCCTGTTGAAGGTCTACTGTCACTTTTTAAGGCAAATAACGGCAAGTCTAGTTGAGCTTTATTTATAGGCTCAAATTGACCCGTAATCAACGCCTCGATTAAAAAATCGTCATTTAATAAACACACATGTCATTTTTTTTATCCGATAGCCTGCTAATGGGCGGTTTACGCGGCTTCCCGTAGTCGCTCCTCTGGTGGCAGCAACTGGTTGATCGGGCATTGCAGCGCGCTGGAAATCTGTTCCAGCAGGTCCAGGTCGAGTGACCGTTTGCCCTGTTCCAGGAGGCTCAGGAAGCCTTGACTGATGCCTATCTTTTCAGCCAGTTCGCTTTGTGACATCTCCAGAACTGCACGACGAACCCGGATGTAATGACCGACCTGCTGCCTGAGATTTTTCTGCTGAGTCTTCATGGGGCGCCTCGCGAGACAATATTTCTTTAAGAAAACTAATATAACTGGAAGTAATCAAAGAAAGCAAGGTTTTCTGGATTCGCGTGAACCACGGCCTGGACGCGGGAGCACCGTCGTCTTGAGCGGGGGCGAAGTGTAGCGAAGCCGCCGTGTCCGGCTCGATGAACGTGTGGGTGTTGTGGGTTCGGGTGTTGCGGCAGCCTGTTTTGGTCAGGCGTCGCTGGCGTCTTCGGATGCGCGGGGTAGTTGCCGGTGATTCGGCGCGGGGGCGGAACGCGCCGCGTCTTTCGGGACAGCGGGCGGCGGATGCGGCCCGCGCCAGGGAGGGCAAGCCATGGCGTGTTGCGGTGCGTTCCCGTGATTGCTCAGGACAGCATTGCGCGCCGGGAGCGCGCCGCCCGCAGGGATGCGTGACCGTTCCCGGAGTGGCTGGGCGTGAATCTATTGGGGATAGCGCTGAAGGGCGGTTCAGGCAGACCCGGCGTTGGGGACCGTTCCATCATGACGGGAAGATTCCCCAAACGATCCGGTTCGGGATGTCCCATTGAGGGATGTAGTAGAGGGACGTGACGGGTACGTCGGCTCTGAAGTCAGCGGGTTGATGAGTTCATGGATGGCCTCTGGCGCGGCGCCTGGATAACCGTGGGCGCTGAGCATCGCCCTGGCGATTCGCCGCCTCGGGCGACAGGGTCGGGTCAATCAGATCGCGTCCGGTCAGGGCGTGGAAGGTGCGGTGTAACCGTTCCGCATGTTCAACGGGGTAACGATGGGCGGGGCTGGGGGCAAGCATGGGCGGCTCCTGCCTCGGAGGCGAGGGTTCTACCGGCCGGACCGACGTTTGCTGTGCAATCAGAGTCTTCATAGGCTCCGCAGGTCAGATCACGATCCTGCTGTGGGTTATCCCGGCGCCGTTAGGGTTGAGCCGGGCCGTTTGAGGACCTTAATCGTCCGAGCGTTCCGAACTAAATGGGGGGGGATTTGGGTCTCGTCCACCCGCTCATAGAACCGGCGTTCGACCAGCGACAGTTCGGATCGGGGTCGGAGGACGATCCCCTGGGCTTGGAGGGACAACGCCTGGAAGATAGCGTCGCTGGTTTGCCCCCAGGTGCGGGCGACGGGCAGGTAATCACGAATCGGCAGGTGGACCGCCGGCCCCCGCAGGATCGGATTGCCCATCGTTGCGCTGATCATCTGGCCAACGGCCGTCGCAATCCGATCGTTGCGCAGCGATTCGGCCACGCAGAACACCAGCATGGATTGCCATTCGAACAGGCGGTCGCCCTGGGCTGTCGGTAATTCATGCACGGCCTGATCCAGGGTGAGAGCCTGGGGCGTCAAGCGGTCGAGGGTGCTGGCGTAGCGCCCGAAACAGCGGTCGCCAATGTGGGTGACGTAGAGGTCGCAAACCCGAAGGGTGAGCGTGATGCCCTCGTCCACGCGCCCGGTGCCCGGCGCTACTTTCACCATGAAGGTGCTTGGACCGGAGCGGCACAGGCGATAGTGGGTGTTGTCAAAACGGATGAGGTTCGTGTCATCGGTGTTCGCATCACGAATGTCTCTAATCCGGGAAGACCAGTTCTCGGCTATGCGTAATAGAAACACTGGAAGCCCTCCTTATCTCGTAGACAGTGGGGTGGAGCCGGCCGGTCATCCGGCCAGAAGACCCTGCACCCGCGCCTTGACCCGCCACTGCGGGAATTCATTCAACAGCCGGTCGTACAGTTCAGCGTCCTTGATGGCGTCGAGGTCGTTGACGTGCATAAACCCGGCGTTGTCGATCAACCGCCCTGGTAACTCATCCAGCTTGCGCAGGAACGGGAAATCTTCTTTGCCGATGCCCACGAATTGCACGAACACTGGCTGCCTAGACAGTTCACGGATCGCCTCGGCGCTGGCCGGTCGGTCGGCGTTGCCGCCATCGGTGAGGAAGATCACGAACACCGGAGCGGGTTGCGGTTGAGGATACTGATCCCGAATCAGCCGCAACGGGGGAGCGTAGTTCGTGGCTTCCCGGATCTTGTACTGGGACAGAATGACCCGTTCGACATAACCGTCGATCTCGTCCAGGGTCACGGGCGGCAGCCGGTAGGTGTAGCCGCTTGCAATCATCGGCGGGTTTGCGCGCAATCATCGGCCTTTTCCTGCTCAAATTAACTGATTTTATCGGGCCATCGCTGCTCACATTGTTTGCAACTATGCGCGCAATCATGAAGCCT
>JBAQIQ010000039.1:0-1765 GCA_049288935.1 Candidatus Competibacteraceae bacterium
TTTTGAAAATAAGACTTTTAATCAGGTTAAATGTAGCTTTTTTAATTTCCTCAATAAAAAGATTTTTAATTTTGAAAAACCTCATTGGTACTTGAATACTCCACAACCTGTATAGGGATGCTATATAAATTTTTCTGGTGATTCGGACTATGAGTCGGGTGAGAAAAATTAGATATTATCCCTTAGGACTAGAGAGTGGGATGAACCAGCCAATAATCTAATTTCCCGCTGTGACCTTTTGCCATCACAAGAAAATTTACAGGAACTACTGCAAAAAAATACTGATTAAGGATGTGCTTAATGGCATTAAATTCAATTCAATGGAAAATCGTTACACTGGCCGGTTTTTTTCTGATAATCACCGCAAGCATACTAGTGGGTTATTCGCTATATGCTTCAGGTAAAACACAGGCTTTAGTGCGACAACAAACCGCCCAGATTATTGATGATACTGCGAAGAATCAAATCGTATCCAAGGCGTTGGCTGAAATAACAACTGTCAACGCTGAATTTGAAGCAGCTTACTACGAGGCCAGAACTTTGGCGCGGGCAATAGCTGTAATCAAAGCCGAGCGGACTGAATCCTCGGGTACAACGACCCGCCGGTCAATTATGGAAATTATGCGCGCCCTGCTCAATGAAAATAAGAGTTTCCTAGGGGTTTATGCTGTATTCGAACCCAATTTGTTGGATGGGATTGATAATCAATTAGCCAATAATGAGCAAAGCGGTTCCAATGAGAAAGGGCGATTTGCTGCCTATTGGACCAATGATGATAAAGGCAATCTTCAATTTGAAACCATTCCTGAAGATGACTTATCGCCGGATGCCGAACGTAACGAAGACGGCATGCGTAGCAATGAATGGTATTGGTGTCCACTGGAGTCCCGGTTGATCTGCATCATTGAGCCTTATATCGATACCGTTCAGGGTAAGGAAACCTTGATGAGTACAGTCGCTATACCGGTTATGCAGGATGATCGAGCCATCGGTGTTGTCGGTGTTGACATTGCTTTATCCACACTCCAAAAAATGACCGAGGAGGCCAATCGTTCTCTTTACGAAGGGCAAGGAGAAGTAGCGATTCTTAGCCATAGCGGCATTCTGGTCGGCTATAGCAAAAGCAATCAGGATATTGGCAAGTCGATCAAGACGGCTTGGACAGCCGAAGCAGATGGCATTTTGGGGATGATTCAAGCCAATCAATCGATAGTCAGAATCCGTCCCGAAACCGGACAGATCGAGGCATTGGAGCCTATCTATGTTGGTCATTCGGCCAAGCCCTGGGCTATGTTGATCCGGGTTCCTCAGATTGTCGTGATGGCTAAGGCGAATGAGTTGGATCAGTCGATGACCCTCAGACGGCGTGTGGATATGCGATGGGAGATTGCAGTCGGTGTTACGGCGACTTTAATTGCACTGATATTGATGCTGTTGGCGTCCATACGAATGATTCGGCCCATGTACTGGGCAACCGACCGGTTGAAGGACATGGCCGCCGGCAATCTCGCAGTTGATTTCAATGCCTGCTCGCAGGGTGGGAGCGATCAGTTAATAGGCGCTGTGAGGGATGTGAATAGCGAACTGCGTAAAGTAGTTGGTGCTGTATTTACTGCAACAACCCAAGTGAACTCGGTCGCTGCCGAGATTGCGCAAGGCAGCGCGGATTTAGCGCAACGGACTGAAGAACAAGCCTCGGCGCTGGAAGAGACGGCCTCCTCGATGGAAGAGCTGACCAGCACGGTCAAGCAAAGCGCCGAGCACG
>JBAQIQ010000040.1:0-1571 GCA_049288935.1 Candidatus Competibacteraceae bacterium
CCCCACCGCCCTTCGACCCGGGAGGCTGTGTGATGATTTTTGCAATGGCGGCCTGATGAATTTTCAATTCTGTCATTTGCTTACCTTCCCAAATGCAGGTGCGACGATACTGAAACCTTCAACGTGCGTTGATCGCCTGAAAACGCACGTACACGAGATTCACTCCATGCCTATCCGGTTGCTTCCCAATCTCATCGTACTTGGCAGTTCTTCTGCTGCAAACATCGGTTTCCCCTGTTCAGTCCCACTCGGGAGAATTCAGGCTTGTCGTGGAAAACTAAGTAGATAAGCATAGACGATTGAGCCTGACCGTGATGTCAATCGAAGTTCACTGATGCAAAAAATTAACAACGAGACCGACCAGTCGAGCCTGACTCCTCAAATGCGCCAGGCGGGCATCGAGCGGGCAATGCCCCGTAGCCTTGGGCTAGCTCACAGCCCAGTTGCAGCAGCGTGCCGTGGGCGATGGTTTTCACACCCTCGGCAATCAACCAGGCGGTTCAAAACTGATGCCGCCTCGTCCACTGTAAAATTTACTGACAAGCCCCAACGCTGTCCGTCAATATCGATGGATGGCGCGTCGTTTTACCCGAAATCGCCTTATTGTCTTGATAATTTCATGGTTTATTGCCCGTGCGGAGTGTCTCTCTAAAACACAGTTCATCTCCAGCAGTGGCGTTGCTTCGCAACTTCTTGATTAAATTTTCAATCGCTTGTCAGAAAATTTTACACTGCTTTTCCCACATTATTTTAGCTATAAATATTAAATTATTGATTATATTAAATATCATGTTTCTGAAGTTGATCGCCGTTTGTCAGAAAATTTTACACTGCCATAGCGCCGTAGTGAGGGCATAAATCATAAGCTATTGATATATATAATGGAACAATGCTTGCTTAACCGTTCGCGTGACTGGATCACATTGAAATCACTTTTATCTAAAGGGGAAACAATCAATGAAACCTATCAAATCGCTATTACGCACTGCGGCGTTCGTGTTAAGCGCTGCACCACCGCTGGCTCAGGCTGCGCTGATTGACATCACAGTGACCGGCGCCGTTTACGACAGTTACGATGGGACTGGGAATATCTTTGGCCAAGGTAGTGGTTACAATATTGTCAACGGCCAAACCGCCATTCTCAAATTCACTTACGACACCGCCGCCGCGCCGGGGGATTATTACGGCGGCGCTTTTTACCCCTACGAAGTCTATTACAGTAACGACACTGACTGGATCGAATCCAGCGCCAGCGTGGGCGGAAACGCAGTGTCCGATGTAGTGACGAGCGGTAACTATGCGGACTACAGCTTCGTATATCTGCAAGATTACCTGCCAACCTATGGGAGTTATGATGAAATAACAGTCACTGATTACGAGTATGGGGGCGATTCCGGCTACGACGGCAACGGCAATTATTTTTACCACTATGAGCAAAACTACACCTATAGCATCCCTATACAGGT
Organism: Candidatus Competibacteraceae bacterium; assembly: GCA_049288935.1. Classification (GTDB taxonomy): domain Bacteria; phylum Pseudomonadota; class Gammaproteobacteria; order Competibacterales; family Competibacteraceae; genus UBA2383. Next base: position 1,467 of record JBAQIQ010000040.1, read on the forward strand.
TGTGGAGTATTCAAGTACCAATGAGGTTTTTCAAAATTAAAAATCTTTTTATTGAGGAAATTAAAAAAGCTACATTTAACCTGATTAAAAGTCTTATTTTCAAAA
>JBAQIQ010000041.1:0-3868 GCA_049288935.1 Candidatus Competibacteraceae bacterium
ATCGAGACGATGTTGGCGCTCCGGCTCAACCGGGCTCACCGGGAGTGGGAGACCTATTGGCAAGGGGTCGAAAAAGAAGCCGCATGAACCGGTCATTTCGTCGGTGCATCACTTTGAATCACACCCGATACAAGGCGTCCAGTTGACTGGCCACCGTTTGCTCCTGTTCCTGTTTCTCTGAGGATACCCGGGCATAGATGGCCGCTACCTGTAGTGGACTGCAATCGAAACAGGTCAGGACTGCAATCAGCGCATTTTTAGGACCACATTATTTGCAACTACCGGTACCGCCGGGACCACATTATTTGCTACTGAGACTGCAATCAGCGGGGCGGGCCTGAAATCATTGCCGTCAGGACCACATTATTTGCCAGTCACTATGATCCGCTCAGATGGGCAGTCCGGCGAGTCGCATCCGGTCGCGCAGGTCATTGGCCCGGATCGGATCGAGCTGATTAGCGAACAGGGCTTTGATTTCCGCTGGCTTGGCGTCGAAGTTCTGCACCAGGTCCTTGAGGGCCGTAGCCTTGCCGGGTTAGGGTCGATTCCAGATCATCCAGATGCCGGTACAGCAGGGTCTCGACCAGTTCGGGACCGATAGGGGATTCACCGGTCTGATAGGCAGCCTCCAGAGCTTGGGTCAGATGCCATTCGATCTGTAAGGGGGTCCGCAACCGGCTGGCCAGCAGGTCGACGGCTTCGGGATGGATGATCCCATCGGGACCCTGCGGATGCGCCGCGCAGGTCGACAGCACCCACTGGATGTACTCGCGCTGGCTGCCGGTGATGCCGTCCAGGGAGAAGGTATCGGTCCGTAGCCCGATTTCCTCCAGCTTGGGGCGGCGCAAGTCGTTGCGCAGCTTGGGCCATCCGGCCAGGACCACCGACAGGCAACCGCCGTCGCCTTCGACCACTTCCATCAGCCGTTTGAGGCCGGTCAGGGTGTCATCCTTGAGCGCGTGGGCGTCGTCGATGAACAAGGCGACCGGTCGCTTGCTCTTTTTCACCAATTCCTGGAGTTCCCGCTCGCGATCTTCAGTTCGGCTGGGCACGCGGACCTTCTTTCCTGGCGAAAGATCGTAGAACAGCGCCGCCACCAGGGTGCTGAGCTTGACGCTGTGCTTTTCCGCCGTCAGGGAACGGGAGACGGTGATGCGATTTTCCTCCTTCAATTGTTGCTGTAACCGGCGCAGCATCACGGTCTTCCCGCTGCCGATCACGCCACAGAGGGCGACGATGCGGCCTTCCAGGATGGCGCCGCGCACGTTCTTGATGATCTGGCTGTGGTGTGTGGTTTCATAGTAGCCGGCCCGGTTCAACGGCTTGGTCAACCGGTAATACTCCATGACTTCAGTCCGCACGACGGTCTCCGGGGTGTGGCTTGTGGCGGAAATGTGCCCGGACCCGGGCCAGCACCACCGGGCGCACCAAGGTTTCGGTCAGCAACTGATCGATGAAGGCCCGGTCATCGGGGTCCAGTTTGACCAGGGGCAAGGCGATCTCATCAGCGATGGCCAGCTTGGCAGCGACGCGATGGGGATACTGGTCGTCCAAGACGTCAGCCGGGAACGGCTGTTGCAGTAGGGTCGTCACCGGTAGCAACGGCGCGGTGAGTTGCAGATCCGGCTCGCCGGCCAAGGCGGCGATCGGCAACCCGAGCTGATCGGCGAGTTGGCGGATACGGTCCGCTTTCTCGTCGGCAGCCGTTTTTTTGAACACCGGTAGCGGTTGAGGGGAATGGGTCCGGAAACAGGAACATAGGGGCCGGAGCGTTGCCCTTCGAATTCGACATACAGGTTGCTATCGCACAGGCCCCAGAGCAGCACCACGGTTTCGCCGGCCAGTCCGGGATCCACTTCATAGACGGTGCCGCCCACGGCGATCCGCGCATCGCCGCCCATCTTGCGCCGCTCCGGTTCCCGCGCCAGGCGGCAGAACTGCTCCCAGGAACACAGCGCCCGGAAGCCCTCGGCAGGCAGGTGGGCGAGCCAGTCCTCCAGCCGGGAATGCCCTTCGCTGCGGTGCGGTTGGCGGTTGTAGTTCAGCAAGTACCGTTGCAGCCACAAGTTGGCTTCGGCTTCATTCTGGGGCCGGTGAAAGTGGTACAGGGTCTTGTGCATCTCCTTCACCGCGCGGAACGGCCGCTCCACCTTGCCTTTGGCGCGAGCGGTGACCCGGCGGCCGTCCTTACCCGCCGGTAGGTGGGTTTGGCAAACGACACCCAGCGCATCCATGACGTTCTGAAACACCCGGCTCTTGGCCACCGGACCGTTATCCAGGTACAGCATGCCGGGGATGCCTTGGAACGGGAACTCCGGCATGAACGGCTTGGGCGCCATGGCGTTGAAGAGAAAGCGCAGTGCCGACTCGGCATCCTCACCGTAGACGCAGCGATATTCCTGGTAACTGACCCCGCTGCGGTCGTCCACGACGCTGAAGAGCATCAGGGTGGGCCGACCGCGAGCCGGTTCGATCCACAGCGGCGCTTCGACCTGCTTGAGGTCGGACGGCGACAGGTCAAATTGCCAGCAGGCGTTGCTGAACTCGGCTTGAAAGCGCACCGCAGGCGGTTGGCGGATCAGGCGGGGCTGGTCCAGGTGCCAGCGGCGCAGGTACAGGTCGACCGTGGTCTTGTGGAGGACCCCGCTCGGCGCCCGCACCAGACCTTGCGCGGTTTCGACGCCATAGTGCTCCAACAGCTCGATAGCGCGGCGGGTCGACAGGTGACGACCCTGCTTGTTACGCGTCCTGAGTTTCAGGGCGGCGATCACTTCGCAGTACCGCTCCAGTTCCGTCGCAGGGAGAACTCGCGGTTTGCCACGATCGGCGCGCTGCGCCGCCCGAGGTTTCTGGAAGGTCCGTAGCGCCCGATACACGGTGGTGGCGGAAACGCCATATAACTCGGCGACCGCCGCCACCTGGTCGGCCCGCTCGGGACTTTTCGGCGGCAGGCGATCCAGCCGGTGCCGCAGTTGTAGGAGCGAGTCTGCCGGGATCAACTCAGGTTCCGGCGGTGCGCTGAGCCAGCGCGCGGTAAACGGAAGCCCGACTGATCCCCAGTTGTCGGGCAATGGCCGTGGCCCCGAGCTGGTCCCGCTCGCGCAGGCACCGGATCACCACTGGATCGATGGCCGCTTTCCGGCCCCGGTAAACCCCGCGGGCTTTGGCGGCCGCGATGCCCTCCAATTGCCGTTCCCGCCGCAGATTGGTCTCGAATTCCGCGAACACCCCCAGGATATCCAGAAACGCCTTGCCGGCCGCGCTTTGGGTGTCGATGGGTTGTTCGGTAGCCCGCAAGATCACCCCCCGTTCCTTGAGGGTGCAGACGATATCCTGAAGATCCTTGATGCTGCGTGCCAAGCGATCCACCCGCGTCACCACCAGGGTATCGCCCTGGCGTAGAAACGCCAGCAGCACTTCCAATTCGGTGCGGCCGGCGCGGGCCGTACCCGACGCCTTTTCCGCCCGGATGATGTCGCAGCCGGCGGCGCGGAGGGCCTGTTCCTGGAAAGCGTAATCCTGATCGGCGCTGGACACGCGGGCGTAACCGTAAACAGCCATGGGGCTGCGTTTGTCTCCGTAGGGTTTAGACCCTGGTACGGTACCATCTCAAACTGGCCGAAACAACCCTAATGAAACCCCCAAACCGTCTCACCTCGGCCGCTTCGCTGGGGTATACCCATAGAGGACGGTGAAATTTGCAACTGGAAGCAGGGTCTTTTCAGTGGCAAATAATGTGGTCCTATAGCATCCCTATACAGGTTGTGGAGTATTCAAGTACCAATGAGGTTTTTCAAAATTAAAAATCTTTTTATTGAGGAAATTAAAAAAGCTACATTTAACCTGATTAAAAGTCTTATTTTCAAAA
>JBAQIQ010000042.1:0-16635 GCA_049288935.1 Candidatus Competibacteraceae bacterium
GGATTCGGGTGAATGTGGTGGCGCCGGGCATCATGGACACGCCGGCGGTGGCGCGCATGATCGGCAATGACGCCAGCCGCGCCGGGGCAGCGAAACAGTATCCGCTGCCAGGCATTGGCAATCCGGCGGATCTGGCGCGGTTAATGGTGTGGTTGCTGTCGGACAAGGCCGGTTGGATCACCGGCCAGGTGTGGGCGATGGATGGCGGATTTTCCAGTATCCGGCCGTTGGTCAAGTAGGCGCCTTCCTGGGATGATTGAGCGCGCCGTGATCAATAATGCTGGCCCACTGGTGGCTCTGTCGCTACTGGAAAGGTTGGATGTGCTGCCCGCGCTGTTTCGAGAGTTCTGGATTCCGACCCTGGTTTATGCAGAGGTAGTGACTCCTGGACTCGGTCGTCCCCGGACGCGCCTCATGCGCCTCACACCTTGCGCACCGGGCCGGGGTACTGCGCGACCCGTTCATCAGACGTCAGCAGCATGATCCCCTCGACCAGGGCTTGCGCGACCAAGAAGCGGTCAGGACTTTCGCTTTTCGTCATTCCCGCGTAGGCGGGAATCCAGTAACCCACTGAAAAAAATGGATACCCGCATTCGCGGGTATGACGAATTTAAGGGTTTGGCGAAAGTCCTGGTGGTAAGGCGCGCGCCGCCGCCGACAAACGGCCTGGATCGCCCGCCGCCCACAGCAGCAGCTTCACGCCGCGCCACCCAATAGCTGCTCGATCTCCGCGTCGCCCATCCGGTCGAATCATGGATGTTGATAGTCTGCATCGCGGACTCCGATTTAAAAATCGCAATGCTGCCACTCGAAACCGATGTCTTCTCGGGATCGCGGCAGCGCCAACAAAAACGGCGACCCGCAGGCCGCCGTTTCAACGACTTCAAGAGCCCAGGCAATCAGGTCCGCCGACGACGCCGGGTCAAGCCCAGACCGGCCAAGCCAATGCCGAGCAGAGCGAGGGAAGCGGGTTCGGGAATAGTACCACCTTGGCATTGGGGCAAGGTCGGGTTGGCTGTGCAGAAGTCGATAGTTTCCTTGAGCTTAGCGCTGGCGAAATCAGTCACGAACTGGGAGACCACGGTTTGGTCTGTGGTGTTGAGGTCGGCCAGATTGAACCGCTGGCCACCGTGGGCACGAGCCAAAGGAACGTAGCAGTTGCCATTTACCGGCGTGCATGCACCACCACGCGTGACGACAGCATTGAACAGGGCTTTGTTTTGGGTGAGAAGCCCATCGGTAACGCTATATGTAGGCGCTGAGCCGTTAACCGTGGCACCGGGTTGGTTGTACACATCATTATCTTCGTCAGTGAAGATCATGATGTTCTTGACCGCGTTGGGACGGAAGCTGAATAAATTGGTTTGATTGTCGATTGCGTTAAGTGCGAACGCCGTCGCTGAGAAGCCAGGTTCGACGCCGCCGCTGGCAATGAGGTTACCCGCCGCAGTGGCGAAACTGGCGGAGTTTGTCAGATCGGTCAGCATGCGTGGCACTATACTCGAATTACCGTAGCCCACTAGGCCGTATTGGGCATCGACCTGATTGGTGCCAGTCAGGATGGAGGCGAACAGGCCGATGTTGTTGCGCAGGTTGGCCTGCACGGTGTCCATTGAACCGGATTCGTCGACGACAAAAATGATGTCGGTCAAAATGATTGCGTGAGCCTGCGTAGCGCCAAAAGCCAAACCCGCAGCCAGCATCGCAGAAGAAAGAAGGTTTTTCCTGAACATCTCAATTTCCTCTTGAAAGAAGTGAAGTGGATTGCATCAGGCGTTTCCGGCGACCGTGCCGAGTTCTTGATCATGGGTGCGCCTGATTTCCGCACGATGGGTATGCAAAAAAAAACCAACTTCACATCTTATTGAATAACAAATAAATTTTAATAAATCCCAAATTTGGAGTGTAAGAAATCCTGACAACGGGAAGCGCAACGATGGGCGGAAAATTTTGGGTGACAAATTGCAAAATTTACTGAAAAATGTCATTTTTTAATTACAAACGTCATTTAATAACACCTTCTCGCTAATCACCAGGAATTTTCCGTATACCTTTTACTATTCAGATGAACCCCATGAAGCCAGTAAATTTGTAATATTTCAGAAAAATCAACCTAGTAGAGAGGTAGGAAATAGCAGTGTAAGATTTTCTGACAAAAAATCGACTCAACGGTCTTTTTTATATTAAGTCATTTTTTTATAAAGAAAAAATACTGTAAGATTTTCTGACAAGAGGGGGAAATCAGGCATCAGCAGGCCGGTTGAAACCTGCTAATCTACGTCGAAAGAGGTGCGTTGAAGGGGGTGATTCAGACTCTGGCGACCCCAAGATGAATGTGATCGCCTTTCTTGAGACCGAGTGTTTCCTCACGAATTGACGTCGGCGCCCTCGTCATCCCGCAGGCAATGAATTAACCCCAGGGCGTTCTGGATATGGCGGGAAGCGCTGAGTAACTGGTCTTCGGGTTGAGCCGCCAGGGCGGAAGACGCCAGTACCGCCGTAACGCTGACCAAAAACGACAACCGATCCAAACCCGCCTCATCAGCGTAATGGAGAATGTAGGCGCTGGCCTCCTTGGCGCAGGCGGCGACCAGCGCACTGGCCTGTTGTTCTTCAGGAGTCATGAACAAGTTCCTCGCAGCAAATTGGGTTTAGAGAAAGCATACGGAATCGTGCAGGGGGTTGCATTCGCATGGCCGCTCGCCGGTCACGAGCCGTTCACCCCCGTATTGCTTGCCGGGCGGGGCTTCCTCGCCGACAATCGATTGTAGACTTGGCTGCCAAGCCATTGCGAGACGAGCGCCTGCACATCCGGCTTGCCCATGTAGTCGGTGAATAATCCTTCGTTCAGCTCCATGCGTTCGATAAACAGTGACTCCAGCACTTGCCGGAACACCAGATGGAACTTGTCCAGCGAGTTGACTTCGGCGGCTTTCTGTAGCGACTCGTTCTGGCTGGCGGCTTCGGCGATCTGATCGAAGAACAGTTGGTCAGCCTCGTTGAGTGCGCCGCCGAAACGCTGGTTGATGAGGTCGATGAGGCGAGACAGCGAGACATGCTCCTCCCGCACTATGCCCGAACCCACCTCACGCGGCCCATCCAGCGGCTTGGCGTAGCCTTCGTTCAGACTGATCGAGCCCTCGCTGATTTTCTGCAGTCGGTAGTAGTCGAGTTCGACCTCTTCATCGAACTGGTAACCCGGCCCACTTTTGCGCTTGGGCAGCTTCAGCGTGAGATGGCGCAGATAGGTAAAGAGCTTTTCAAGGTCGCTGTCCTGATAGGGAATCACCTGGCTCAGGAAGCTGTAAAGGTTGCGGAAGGCTTGTAGTTTTCCGCGCCACAGTTCGGTTTCCTCTTCTTCCGTGTTCTGTAATTGCGCAAAGCGGGCGACCGCCTGGTCGAGAATGGCGTTCATCGCTTTGTGATCTCCGGGACTTTGGTGGCGCTTCGGTGCGAAGAACATCCGCGCAAAATCGGTCACTTCGGTGCTCAGATAGATACCCGAGGCATCGAGCGCGGCCTTGACCTCGTAGAGTTTGTCAGGGTCCACCTGCTCGCCCATCACCGAGCCTTCATAGTACTGGCGGAAGGCTTCCTGAATCTCGGCGGGATCGTTGATGAAATCCAGCACGAAAGTGTCGTCCTTCAGGGGGTGAGTACGGTTCAGGCGTGACAAGGTCTGCACGGCCTGGATGCCTGCCAGGCGTTTGTCCACGTACATTGTGTGCAGTAGCGGCTGATCGAAGCCGGTCTGATACTTCTCGGCCACCAGCAGCACCCGGAATTCCGGTTTGGCGAAGGCGTCGGGCAACTCCTTTTCTTTAAGGCCATCATTCATCTCGACCTCGGTGTAGGTCTTCTCCGGGACCTGGTCGTCTTCCACCGTGCCGGAGAACGCCACCAGACTCCTGATGGGGTAGCCCTTTTCCTGGATGTAGCGGTCGAACTCCTGCTTATAGCGCACGGCTTCCAGGCGCGAGCCGGTCACCACCATCGCCTTGGCGTGGCCGCCGATCTTGTGGCGGGTGAAGCGCTGGAAGTGTTCGACCATCACTTCAGTTTTCTGGCCGAGGTTGTGCGGGTGCAGGCGCATGAAGCGGGCCAGCGCCTTGGCGGCCTTCTTGCGCTCGACATTGGGGTCGTCCTCGGCCTTTTTGATCAGCTTGTAATAGGTCTTGTAGGTGACGTAATTCTTGAGCACGTCCTCGATGAAGCCTTCCTCGATGGCCTGGCGCATGGTGTAGCGGTGGCAGGGTTCGCCATTGCGGCCAAAGATCGCCAGCGTCTTGTGCTTGGGCGTGGCGGTGAAGGCAAAGAAGCTCATGTTCGGTTGTTGGCCGCGCTGGGCCATGGAGCGGAACAGCCGCTCAAGCTCGATTTCGCCTTCTTCTTCGGCCATCGTCTGGGCCTTCTTGCGCAGCTCGGCCCCGCCCAGCACGCCCTTGAGTTCGGTCGCCGTTTCGCCGGACTGGGAACTGTGGGCCTCGTCAATGATCACGGCGTACTTGCGCGTGGGTAGATGACTCTTGCCCCCTTCACCGCGCTCCTCGCTGAGCTTGGCCAGTTGCCCAGACACAAACGGGAACTTCTGCAACGTGGTGATGATGATCGGCACACCCCCTTCCAATGCCTCGGCCAACTGGCGGGAATCCTCGTCGATCTTCTGCACTACGCCCTGACGGTGGTCGAACTGGTAGATGGTGTTCTGCAACTGCCGGTCGAGCACTACGCGGTCGGTGATCACGACCACGCTGTCGAACAGCCGCTCGTCCTGCGGGTTGTGCAGGCTGGACAGGCGATGCGCCAGCCAGGCAATGGTGTTGCTCTTGCCGCTGCCCGCTGAATGCTCCACCAGATAGTTATGTCCGACGCCCTCGCTGGCGGCGGCGGCCACCATCTGGCGCACCGCCTGCAATTGGTGATAGCGCGGAAAGATCAGGCTTTCCTTGCGCACCTTTTTGCCGTCGTCGGACACCTTCTCTTCGATGTCCAGGTGTAGGAAACGCGCCAGCAGGTCGAGCAGGCTGTCACGCTGCAAGACTTCTTCCCAGAGATAGGCCGTCTTGTAGTTGCGGCCCGCCGGGTCGGGCGGGTTGCCGGCGCCACCGTCCGCCCCTCGGTTGAAAGGCAAGAAGCAGGTGGATGGACCGGCCAGGCGCGTAGCCATATGCGCCTCTTCGGTATCCACCGCGAAATGCGCCAACGCACGCTTGGTGAATTCAAAGATCGGCTCATGCGGGTCGCGATCGTGCCGGTACTGGCGAATGGCGTTGGCTGCCGTCTGGCCCGATAGTGGGTTCTTCAGCTCCAGCGTGACGACGGGGATGCCATTGACCGACAGCACCACATCCAGCGATTTTTCCGAACGTGGGCTGAAGTGCAGTTGTCGGCTCAGGCCCAGCCGGTTGGCCTGATAGCGCGCCTCCAGCTCGGGGTTGAGGCCATGGGCGGGGCGGAAGAAGGCGATGCGCAGTGTCTTGCCGAAGCACTTGAAGCCGTGGCGCAGCGTGGCCAGCGTGCCGTGCGTATCCAGCCACTTGCACAGGGACTCCAGCACCCGGTTACCGGTTTGCGCGCCGTGCAGGGCTTCGAGCTTTTCCCAAACCTTGGCTTGGGTTGCCTGAATAAAGGCCAGCGCCTCAGTAGGGAAGATGGCGCGCTCGCGGTCGAAACCCTTGCCATCGACCGTGCTATAGCCATTGGCCAGCAGCACGGCTTCAATGACGGTTTCGAAGGCGGCTTCGGAGGTGTGTTTCAGCATGGCGTCTTTTACCTGTCGAGCGCGTTCGTTAAAGAAACTGCATTTTCTTTAACCCAGTCTCCCGTCTCATTGGCGCGCGTTGTCGTTCGCTCTTGGTGCGTCGTCGCCGGTCACAACAGGCTTGCCGTTTTGCCAGGTGACAGCGTACTGGCCTAGGCGCCGTTTTTTCTCCAGCGCTTTGTCGACGGCCTGGCGGAGCGTTTCCAGCAGCCGTTTCCCCTCATCGGAGGGGATGGTTTTGCGGTTGGTGTTCATCGTTCGGCCTCGTCAAGCAGAAGTTGATAGAAGTCCTCGTGCAGAATGTCGCGGTTTTCTTCCCGCTGTTCAAAGACCAGCACAGGACTGCCCCCATTGTTCATGAAGCAAATACAGCTATTGACCCGATGACTGAAGTCGTTAAACAGATGGCGCAGGCTGCGGGGAAAGCGCCTTTCGATATCCGCCATCGGAATACTGTGCCCGCCGTGGGCGACGCGCTCGGTCACGCGCAGTTTAGACATCTCGACGCTTGGCAGAGCCAGATAGATCAGTTCCACCCGCCAGCCGTCGTCGCGCAATCGCTCGACCAAGCGCAGATAGGCGCGCCCCGCCAGGGTAGTTTCAAAGGCGAAGCTCTCGCGTTGCCTGATCCGCTCCTCGATCTCGCGTAGGAAAATCCGGCTGGCGGCCAGCAATTCGCGCTCGGGGGCGAGCGGCGCGAGTCCGGCGGCGATCAGGTCGGCATTGATGAAGTGGGTGCAACCCGCCACCCTGGGCAGATATTCCAGCGCGAAGGTGGTTTTGCCCGCGCCATTGGGACCGGCGATGATCCAGCAGGTGGGTTTCATGCGCGCATCTCCTCCAGCGGAATCTGGCCGGTGACGGCGGCGGTGATCAGCGCGGCGCGGCGCTCCTTCCGAGGCCCAACAAACTGCTGCATCTTGCCGAAATACTTGAAGCCGTGACGCAGCGTGGCCAGCGCACCGTGCGTATCCAGCCATTTGCACAGGGACTCCAGTACCCGGTTACCGGTTTGCGCGCCGTGCAGGGCTTCGAGCTTTTCCCAAACCTTGGCTTGGGTTGCCTGAATAAAGGCCAGCGCCTCAGTAGGGAAGATAGCGCGCTCGCGGTCGAAACCCTTGCCATCGACCGTGCTGTAGCCATTAGCCAGCAGCACGGCTTCGATGGCGGTTTCGAAGGCAGCTTCACTGGTGCGCTTCATGTGGTCATCCTTATTACTTGTCCGATGGCTTGGCTAAGGAATCGGCATTTCGTTAACCAAACTATCGGAGGTGTAGGCCTGATCTACCCGATTGGGCTTGTCCGGATAGCGCAAGCGTAGGCGCCCATGCGCGACCATGGGGGTTAGAAAACGCGAACGCAGGCCATCCGGGTTGCGGCCCAGCAGGTCGGCCAGTTGGTTGCGTGTCAGCCACCGACCCTGACAGAGCCGAAGAATAATTTCTTCCATTTTTTCGGGTTGCAAGCGCTGCTGGCTCTTGGCCGGCGCGGCAATGTCCAATAGATATTCACTATGTACGGAGTCCCCGGTCTTATGTACGGAGTCCCCGGTCTTATGTACGGAGTCTCCGGTCTTATGTACGGAGTCTCCGGTCTTATGTACGGAATCCCCAGTAGCCGGCAGCCGGTAGCGGCTCCAGCGTCCCTGCCCCTCCTGAATCAATGCCCCCTTGGCCACCAGCCCCTGGAGCAGGCAGGTTACGTCCACCGCGTGAATGGCGCAGATCTGGCGCATACGGGCGTTATCGACGCTGCCCTCAAGATCGGCGGTGACCAGCGCCTGCACTTCGTTGGCGCTTAACCGGTTGAATTTCCGGCCAAACAGAGCTTCCAGCCGGGCTAGCGACTCATCGGGGATCAGGCTGACCATGGGCAGGCGCCAAATGACCCGATCAGGTTGCACCTGCTCGCGCAGCATCGGCGAGCGCCAATGCTGCGAGGCCCACCCCCGGCGCATCTTGTCCACCCCGGAACCGGCCTTCTCGGCGGCGCCGATCAGCATGAACAGGGTTTGCAGCGCCTTGTTGCGGCACTCGCTGACATTGCCACGCAGCAACTGATCGAAGGAGATCAGCAAGGTGCCGGGGTTGGAAAACTCGAAGCCGTCGCGGAGTTTTTCCACCACGATGCCACCCTGACCGTTGTAGTCGGCGTGGATCAGAGCGTTGATCAAGGCCTCACGGATCGCCTCGTGAACCTCGGTTTCACCCCTGCGGAACAGATCGGCGTTGAGCTGGAAGGGTAGCTTCAGGTCGGCAACGAGACGCTGCGCCACCCGCAGATAGAACTGGAACAGATTGGGGTGCCAGGCGCCGTCGGCGGTGAGCCGGTCGCTCCAGCGCTCGGCGGGGTCGTTGGACAGTCGTTCCCGGTAGTCCACGTGGTAGCCGGGCACGCCCTCTCGCAAGGTCTCGTCGCGGCCGAACATCAGCAAGCCGGCCAGCGTCAGCCCCTCGGCGCCGGTCTTGCGGTCGCGCCGCCAGCCACCAAACTTGGTCAGCAGCCCCACATCGTCTTCGCTTAGCCAGGGATGGGTCGGCTTGTGGGAGGCAAGGCGCTGGCGGTATTGATGCAGGCTGGGCAGATCCAGATCGTCCAGTCCGAAACCTTCCAGTATCCGACTGTCCGCCGGCTCCTCGGCCCGGTCGGAGAGCATCCGGCCGACTTCCTGCTCGGTGCAGCGGTAGTCGCCCTCGTAATTGCGCCGGTAGGTGCCGGTGAGCGGGTTCTGCCCGAGGAAGACCGGGCGCTGATAGCGGCTCGCCTGCGGCACATGAATGGCGACGATCAGCCCGTCCGGGTGCGCCACCTCCGCCAGATCAGCATTGCTGCACAGGTTGAGGTTGACCTTGCCGCGATTGTTGACCGTATCCCAGAAGGCCTTTTTTAGTTTCTGCGGTTCACGGACGCCGCTGACCCGGCTATCGTCCTCCACGCCGAGCAGGATCACCCCGCCATGGCTGTTGGCCATGGCGCTGTAGGTCTCCCACAGGCTCTTCGGAAGTCCCCCTTGCGCCGACTTGAACTCAAGGTCGTCGCCCTCGGCCCAGTCGAGCTGGACGAGAATGTCGAGGGGGTTGATGGGTTTGGCGGTCATCCGCGCATTGCCTCCAGCGGGATCTGGCCGGTGACGGCGGCGGTGATTAGGGCAGCGCGGCGTTCTTTGGCCAGCGTGATCGACAACTGCAAGCTGTCGCGCAGAGCATTGGCCTTGCGTTGATCCGTTTCGACTGTGCGGACAATTTCGAACTGCTCGTCGTGCGGCGGCACAGGTAGGCGCATTTCAAAGAAGTTCTCCGGATACAAGCGCAAGCGAGAAGACCAGACACCCTTTGACCAGCGATTCACTTCCGCAACAAAGGGACGCGAGCGGCACAGCAGTTCGACATAGGCCGGAAGCAGTTGGCCCTTGGACGTATAAACGTGGTAGTCAGGGCTGACGATGCCTTCCAGCGGGCTGATGCCCATCGCCCCCATCCAAGCCCACAGGGTGTTGATGGCGAGATCGCCGGGCATACAGCGCTTGTAGCCTGCCTTGTCGTCGGCCTCAAACATGTAAACATCCTTCTCGGACCTTGAAGTGACGCCCGTGATGTGGGACACGGTCAGCAACTCTTCCGAGCCATCCTCGGAACGCTCATCGCGGACTGCGAATAGGTTCTTGGCGCGCTGCAACCCCCAATGCGCCGGAATCTCGCCCAGCCATTCCTGGCCGGAGGGTTTCAGCGGGGCGTTGGGGTCGAGGCCACGGGTGACGACGCGGCTGATGAGGGCGGCGCGCTTTTCTTCCAGCAGCGCCAACATGCGTTCCTTCTCGGCAATCAGTCCGTCGATGCGGGCGGTTTCGCGGTCGAGGTGGTTGGCGATGATGCCCTGGACATCCTGGCTGGGCAAAGGCACATGATGTTGGCGGAGGACATCAGGCGACACCCGCTTGAGTCCGCCCGCGCCAGTCATGGAGGCTTCGCCTTCTTGCTTGAACGCCGAGGATTGGAAGTAATAGAAAAGAAACTTTCTCTCAGCTCCCGTAGCTCGAATCACGAACAGTTCGGAGCTACCAAATCCCTTTCCTCTTACGAGGTCTTCGGCAATTGCGATGTTGCCATTTTCAAAACAGGGCGTGACCTTCGCTAGAACGATATCGCCATCCTCAAAGGCGTTATAGGAAGGCGCATATTTCGAGAACTTGTCCGTATTCGAAATGAAGTAGCCGTTTTTTACTCTATCCATTGGAAGAAAAGTCACGTCGTCCTCTTCTTCCAATCCATCGAATGACACGGATGGATAAAGTTCGCAAACATAACGAAGCGGAATCGTTTTCCAGCCATACGGTGTGCGAATAGCGCTCACTCCGTCACCTCCCGCAACAACTCCAGAATCCGCTGCTCCACGCCGGCCAGTTCGGCATCGATCTCTTTCAACGCCCGCGGCGGCTGGTATTGGAAGAACACGCGGTTGAAGTTAATCTCGTAGCCGACCTTGCCGATACCGCCGTCCTGCTCGTCCAGCGTCTCGCGGTCGATCCAGGCGTCCGCCACATAGGGGCGCACCTCGCGCAGCACGTAGCTGAGGATGTCTCCCTTCAGCGGGATGTTCTCGGCGTCCTTCAAGGCCGGGTCGGGTTCGTACTCGATGTGTTTGCCCTTGCCATCAGCGTACAGGCCCAGCAGGGCGTACAGATCATCCTTGCCGAGGTCGGCGGGCAGGGTCTGGCCGGGGAACAGGGCGGCGCGGTCCAGCAGCTCGACCTTGTGAAGCTTGGCGATCACCGGCGCGGCTTCGGGGTCCACGGTGGTGAAACCGTCGCGGAAGATCTTCTTCTGCGCCGTGCCCTTGGCGCCCTTGGCCCAGCCTTCGACATCATCGGGCAGGGTCTTGAACACCTGCTGCACGGCGTCCCAGGCGCAGTTCCAATCCAGATTCGGTTCGCTGCCGAGCCGGTCTTGCACCGCTTGCAGGGCATCGAACAGTTCCGGGCAGGTGTTGAGGAAGCGCTCGCGGGCCTCGTCTGTCATCTCGAAACGCAGGCGCAGCGGGCGTAGCACAGTGATGCGGCGGTAGCCGAAGTCGGTGTTGTCGAACACACGGCTGGTCTGGCTGTCCTCCATCGCGCCGTGTTCGCGGGTGACGGCGTCGAGGGCGGCCTGATCGAGATAGCGGCGCTTGTTTCCCAGACTGCGCTTCATCGGCGTCCAGCGCTCGCGGGCGTCGATCAACTGGATCTTGCCTTTACGGTGCGCCACCTTGCGGTTGGTGACCACCCAGATGAAGGTGCCGATGCCGGTGTTGTAGAACATCTGCTCGGGCAGGGCGACGATGGCTTCGAGCTGGTCACGCTCGATGATCCAGCGGCGGATCTCGCTCTCGCCGCTGCCGGCTCCGCCAGTGAAGAGCGGCGAGCCGTTGAAGACGATGGCGGTGCGCGAGCCGGGCTTGTCACGGTCGCCCGCCTTGTAGTCCTGGAACTTGCTCATCATATAGAGCAGGAACAGCAGGGCGCCGTCGTTGATGCGCGGCAGCTTGCCGCTGTAGCCCCGAAAGTTGGGCCAGCGGTCGATGATTTTCTTTTCCGCCTTCCAGTCCACGCCAAAGGGCGGGTTGGCCAGCAGATAGTCGAATCGGTGCTCCGGGAATGGATCGCCGGTGAGGGTGTTGCCCAGCGCCACCTGGCCATCCTTGTGGCCCTTGATCAACAAATCGGAAGCGGCCACGGCGTAGGAGCGCGGGTTGTAATCCTGCCCAAAGACTTTGACGATGGCCTGCTCGTTGTGAGCGCGAATCCAGTTCTGCGCCTCGGCCAGCATGCCGCCGGTGCCGCAGGCCGGGTCGCAGACAGTGACGATAATGCCGGCCTGAGTCAGCACGCGGGTGTCGGGTTCCAGCAGCAGGTTGACCATGAGCTGGATCACTTCGCGCGGGGTGAAGTGATCGCCGGCGGTTTCGTTGGCGGCTTCGTTGAAGCGGCGGATCAGGTCTTCGAACACCAGCCCCATGGTGATGTTGTCCACCTTGCGCGGATGCAGGTCGATCTCGGCGAATTGAGCGACGACCTGGTACAGGCGGTTGGACTCTTCGAGCTTTTCAATTTCCTTGTCGAACTCGAACCGCTCGAAGATCTTGCGGATGTTCTCGGAGAAGCCATCAATGTAACTGGCTAAATGCTGCCCGACGTTGTCGGGGTCGCCCTTGAGTTTCTGGAAGTCGAGCGGGCTGTGGTTGTGAAAGCCCAGCGGTTTGCCGTCATCGTCTTTGGCCAGGTTGTTGAGGATGACATCGACATTGGGGATGCCCTTGCTGCTTAGTTCGACATGGCGCTTGAGCACGGCTTCCTTGTTGAGCGCCAGTACGGCATCGAAGCGGCGCAGAACGGTGAGCGGCAGCATCACGCGCTCATACTGCGGCGGACGGTAGGGGCCGCGCAGCAAGTCGGCTACCGACCAGATGAAATTGGCAAGTTGTTGGAAGTTGGCGCTCATGGGTCAGTCCTGACAGGTGTTCTTTATGAGGCGAGCGATATGGCGTCCGGCCCACCTTGATCCTGGCGGCAAGTCATACCTGTTGTGCATAGGTTTAGGCTATGGGCTGTCGGTTGGGCAACAGCATAGCGCTCCTCAACCATCAGCGCTGAGAGACGAAAAGACTAAAATCTCTCGGCAACCGGTCGTCCCAACTTACGCCGCTGCAGGAATTTCAGGCAACAAAAAAGGCTCGGAGAATTTCCGAGCCTGGGTGATTGGTGGAGCAGAAGGGGATCGAACCCTCGACCTCCGCATTGCGAACGCGGCGCTCTCCCAGCTGAGCTACTGCCCCATGACAATATGAGGGGAAGAATCATACAATCTCCGATTATCGCTGACTAGTCCCCACATCCGAAAATCATGCCTGATATCTCCATTATCCTCCCAGCCCTGAATGAAGCCGCGCACATTGGCGCCTGCCTGAGGGCTCTTCAGCCACTGCGCAGCCAACGTTGCGAGCTGATCATTGTGGACGGCGGCAGTCAGGATCAAACGGTTGCGTTCGCCGAACCGCTGGCTGATCAGGTAATCACCAGTCCCAAGGGCCGGGCGGCGCAGATGAACGCCGGCGCTCAGCAGGCCAACGGCGCTATTCTCTGGTTCCTGCATGCCGACAGCCAGCCACCGCCCACCGCCGCAAACCTGATTCGCACCGCCTTGAGCGATCCTTGTAATCACTGGGGTCGTTTCGATGTGCGCCTGTCCGGTCGCCACCCAGGCTTACGGGTGGTGGAAATGCTGATGAACCTTCGTTCCCGGCTCACCGGCATCGCCACCGGCGATCAAGGAATTTTCGTGCGCCGCACTCAGTTCGAGCAGATCGGCGGCTACCCGCCCGTAGCGCTGATGGAAGACATCGCGCTGAGTCGATTATTGAAACACCACCGCCGGCCCGTCTGTCTGCGCCCACCGTTAATCACCTCCAGCCGACGCTGGGAACGGGACGGCATCGTTTACACCGTCCTGCTGATGTGGCGGCTGCGGCTGGCTTATTTCCTCGGCGTCCATCCCGAGCGGCTGGCGCGGATTTATTACCACTCGTGAATAGAGAGAGAACCCCATGGCCAGCATTCCCTTGCTTGCATTCGTCGTCGCCGCTTACACCCTGCTGGCGCTGGTCGCGCCGGGCTGGCTGGAGGCGACACAGTTTGTCATGCCGCTACTGTCCGGCAGGTCGCTGCCGTTCCAGGGCGGCGATCTGTTGCTGGTGATCGGGCTGGCGTTGCTGTGCGTCGAGATTTACCGGGCCACTAACAGTTCGACTGCGGCTATCATCAATCATGTATTGTCGTTGGTGGTGTTTATTGTCGCCCTGATCGAGTTGATCATCATGCCGCGCATGGCGAACATGACTTTTTTTCTGATCCTGCTGATGACGCTGAGCGACGTCATCGCCGGCTTCACGGTCACCATCTCCACGGCCCGGCGGGATGTGCAACATCCATCCTGACCGTGTTCAACCCACGCCAGCGCACCCTGCCGCCGGGATTTCATCCTGCTGATGCCGACCTCGGAATTCGCCCTGATCGACCGCTTTTTCGCCGCCCAGCGCCGCCAGCGTCTCGATGTGGCGCTGGGTATTGGCGATGACTGTGCGCTGCTGATCCCGCCGGCTGGCCAGCAGTTGGTCGCTACCATGGACACCCTGGTGGCGGACGTGCATTTCTTCACTCACGTCGATCCGGTGAGCCTCGGCCATAAAGCATTGGCGGTCAATCTCAGCGATCTGGCGGCGATGGGCGCAACGCCGGCCTGGATCATGCTGGCGCTGACCCTGCCCGATGTCGATGAAGCTTGGCTGGAGCGGTTTTGCCAGGGGCTGTTCGCGCTGGCGGATCGATATGACGTGCAACTGATCGGCGGTGACACCACCCACGGCCCTGCCACCCTCATCACCCTTCAGGCGCAGGGCTTCACGCCGCCGGGGCTGGCGCTGCGCCGCGATGGTGCGCAACCGGATGATGAAATTTACGTCACCGGCACGCCGGGCGATGCGGGGCTGGCGTTGGCGGTGGCATTCGGCAAAGCCGTCGTCGCTCCTGAAGATCGGGGTTATCTCCAGCAGCGGCTGGAGCGTCCAGAACCGCGCATCGCTCAAGGATTGGCCTTGCGCGGCATCGCCAGCGCCGCTATCGACATTTCCGATGGGCTGGCTCAGGACCTCGGTCACATTCTCCAACGCAGTGGTGTCGGGGCACAGTTGGAGGTGGACCGATTGCCATTATCGCCAGCGTTGGTCGCCAGTCTGGATCGGGACGCAGCGTTGCGGACCGCGCTGGCCAGCGGCGATGATTATGAGTTGTGCTTTACGGTACCGCCGGATCGGGCTGCGTTGTTGACCGCAACAGCAGCGGCCTGGAATTGTCGCTGCACTAGCATCGGCATGATCACCAAGGAACCAGGGTTGCAGTTGCGCCGCGCCGATGGTTCGGCCTTCCTGCTGGAGCGGTCTGGGTATGACCATTTCGGGTGATCGAGTGAAATCTGCTGATGTCGATCAAGCTCAATGCTGACGGATCGTCAGCTTGAGTGACTTAGACGCTTTGACCTCCTCCCCGTCTTTTAGGGCGGGGAGGAGGTCAAACTGATTTCCGGGCATTTGGGCGGATTTCGGTCGCGGGAAAGGAGGATGTTTTTGGTAGCCTATTGAATTTAATGGCTTTACAGATGATTGGCCACCCTGAGGTACTGTCAGAAAATTTTACACCTCCAGGTTGCGTGGGGCCGATTATTTTTGTTATCCTTTTGATAATCAATATTTATAAATTTATGGCCTGTTTTATGCTTTTTTTTCGACCAATAATAATACACCGTGATAGCCGAGGGTTTCAATGACTCCTACCCCCCCATTGTAACAATAATGTAGCGTCTTTTGGTTGCTCTTCGGTTCTCGCCGCCGCGTTGGCGGCTTTTTTGTGGGCAGGACCCGCGCCCGCCCACGCCACCACTCTCCAATTCAGCCTCGATACCGCTTCTCTGGCGAGCACTGCGGCGTATTTGGCCTTCGATTTCATTGACGGCGACTCCATTTCTGGCAACAACACCGTCGTTGTCAGTGATTTTTACACCACTGGAACGCTCGGAAATAGCAGCGTTAGCGGTGGCGTCACGGGTACGTTGATCCCCGGTCCCGTCAAACTGACTGATAGCGGTTTCTCCAACGAATTCCTGCAAGAACTCACGCTGGGCGATACGATCCGCTTCACCCTGAACCTGACGGAGCAACGCGCATCGGGATCGCTGATCCCGGATTCATTTTCCTTTTTCCTGCTGGACGATGCGTTTGCTCCGGTGTTCGCCACCACCGATCCCACCAGCGCAGGTGCGCTGTTCGCGGTGGACATTGACGGTACATGCGGCGGCAACCTGCAAATTTTCGCCCCGATCACGACAGGCCCGACCTGGACCGTAACGTCGCCGACCTCTGTGCCGTTGCCTTCCACCGCACTGCTCATGGGCGCGGGGTTGCTGGCCGGAATCGCGGCGAGGCGGCGGGGGGTTCAGGTTCCGTCTTGATCTTGCGTAGGGTACGCAGTGCGTACCTTAAAAAATAACTTAATTATCAATTAACTATCAATTAAAAAATTTTTATTGGGATCGGTCGGTCATGGCGTTGATGCGTTCTTCGGTGAAGTGGATCAGTCTTTGGGTTCTGTTAGCGCTGCTCCTGAGCGGTTGGGTGTTGCGCACCGAATCGGCCAGTGCCGGGGGGACGGTCAGCGCCGACGTAACCGCCCAGGTCAAGACGACGTTTTCCGGGTTGCGCCTCAACCGCGCCACCCAGACTTACGATACCGTGGCGACCCTGACCAACACCTCATCCGAGCCGATTCTGGCCCCACTGGAACTGCATGTCGCCTCGATCACGCCAGCCACGGTGACCCTCCAGAATCGGAGCGGGACCGCCAGCGATGGTCACCCCTACGTCGCGGTACCCGGTACGCTGGCGCCGGGCGCGACCGTGACCAATGTCGTTTTGCGCTTCAACAACCCTGGCAAGGTTCAGTTCACGTTTACCCACCACGTTTTTGGCACACTGGCGGCCAGCAATACGTCGCCGGTGGCGAATGCAGGATCGGATCAGACCGCCCGCGTCGGGCAGACCGTGACCCTGGATGGCAGCGCTTCGACCGATACTGATGGCGATCCGCTGACCTATGACTGGATCTTGCCGACCGTTCCCTCGGGCAGTGGGGCGATGTTGGCTGCCCCGATCACGGTCAATCCGACTCTGACGCTGGATAAGCCTGGCACTTATGCCGCGCAACTGGTGGTCAGCGACGGTGAAGCGGACAGCGCCCCGGATACGGTGACGATTTCCACGACCAACACGCCGCCGGTGGCGCAGGCCGGCCC
>JBAQIQ010000043.1:0-1911 GCA_049288935.1 Candidatus Competibacteraceae bacterium
CACCCCCCCTTTCTGATTAAAGACGACTCGGCGCATAGTGGTTTTTTCCATGGTTTTATCAGGGTTTCATTCAGTGTAGCCAAGCCGGGGAAAAGCGTCGAGATAAACGCCCTATAACAGCGTCAAAACCTGAATCAACTAATATAGAATCATCTCATTTGCGACTTTCCCGGTGACAGCATGGCCTCATCCATTTTTTCCGGCGATGGTACTGAAATCATTGTCATGTCAGCCCAGTCCCGGCTGCGGGTCCAGTTCGAAGCGATTGAGCTACGGGTGATCGCTGGCGCGGACAATGGGCTGGAAATCAGCCTTGGCCTGCCTAATTTGCGTATTGGCGCGGCCCCGGATAATGACGTGGTTTTAACCGATCGAGCCGTCTCGCGACGGCACGCGGAAATCCGCATGACGCCCAACGGCCTACTGCTGCGCGATCTAGGCTCTACGAATGGCACCTTCATCAACGACGTGCGCATCACCGAAGCCTATATTCCATCCGATGCAGAGTGCCGGTTGGGTTATTCAACCTTGTTGATCCGCCAATGCACCGAAGAGCGGAAAGTCGCAGTACCGCGTCAGGATCATCTGGGTGAACTGGTGGGATCAAGCGAGCGGATGCGGGAACTGTATGGCCTGATCCGGGCGGTGGCGCCCACTCCGACCACGGTTCATCTGCATGGCGAATCCGGATCAGGCAAGGAACTGGTCGCCCGCACCCTGCACACCTTCTCAGGCCGGTCGGGACCGTTCATGGTATTCGATGCGTCAGTGGCCGATGCGGAGATGGTGCGCAACGATTTATTTGGCCACATCAAGGGCGCGTTTACCGGAGCCACGGGTTCGCGGGAAGGTGCGTTCCGTCAAGCGCATACCGGCACCCTGTTCATTGATGAAATCGGCGAATTACCGCTGGATTTGCAACCCCGCCTGCTGCGGGTGCTGGAAAACCGTGAGGTCACGCCGATCGGTTCGGACAAATCGATTCGAGTGGATGTACGGGTGATTACCGCCACCCACCGTGACTTGGCAACCATGGTACACACCGGCGCTTTCCGTGCTGATCTGTTCTACCGCTTGTCAGTGGTGCCGATTGAATTGCCGGCCCTGCGGGAAGTTCGCGAGGACATCCCGTTGATTGCTCGCCATCTGTGTCAACAGTTACAGTTGAATGACCGGATTTCGGCGGCGGCCATGGCGGCACTGCAGGACTATTCCTGGCCCGGTAATGTGCGGGAATTGCGTAACGTGCTGGAACGGGCGGCGGTGATGTGCGGCGACCGGGAAATTCGCCCTGATGATCTGCGCTTGCCCAAGACGGCTTCGACGCCAACACAGGCTCCCGCACCGGGATGGACGCCGACCTCACCAATCACCGCCTCACTACTATCACCTGTCCCTGTTGAACCCGTGTCGATCCCCAAATCGGGCGGGGCTGACGCCCGCGCCCATCTCAAGGAGATGGAGCGGCAGATGATTATCGAAGCCATGGAGCGCAACCGAGGTAACAAGGCGGCGGTCGCCCGGGAACTAGGTATCCCGCTGTCCACGCTGAAACGTCGTATCAAAGAATACCAGATCAGTGATGAGGAGTGAGCCATTCTGCACCACGTCCTTTTAGAACGCTCCAAGAATAACGAATAAGATTGATCGCCGAACCTATATGCTTTTCACTAGCGCCATTTTTGCATTCCTTTATCTACCCATCGTCTTCGCGGGTTTTTTCGCCTTGGGGCGCTATTCAGAACGTGGCGCTGCAACATAGCTTTTCTTGGCGTCAACCGCGTTCTATAGCATCCCTATACAGGTTGTGGAGTATTCAAGTACCAATGAGGTTTTTCAAAATTAAAAATCTTTTTATTGAGGAAATTAAAAAAGCTACATTTAACCTGATTAAAAGTCTTATTTTCAAAA
>JBAQIQ010000044.1:0-2408 GCA_049288935.1 Candidatus Competibacteraceae bacterium
ATGGAAGTGGACCCGGGACCACTCCTCAGTGACTATTTTCTTTGCTTTAAAGTGGTCATCAAAGGGCATCGGCTCCAATCGAACGAGGCTCCGTTGCCGTGAAGCGTCTTGACGCCGCACGTCAAGAGCCTCGTAGGGTACGCAGCCTCGTAGGGTACGCACTGCGTACCCTACTGCTGCTGCTAACAATGCCGTGAGGGTCAAATGACCGCCGCGGGCATTTGTACCCTCGACGGGCTGGTTGGCCTTTCCGGGTTCCGGTGCATCGTCGCAGACCCGCCGTGGCGTCTGGTTATCGGCAAAACCAGAACACAGGCTGGCGGTGCGCCGTGTGGATGGAACGCGACCGATGGAAGGCGCAAAGAATTGGCAGAAAACTACAGGGGGATTCATGCCTTACAATATCCAACCATGACGATTGACGAGATTAAGGCCATGCCGGTTTCCGACGTGGCCGCCAAGGATGCCCACCTGTACCTGTGGACAATTAACGCCCATTTGGAGGCGGCCTATGCCGTGGCAAGAGCTTGGGGGTTTCGGCCCGCCACGATGTTGACATGGGCGAAAACTCCGATGGGGCTGGGGCTTGGCGGAACATTTTGCAACTCGACGGAGTTCTGCCTGTTTGCGCGGCGCGGCACATTGAAGGCGCAGAGGCGGGTTGACCGTACATGGTGGAATTGGAAGCGCGGAAAGCACAGCGCCAAGCCGGAGGATTTCCAAACGCTGGTGGAAACTGTGTCACCATGCCCGCGACTGGAATTGTTTGCGCGTAGAGAACGCCCAGGCTGGACGGTGTGGGGGAATGAGGTAGAGGCCAACTAGGAGATAGACCGCATGTCCGGCGCCACCCTTGAAATCCACATCGACGATGCGCAACTGCGCAACGGCCTGGCCGCTCTGCAAGCTAAGCTCAGCGACCTGACCCCGGTCTTCCAGGACCTCGGCGAGGCGCTGCTGAACAGCACCCGCGAGCGGTTCCGCAGCCAAACCGACCCGGACGGCTCGCCCTGGGCGCGGCTCTCTCCTGGCTACCAGTCCCACAAGAAAAAGAACGCCGACCTGGTACTGACCTTGAACGGCTACCTGCGCGGCACACTGAACTATCGAGCCGGCAAAGAGAGCCTGGCCATCGGTACGCCCCTGATCTATGGCGCGACGCACCAGTTCGGGCGCCCGGAGAAAAACATCCCCGCCCGCCCCTTTCTCGGCCTCTCCGCCGACGATACCGCAATGATCCAGGACGCGATGGTCGAATGGCTGCGCGGCGACTTCACATAAGCCCCATTCAATAAAGAAGTTTTTTCCGTTTTATCCCATAAACGGGGACATTTCAGCGGCCAAAATCGCCATTTCCCCGCTCGCCGACCCCGAAAAAAGGCGATTTAAGGCGTTTTCCGACCCGACCCGCTACCCTAGCCCTAAAAAAAATCTTTAAACGCGCCACGGCGTTTTTAAATGGCATCTGGGCGATTCCGGGGGGTCATTCTCGCCCTGTTCGCGCCTCATGGCCCGGACGCCCCCCGCTCGCCACTCCGCCTGCGCTTTTTAACTTTTTGAAAAGCGCTCCCCCACGCAGGCCGCTACCGTGAGGGAATGAACCTTGCCCGCGCTTGTAACCTCCTGCTCGACGCCGCTCTGCCGGATTGGATTCAACTGTTGCCCGCTGGCCCGGCCATCCAGGGCGCCGACGGGCGCGGCTGGACGCTGCCCGACCCGTCCGCCCTGATCACCGCCTTTCAGCAACGTAAGACCCCGCTGGTCATCGACTGGGAACATGCGAGCGAACACCGCGCACCCCAGGGCCTGGACGCGCCCGCTGCCGGCTGGATTGACCAACTGGAGCTGCGCAACGGCGGCCAGATCTGGGGCCATGTCGAATGGACGGCCCGCGCTGTTCAACAGATTCATGATCGTGAGTACCGCTATCTATCGCCGGTCTTCACCTATCGCAAGGACAATCAGCACATCGTCGCCCTCACCAGCGTCGCCCTCACCAATCAGCCCAATCTGGATCTGAAAGCCCTCAACCGCGAGGAATCGCCCATGTCTCTACTGAATGCCCTTCGGGTCGCGCTGGATTTGACCGGCGCTCCCGATGAAGAACAGGTCGTGGCTGCCGCCAAGACGCTGAAAACCGAATTGGCCACCGCCCAGCAGCGCATGGATACGCCGCCGCTCGATAAATTCGTACCGCGCGCTGACTTCGATGTGGTGATGGCGCGCGCCACGAACGCCGAAACGAAGCTGGCTGAAATCGAAAAGACTCAGCGCGAGGCGCAAGTCACCGCGCTCATTGACCAGGGCTTGCGCGAACGCAAGATCAGCCCCGCTACCCAGGACTACTACACGGCGATGTGTGGCTACGAAGGCGGCGTTGACCAGTTCAAGGCGTTCCTGGACAAGGC
>JBAQIQ010000045.1:0-1961 GCA_049288935.1 Candidatus Competibacteraceae bacterium
TCGAGCGGCGCGATCTGCAGCTCCACCCGGCCGGCCTCGATCTTGGCCATGTCCAGGATGTCGTTGATCAGCCCCAGCAGGTGCTCGCCGCTGCGGTTGATGATGTCCAGGTGCTCCCGGTCGCGGCTGACGATGGCAGCGTCCCGCTGCAGCAGCGCCGAGAAGCCCAGGATCGCGTTCAGCGGCGTGCGCAGCTCGTGGCTCATGTTGGCCAGAAACGCGCTCTTGGCCCGGTTCGCCGCTTCGGCTTGCTCCTTGGCCGCCGACAGGTGCGCGTTGGATTGCGCCAGATCGGCGGTTCGATCCTGGACGCGCTGCTCCAGAGTCTCGAACGACATTTTGAGTCGCCTGGACATGTCATTGAACGATTCGGCCAGTTCGCCGATCGCATCGGAGCGGTCGATGGCGACCGGTTCATTCCATTCGCCTTGGGTCATGCTCTTGGCGGCGGCATTGAGGCGCAAGATCGGCCTGATGATCCAGCGCGCCGTGAACACGCCAGCGAGGGTGGCCCCGAGTAGCGCCAGAATCGCCAAAAAGACGCTGGAACGGGTGCCCTGATCGATGTGCTCCATGAAATCCGCTTCCGGCACCACGATGACGGTCAGCCAATCGAGGTTGCCGCGCCGGATCGGGACGACTTGCAGGAAGTAATCCCGATGCTCCCACCGAAACGTGAACTGTCGGGTTTCGACGACGTGGTCAAGACTTTCCACTCGATCCAGAACGGCTTTGGCGCTGGCGGCGGTCAAGGGGCTGCGACTGTCCAGCGCGGCCAGGCGCTTGTTGTCCTGCACCGCAGTCTCGGCGTAGGTGGCGGCCAATCTGGGCCGGAACGGTTCTTCGCCGGAGGAGGTGGCGACGAGGTTGCCCCGTTTGTCGATGACGAACGCCTGACCGTTGCGGCCGATCCGCAAGGTGGTCAGAAATTGGCCGAACGCGGTGAGAAAGGTGCTGGCCCCGGCGACGCCCAGCACTTGCTGCCGGTCATCGTAGATCGGCAGGAAGTTGATGATCATTAAATCCGGGGTGCTCAGCCCTCTCGCCACGGAAACCGCCAGAAACCAGAACGAGCCCTGGTGCGCCTTGGCGCCGGCGTACCAGGGGTCGTGCGGCGGATCGTTGTGGGGGTCGTAGTTTTCGATCACGCCGGTCACTTCGCCGCGCTCGCCCGCCGCCGTCAGGCGACGGCTGATATAACGCTTCGTGCCTTGGTCGAATTCGCGCAGGATCAGCAAATTAGCCATTTCTTGGTCGAATTTCAGCGAACTCGCGTCGCGCTCCAGCGCCGTGAAATCGCGCTGCTCGCTCGCCAGGGCGACGGTGTTCGCATGCCGGTATTGTCCCAGTTGCTCGGAGAGGCGCTCGACGACGGCGGCACGGTTGCTCGGATCGAGCTTGCCACCGCTGACCAGCGCGGCATTGCTGCGGGTGATCTGCTCCAGGCTATCGAGCAAACCGGACAGGTTCTGGTCGACGCGCTGCCCGACTTCCGCCATCAGTTGATTCGCGAGGTCGCCGATGGCTTCCTCGGCGTTCCTGAACGACAGATAGCCGACTATCCCCACCGCGCCGACGATCAGCAGCACGAATGGTACGGTGCTCATCAGCAGCAGGGCTTGTCGCCGGGCTCGATCGATCAAACCTGCAACAAACCCTACCAGCCTCGCCGCCTGCCTGTTTTTGCCCACGATTTCACCTCGTCCAATTCTTCAATCGGGCAATCTTGTCGCTGTACCCGTTTCAGATTCGCCCCGCAGCGCCTCCTCGATCGGCCCGTAAGCGAAGTTATCGGCGTGCCGACGCAGGGCTTGACCCAGCGCCGCGTCCCGCTCCGCCACCCGCCCGATCAGGGCGTCGATGCGCCCGGGGTCCAGGATTGTCAAAGCGTCCGCCAGATCCCGCCGCAAGTCTTCCGGCAGCGCCGCCAGCGCCGCCCGATCCAGCGATCCCGTCAATGC
>JBAQIQ010000046.1:0-5761 GCA_049288935.1 Candidatus Competibacteraceae bacterium
ATCAATAATGTCTTCTAAAGTTGACATGGCGGCTTCTCCTTGCATGATTTTTTCGATCATCACTATTCTTTAATGATTAGACAAATCATGTAGTTGAAAATTCCACAACCGGCAAAGGAACGCTATAAATACCTCATAAATTTCCATCTTCTCGTCAAACGGCCAATGAAATCAAATCATCGCTAAAACTCTTAATCGGGACGACCAACTCTCGACGGCTTGGAATCCACATTAGACCCGTAGACAATCTTCTCCTGTTCCCAAGCGCGTGACTCAAGCCAGTGGCGAGTTAACACCACGATAGCCATGATATTATATGGCAGATCAAAGTAAGCCAGGCTGAGAAAAGCGCCTCCCGTCGCATAACCAATCAAACTCACCTGACACATTGCCCCCAAATGACGGCACCACAGCGTCTCCTTCATTGCACCGCCATGCCGAATCAGCCAACCCGCAGATTGCCAGGTAAATAACCAAATGGTCAGAAAAATGAACAGGCCGATGAAGCCTTGCCCACCCAGAACCTGGAAATAAATACTATGGGCAGCGAGCCACACATTAGGATTGGGCGCGTACAGCGCAAAAATTGCTGGTGTCGCAGTACTAAACCCACCACCGCTCCAGCGATCCATGGCGAGATTCCACGCCATCCACCAGGCATTGATGCGCCCCATGGCGGACGCATCCTGTTCATAAGTTTGAATGGTATCCATTCTGGAATGCCAGGTCTCGGGCATGAACGCTAACAGTACAGCGCCCACTAAAACCAACCCGATTCCGAGGCCCAACTTGCGCGGACTCTTGTACCACAAGAAAACAGCCATAGCACTAATGCCTAACAAAGCCCCGCGAGACTGGCTACCTAAAATCGAAGCCGCGATCAAAACTATCGTCACTGAAAAACCTCGGCGCATCCACAGATGAGTTGCTTGTAACTGAAGAAATCGCACCAAAGGAATAGTCATAACCAAAGCCAACGCCAATGCGTTATTTTCTTCAATAAAACCTTCTGGTCCCGTAACCCGGAACTGTCCACCGGTCAAGATGGTAAAAATCCCCCCCTTAATGCCATAGAAACCTATGGAAAGCACATTAACCCAAACGAAAAGCTCAATATGCTGGCGGGAATGCAAAAGTACCAGTGTGACCAGTACCATGAAATCGATTTTCATCACCCGAGTCCACATCTCAAAATTGGCTTCTGGGTGAAAAGCAAAAGGATAAGTCAGTGTAATCCAGAGCATGAAAACGATCAGCGCCGCCGATTCACGAGTGACAAAAAACTGCCGCCGATCTTTGGTCAATAATAGTCCAAGCAGGGTAGCAATAGCGGCCATCTGCGCGACTGGAAAATGAACGATAAAACCCCAAGCCAGCTTGTGCGGGGACATCAGACTGAGCCAAGTCCACAGCATGACGCCTATCCATGGTCTGGACAGCGCTGCTGCACAACCCGCAATGAGAATGGCGAAAACAACCAAGTCGCGGATGGACATGAATCAAGTCTCTTCAAGTACTGCTTGCTGTTCTATCAACGCTGTCAATGCAGGAACCAGCGTATTCATCCGGTTCTCCCAACCATTCGCCTCGGCATAGGCGCGGATTGCAGCGCGATCCCAGGGATGATCCAGCCCCCGGATCAACGCCGTTTCCAGCGCCTCTGGATCATCAAACGGCACCAGCAAGCCAACCCGTTCACTGGTCACCACCTGGGCATTGCCGCCCACTTGGGTGCTCACCACCGGCAACCCACAGGCCATCGCCTCCAGGAACACATTGGCCCAGCCTTCATAGCGCGTCGCCAGCACAAACACATCCGCCGCCGAATACAACATAGACAAGCGATCCGGTGGAATCGCCCCCATGAAATGCACTCGATGCTCCAGGCCCAGCTCCAGCGCCTGTTGGCACAACTCTGCCGACAGATCGCCTGCGGGCGTTCCCCCCCCCACCACCAAATAATGCAGATCCGGAAAACGGCGCATCAGGGCCGGAAGGCGCGCAATAATCCGATGAAAACCCTTGCCTTCTACCAAACCACCCACCGAAATCAAGACCTTGGCTGCTTCAGGTAACCCGAGTAAGCGCCGCGCTTCCGCCTGCGGGACAGGCCGAAACCGAGCGAGATCGACCCCATTACCAATGACCTGGGTACGGGCTGGATTGGCGCCCAGACTGACCGCAAGATCCCGTAGAGCGCACGATACCGCAATCACCAGGTCTGCGCGTTGTACAGCGGCAGCGAGGAGTCCGCGCAAAGCCATTTCGCTCTGCCGCGCTTCCTTGCCGCGAAGAGTCACTGCAACCGGCACACGCAACCAACAACCCAGCAGGGTTGCCGCATAACCGTCGGGATAACCAAAATGCGCGTCGATCAAGCGATAACCCAAACGCCGGCGCAATTTCCACATCAACGGCCAACAACTCAACGCCATCAACAGGCCATCGGTGCGCTTGAAAATACCCGGAAAGCACAGAAACCGGGGGTGATAGACTTCAATACCCTGCTGAATTTCATAGCGCGGGGCCATCGGTCGGAAATGCGGGCGAAACCAGCGGATCAAGCTTTGAAACGGGAACCAGGGCTGCGGCGCGACGACGACTAGCGGAATCCATTGAGCGACGCGAAACATCCGTTCGCGGATAAACAAACCGGCATTGGGCTGGACCGGACTGGGGAACAGACTGGAAAACACTACCAAGCGTGGCTGAGTTGTTGAATCTATATTAACCACCGTCATAAAGTAAACGACATACCCCCGTAGGGCGGGTTAGGCGCTAGCCGTAACCCGCCTTCGTGCGAAACAACTTCGGCGGGTTACGCTTCGCTAACCCGCCCTACCTGTTTACAAAAAAGCGTGCTGCTGCATTCCTATCATGCTCCATGATCACCCTTGGCCTGCCAAGCGCTCATAAATCGCCCGGTAACGCGCCACGCTCACCGCCCAGTTGCGTTCTTCCTCGACAAAGCGCCGCCCATTGGCCTTGAGTGCTGGCCAGCGTTCAGGATGCGCCAGCAAGTCCAGCGTCTGGGCCTGCAAGTCGGCGATATCGCCAGCGCGAAACAGCACCCCGGTTTCCCCATCGCGAATCAATTCCCGATGTCCGCCTACATCCGAGGCAATGAACAAGCGTCCTTGCGCCATCGCCTCCAGCGGTTTCAGCGGCGTCACCAGTTCCGTCAACCGCATCGACAGACGCGGATAAACCAGCACATCCACCAGATCATAATATTTCTGGACCTGGTCATGGGGCACCCGACCCACCAGAATCACCCGATCCGCAATGCCTGAATCCTGCGCCTGGCGGCGCAATGCGGCTTCCTGTTCCCCACCGCCGACCAGCAACACCCGCAGGTCCGGCGCTTGAGCCAGCAGTCCCGGCAACGCCGCTAACAGCAATGCCAAACCCTCAAACGCGAAGAACGAGCCGATAAAGCCCAGCACCCGATGTCCCTGCAAACCCAGGCGCGTTTGCAATTCAGGATCGGGAGCGCCGCCCAGATGAAACGCCTCAATATCAACCGCGTTGGGAATGACGGTGATCTTTTCGGCGGGAATGCCGCGCGCCGTCATATCGTTCTTCAAGCCCTCGCAAATCGTGGTGACCGCCGCCGTGCGCTGGAGTACATACGTTTCCAGGGCGCGGGTCAGGCGATAACGCAATCCGCCCTCGGTGCTGGTGCCCTGATCCACTGCGGCGTCTTCCCAGAATGCCCGGACCTCGTAGACCAGAGGTAACTGGTAACGCCGCGCCATCGGCAACGCCGCCAGACCGTTCAAAGCGGGTGAATGGGCGTGCAGGATATCGGGTTTAACCTGCTCGACCACCTCACGCAACCGCCGCGTCAGGCCCCGGACGACGGCGACCTGATTCAACACCGGCCAACGCGCCCATGCGGCGATTTCCACCGGGGTGCGGAAGAAATGCAGACCATCAGCGGTTTCTTCCAGCGCGGCTACCGGTCCCTGCTTGGCCCCCGTGAGGTGAAAGGTCTCCCAGCCCAGGCGCTGTTGCTCACGCAGAATGGCCGCCGTGCGGAAGGTATAGCCGCTGTGCAACGGCAAGGAGTGGTTCAGGATGTGGAGGATACGCATACGCATCAGTCTACCATTCGGCTATTCCGGCCAATATTCTTCGTTGAGCAACTGCTCAACGCCAAACGGACAGGTGACAGGAAAATCGACTTACTCAAACAGGCTCCCCGCACCACCAGCATCACGCTTTTTTGATGGGCTTTTTCCATGCGCTCACTCAAACTGGCAGCGAGCCTTGGATTTTCCTCGACCGCGCTCGCCAACTCGATCGGGAGTCCACAGGTCGGGCATAGGATATGCCCGACATGAGTATGGTATCCCTGTCGAGCAACGCTGTGCTTTTACCCGACCTACGCGCTACGCGCTGTGCCCGACCTACCTGGTTAATTTGCTATCAAGCGGCAAGCAAGCGGACATGAGCAATTTCACGGTGGATGGCCGACCTTATCTGTGAGGCGTATACACTAGCGACCGCCAAGGTTTCTCCATCAAGGGCCACAAATTCAACCTCAAAGCCCTGACCGTTCTGGTGAACCATAACCACGGTTCCAATGTCGCCTGCGGTCAGCCCGTACTCAGGAAGATCTGTGGTCAAAATAATACAGTCGAGTTCGTTGATCATCTTGCCCTCTTTAAGGGATAAGCCGTAATGAAGTAGGGCGCGGTTGGGCCGTTCTCCATGAACAACACGGTTCGGACTTGAGGCGCGCGTCCGTCTGGCGTCGGCAAAAGCCCGTCGATCGCGTAGGACCATCCAAACGGTGTTGCCTCCACTTGGGCCACTTCATGTTGTGCCGCATGGTTCAATAATGCGGTTTCGAGCTGTCGCCAAGATAACAAGGAAAACCCAAAGCTTAAAAAGAACCTGGCCTTGTGCCGTCCAATAGGATGGTTTTCAGACAACAGGTATTGGGTGATTTTCTCGGGTTGGACGAAGGCGTGTTCGAGATCGGGCAGTTTCATGGAATCGATTATAGCGGAACTTGCCCGGCCGGAAAGCAACCCACAGAACGTAGTTACGCGATGTTCGACTTTTCAGGCGATCAGGCCCTCAAACGGGAGGTCTGACCGACCGACTTGCCGGTTTATGAAAATACCCAAGGTGTGCGCTAAGACTTTTCGGGCGATCCGACTCGTCAAGTGCCAAACATCCCGCGCCCGGATTTTCTCAAAATGGAACGGCTCGGTCAGCTGACCGATGAGCGTTTCCATGAGGCGGCGGGTTCTCGTGAGTTGCTGCTCACGCAGGATCGCGGCGGTGCGGAAGGTGTAGCCGCTATGCAGCGGCAAGGAGTGGTTCAGGATGTGGAGGATGCGTATAATGTCACTCACGAAAAAGCTAACTTCAGCACGAATAATTCACCGATTTCTGCAAATTGCGCCCGTTCGCCCATTTCCCGAAGAATCATCGGAATCCCTCGTCCCAGACCATCCACATAACGCAAATTGTCCAGATATTTGAGTAGAAAGAGATTACGCGCCGCCGAGTTGCCATAGCGGATTTTCTCCAAAGTCAAGGTATTCGGCAAACAGCCCGGCGAACGAATCTCCACCCGGTTGCGGTAAACAAATATCTGAATTTTTCGATTCACTAATGAATATAGCATCCCTATACAGGTTGTGGAATATTCAAGTACCAATGAGGTTTTTCAAAATTAAAAATCTTTTTATTGAGGAAATTAAAAAAGCTACATTTAATCTGATTAAAAGTCTTATTTTCAAAA
>JBAQIQ010000047.1:0-8378 GCA_049288935.1 Candidatus Competibacteraceae bacterium
GCCGGGCGCGAAGCAAACGGCCAGAACAACCAAGCGGCGGCCTGCACAACGGGCGGGCTGCTGCGCTGCTTTTTACTTGACGGGTCGGGATGGATTACGGCACGAGGAAGGAGGGGATGAACAACAAGGGCCGCAAGGGATGCTGCAACAGGAATTCAATTACCGTTCGCTGATGGTCCGGGATGACAGCGGGCGCTATCGTCCGGCGTCCGGGGATGAAATCATTGAAGCCGCCCTTTCGGAAATCAATCGCCGCTTCGCGCGGGGCGTCGTCATTGACAGCGTGCGGCAAAGCCAGACGTTCGTGAATCTGCGCCTCGCCCGCTTTGAACATGAGGTGTTCGCCGTCCTCTGGCTGGATAACAAAAACCGCGTTCTGGCCTTCGAGGAACTGTTCCGGGGCACGATCAATAGCGCAAGCGTCCATCCCCGCGAAATCGTCAAGTCCGCCATGAAACACAACGCCGCCGCCTGCATCCTGTGTCATAACCATCCTTCCGGCGTGTCTGATCCCAGTCGGGCTGACGAGACCATCACCCACCTGATCAAAGAGGCGCTGAAACTGGTGGAGGTCAATGTCCTGGATCATCTGATCGTGGGCGAACAGACCTATTCCTTCGCCGAACACGGGCTGCTGTAGGCGGCGGGGAAAAAGAAATATCACGGGCATGAAAAACCCGCCTGGGAGAAAACTCCCAAGCGGGCTTGCGCGATAGGTCAGTACTCGCTCGGAAGCAAAATCACGTCGTTGGTGAAGTAAAAGGCGATGTCCGGTAAGGGAAAGTCGGTGTAGGTGAGGGCCTTGCTGTAAACCCGGCGGCCGTTGCCGTCCTCACAAACGAGGGTGGCGGTCTGGTCGGGCTTCACCGTCAGTTTCCAAAGCTGGAAGCCTTCGGCGGCCACGGCCTGAACGGATTTCTGGGCAAAAGCGATTTCGTCCAGAAGCCAGTAGGCCCCGCCCGCCTCGGCCACGTACTGCGCGCCCTCGGTGTAAAGAACGGTTTTAACCAAAGGGTGGCGATACCATGTTTCCGTCCCGGTGAACTGCGCCAGGTCGGCTTTGGCGAGGGGTTTTCTTCCTTGGGTCATGGCTCAATGCTCCTTCTTTTTGAGTGGCCCCCACGGCGGGGGCGAAGGTGCGAAAGGCCGTAAGCCCACAGGCGGGCCGTCAATCCCCAACACGGGAGCGTTAGCGAAGGGAGCGGGCCGGGGATTGACGGCCCGACGGCTTGCGGCCAAACGTCACCCGTAGCCCCGCCCGTGGGAAGTCATAAGAAGGGCAAGAGAACCCCACACGCAAGGAACAAACGCTCTCGGAAAAGGCGGGCAAGAGCAGGGGCAATAGGAAAAGAAGGTTCCCAGAATGTGGGCAGCCGGTCTTTTTCCATGTAAGCATTGCCGAAAACAGGCTGTTTTAGGGCGGCGGGAAACAGCATTGAGGAGGGTCTATAAGACAGGCGTGCTACACCTCTACCGTGAAATCAGGAATGAAGGCTTCATTGGCTTCTTTTGGATAGAATAGGCCGGAAACGGTGCAAGCTTGGCCTTGATCTCCTCCGACCTCGGAGCGGGCGTGCGAGGACTCGGCCTGCCTTTGGCCGCGCGAAAGGGTTCCCTTTTGCGCGGTCGGTGGTGGATTTCTAAGTCGTTGTTTCTTTTAGGTCTGGTATGCGGCAAAAGGGTAGGGCAGAATAAACGCTCTTACTTCCGATGAGCAGGGTTACGGGGTGTTCCTGCGGGCTAACGCCTCGTTCCTCTGACCTGTCAATACACGCAAACCGGAGAAATGGTGGGGTAAAATGGTTCCAATTTTTTATAAGGGGAATGTTTTCGATTATCACACGTTCTACTTTTTGGACCACCAGGCAGATCGACTCAGATGGCGACCATCCGGAACTCAGGTCGGCAATACACACCAAGAGTTAGAGCATCATAACGATTAAAAAATGTTTCAAAATAAAAACGGTGCTGGTCGCCGTTGTCATCAGCCAAAATCAGCTCATTATTGCCTAGTGGTCCACCATTCTGGCTACCACAGTAGCCAACAACGGCTTCAAACAGATCCGATTCTGGCAATTTAGAAAACCGCTTGGCGAAAGCAGGGGATTGAATAAAGTGCCGGCATGGTTTTCCACAATTGAAATTTTCAGGACGGCGCGCAACATGAGGATGATCCGTAATCAATCCGACAATTGGTTTGTCAATTCCTGCCGTCTCAACGAAACGATAAAGAGTAGTCGACATTGTGTTTCCAAAGTTACCCTGAAGCTTCCGGACTGATTCGAGGGTCGGCTCCATCGATCTGACCTCATTAACAAAACGATCACGAAGGAACAAAAGCCGACCGGCCGCAAAGTTAGCTTCAGCCTCAATCTGGTCGTGACAATCCTGTGAAAGTGTTTGTGAATTGTCTCCGAGCATCATTTCATCGTGCCAGGGAATGACACTATGGCCGATTTCGTGGGCTTCATTCCAACGATGCTTTTTCTTTGGAAGGCTACCATCAAGGAGGATTCTCTTTCTGTCCGGAAGGTAGAGCGCCTTCAACGATAGCTTACGAATAGCATCAATAATAAGTGTCGGGCGTTGGAAGATTTGGATAGAGGCGACACGGATGCGGCTGATTGCCTCTCGGGCAATTCCAGGATCATCTGCTGTATAAAAAGCAAGATCAAGTTTTAGAAGTTCTCGAACATCTTCCAAGCGTAGCGGCGGTTCTGGATTACCAAGCCCCCGCAAGACACGATCAATCCGGTTGTCGATGTCTTGGGAGGTCTTTGGTGTAAGTATAAGATTCTTTGCCAAGGGTCCCTCACTTTTGTTCGCTGAGCACTGCCACAAAAGCTTCAAGCGCCGCGCTTTCCTCCGGGGACAGAGCGTTAACAGGCTCAGAGCGGGCAGCAAAACGAACCGCTTCTTCAAGAAGCTGTGCATTCTTCGGCATAGTCAGCCCTGCCACCTGTAGAAGACTACTTCGCGGAACCTGAAAGTAATTCGCGAGCTGATAAACCGTGCGTGGTTGTGGCCTATAACTGGTCTCCTCCTCAATTTCGACCAGTTCGACAATCTCAACATCAGCATCATCAGCCAGCTTTTCGAGCGTCAACCCATGTCTTCGACGCATTAATTGAACAAATCTCCCAAATGCAATGTTTGGCTCTTTCAAAGCCTTAGATTCTGTCATCTGCTCGTCATCAAAGATGGGATCGAAAGCAAGCCGCCCCGCACTAATCTCAGTGTTGGTCTCAAGCTGTGCCATTTTCAGACACCATTCTTTCGTAATCTCTATCCTCATATCTGGTCTCCTTTCTCAAGGAAAGCAACCGCTTGTTCAGGCGTCATTTCAAAATATCGTAGCTTTTGGTAGCCAGGGTCGCCCCCCAAATCTGTCATGCCGCATGTATTGGCATAAAAGCTATTGGCTTGCGGCAACGAATGAAGACCAATTCGTCCTTTGAAGCCTTCTTCATGACTCAATGCGACTGCCGCACGAATAAGAATGCTACCAACGCCACGATACTGTGGGGGATTATGCAACTCACTACGGTTCCAAGGTGCATTCTCGACGTACTCGACATAGACGAGATTCTTGCCCTTCTGGCTATCAATACGACAGCACTTTGTCGTCGTATCAACGATCATCATGCCTTGAGTCACGCCACCACATACAATGCTAAACCCTGGATAAGCCAGCATCCCCTGCAAATATTCAACCTTCTTGCGCCAATCCCAATGTCGGCTCTGGGGCCAGTGTTGCCGATGAACGCCTCTTCTATTCAAACTCCGAACGGCATTCATCAACTCTGGTACCCATTCAGCTTCCCAATCGGCAAGCTGCTGTTCCGTGATGGCGTCCCACAGTTCCGCCACTTCGGACTCCATGTTGGCGTTCATGAGATAGATCGGAGTGACAGTCACGGTCATAGCATCATCACTTCGGTCTTCTCTTTAGTTTGTTCTTTCTCGAAGAACAGCTTATCGCCCTTTTCTAGGCGAGCTTCAACCAATTGGTAAAAGCGTAACGCCTGCCGCAATAAGGACGTTTTGCTGAGGTCTTTTTTTACGCACAACTCCTCCAAAACCCGCATTTCTGCGTCTGTAAGGTTGAGCGTCATCGTTTTTTTTGTAGCAACCATGTGACCTCCTGACGGCACCTTAGGTACTATTTTACCGGTCGTGACGGTTTTGTCAATATAT
Organism: Candidatus Competibacteraceae bacterium; assembly: GCA_049288935.1. Lineage (GTDB taxonomy): Bacteria > Pseudomonadota > Gammaproteobacteria > Competibacterales > Competibacteraceae > UBA2383. The sequence continues at coordinate 4,198 of JBAQIQ010000047.1, forward strand.
TTTAGCTTATAAATAGCTATTGACTAGCTAAAATTTAGCTATATAATAGCTGCATTGCTGGATAGTCTGGCAAGCAAATAGAGGGAAACACGACGATGACCGTAGTAAGTGAAGGTATTGAAGACATTCAAGAGTCTGTTCGGTCCGGCCGGGCAGTGCGTCCGCATGGGCCGTACCGAGTGCAAATCGGCAACGAAAAGCTGGAGTTCCATCCTGCTGTGATTGATGACCCGGTCCCGACCGGGTTGCAAATTCTGGAGGCGGCGGGCGCACGTCCGGCAGACGAGTATCTGGTTTTTCAGGTGCTCAAGAACGGGCTGCTTGAAGAGCTGCGTCCAGACGAAACGACCGATCTACGGGCAAAGGGCGTCGAAAAATTCCTCGTTTTCCGTAGCGACCGGTCGTTTCGCTTCGATCTGGATGGCCGGATTTTCGAGTGGGGAGCAACCTTGATCTCGGGGATGACGCTGAAAAAGCTCGCCGGCGTTGATCCTGCAACTTACGGTGTGTGGCTTGAAGTGCGCGGGGCGGATGACCGGCCAATTGGCGATACCGAAATGGCCGATCTATCGGCTTTGGGCGTGGAGCGCTTTTTCACCGGTATCGTGCAGACCACGGAGGGCTGAAGGAGATGGCTGTGCTCCCGATGAAGTGCCGCCGCTACTTGACAGAGCGCGGCATTGCTTTTGAGGAAGTGGCGGATGGCGGCCAGCAGGCCGTCATCCTGCGCGAATTCGCGTTGCCGCCGGGTCGCTTCAATACTTCAGCGGCGGATATTCTTGTCCTGCTGCCGGCGGGTTATCCCGATAGCCCGCCCGACATGTTCCATGCGCTCCCCTGGATCAGTCTGGTTTCCCCAGATCGCTATCCAAAAGCCGCCGATCAGCCGGTTCTCTTCGCCGGACAAAACTGGCAACGTTGGTCGCGGCACAACAACGCTTGGCGGGCGGGCGTTGACGGCATCTGGACCATGCTCAAACGCATCCAGACGGCACTGGAGGAAGCGGCATGACCCTCGTTGACCTCACCATCCAGGAACGCCACCTTGATTCACTGCGCGAACTTGTACAGCGTAATGACGGAATCGAAGCGGCGGCCTATGTGCTGTGCGGCGAAAATCGGGTTGCGTGCGATCCTTGGGACCGCCGCGCCCGGCGTCGATTGACCTCCTACGATGTGCAGTCAATCCCGGATGAAGATAGGGTCTCTGCAAGCGGTCAGCATGTCACTTGGTCAACCGCGTCCTTCGTGCGCCTTCTAAAGCGAGCTAAGGATGAAAACCTCGTCGCCGGTATCGTTCATGCGCATCCGGGCGGGCCTGCCCGGTTTTCAGACCAGGATAATCGGAATGAGCGGGAATTGGCGCGGTTGGCACAGAACCGTAACGGCCAAGAAACAACGCTGCTCAGCGTTCTCCTGACGGGAGCGGGCGACATTCGCGCCCGGCTTTGGCCGGATACTCATGCTCCGATTGACGCCGAAACGGTTCGGGTGGTCGGTCGGCGGCTCACCTTTCATGGTGTGTCAGAAGTGGCGCATGGTCTTGATGCTTTTGCCCGCCAAGCGCTCGCCTTTGGGCCAAAAGTGAATGCAAGGCTCCGCGCATTGCGCGTTGGCATCGTGGGCTGCGGCGGGACGGGCAGTGCGGCTGCAATGCTGCTCGCCCGCCTCGGCGTTGGACAGCTTGTGCTGTTTGATGACGATATCGTCGATGTCACGAACCTCAACCGTCTGCATGGGGCACGCCGGTCGGATGCGGACGCCATGCTGCCCAAGGTTGAGGTCGTTGCAAGGGAAATCGCGGAATTGGAAATTGGGGTACGCGCCGTCCCATTGCGTGGCTGGATCAACGATCCCGCCGTGCGGGATGCGTTAAAGGCTTGCGACGTGATTTTTGGCTGTACCGACGATCACGATGGACGGTTGCTGCTCAACCGGGTGGCTTATTTCTACCTCATCCCGATTATCGACATGGGTCTTGCGATTGATCCAGCCCCAGATGGCAACGGGCTACGCGACTTGAGCGGGCGAGTCACCGTCCTGACTCCGGGGGCTCCCTGTCTTCTGTGTCGAGGTATCGTCGATCCGATAACAGCCCGAGACGAGGATTTGCGGCGGCGGCAACCGGAAGAGTACGAACGACGAAAGCGTGAAGCGTATGTACGAGGCGGCGGCAATCCGGCCCCGGCTGTGGTGACCTTCACGACCGCCACGGCGTGCATGGCCGTCGATGAATTGCTGCAAGCCCTGACGGGCTTTCGGGGACCTGATGGCTGGGTCTGGCAACGCGCCCGGCGATTTGATCTGATGCAGGATCGTCGACCGGGAGCAGTTCAGAACCCCTCCTGTCCGATTTGCGTGGAAACCGGCTATTGGGGCCGCGCGGATATTGAACCTTTTCTTGATCGTGTGGGGTAAAAATGTGGAATGATCTGCTCCGCCGATTGCTTGTTTTCGTTCGCGTTATACCGCGCCCGCATGTGGTCGGGCGAGTTATGACGCAGCATCCATCGCCTGACGAACTCCTTGAAGGGATTCTTGTTCTCGTCAAGGATGGTGATCGTCAGAAATGGGCTTGCCTGCGATGCCCGTGCGGTTGTGGAGAGAGACTACAACTCTCTCTTAATCCGTCTCGTCGCCCACGTTGGACCGTTGCATTTGATTGGCTACAACGGCCGACTGTAGCACCGTCAGTTCATCAGCTTAATGCTTGCCACTGCCACTTCTGGATCAAAAAAGGCATGATCGAATGGTGCAAGGATAGCGGTCAGCGCTTGGATCAATCCCCTCATTACTGAACAGTTCGTATCATTGTGTCCGTTGTTGATGCGGGCTTCTAACCTTTGGCCTCGGGAAGCCCTACGGTAATCGTATCCTCCCAGCCCGCATAGGGCCGGGGCGCTTCGGGATCGGCATAACGGCGGCGCATGGCCTCTTCATGGCTCATGGTCCGGTCGGTCTGGTCTTCGCCATGCTTGCGCATGGCTTCAAGCTGCTCCGGCTCAATCTCTGGAAGGTCCGCCAGACAGGCCGCATCGAAATCCCGCATGGTTTTCTTATCAATGGCTTCAATCTGATGCAACGCCTCCATGGTCTCATGGATGGCGGCAAAGGCTTCCGACTTGTACTGCTTTCTTTTGCCCATGGCCCAGCATCTCCCTGCAAATATGGATACATGGCCTTTGATCAGCCTTTACGGAGTGTGGTTGCCGTGCCCTGAATCCAGTTTCTGGGGCGCAAGGCGGTAGCCCATCGCGTGCATAATCGCATTCACCCGCGCAAATTCAGGATTACCCTCTTCGGAAAGGGCTTTTTGTAACCCCTTACGACTCATACCCGCCGCTTCGGCAATCCGGCTCACGCCCTTAACACGGCTGACAATCCGTAAGGATGACAACAGCGCGGCTGTATCTCCCGACTGGGCATATTCATCGAAGAGGATCGCAAGGTAGTCGTCCACCTCTTCCGGGTGGTCGCGGAGATACCCCTCTTCAAGATCGCCGAAGGTTCTATAGTTCCTCATGGCCTAAATACTCCTTCCAATAAGCTTTCGCCTGCTCAATGTCCCGGCTCTGGCTGGACTTGTCGCCGCCACATAAGAGCACGACAACCGTATCGCCCTGCTCCCCGAAATAAGCCCGGTATCCGGGGCCGAAAAACATCCGTAACTCGCTCACCCCGTCCCCGACGGGCGCGCAATCCCCCAAATTGCCCTGCGCCAGTCGGGACAGCCGCGCCAGAATGCGCTTGCGTCCCGCCACATCCCGAAGGCCATAGAGCCATTCCTTGAACGGTTCCTTTCCAGCCTCATCGGCATAGATGAGAACCTGTCTTGGCTTTGTTTCTTCCGCCACGTCCTTGATTTCCTAAATAATTGTATCAGATGCGTACCATAGTACGCAATCAATTTGAATGCAAGTCTATTCCTTGGGTAGCTCTGAAAGGGTTGCCCCAAGGTCACTTTGGTAACCTTTGAACTTTGGTCCTCCCCCCTGTGTCGCTCCAAAGTAAAGATGTCACCCTTTCCGCAAAGTAGAAATGTCACCTTGGTAGATGTAGCCGCTTGCAATCATCGGCGGGTTTGCGCGCAATCATCGGCCTTTTCCTGCTCAAATTAACTGATTCTATCGGGGAGGCCGTGCTCACATTCTCTGCAACTGTGCTTGCAATCATCGCCCGGT
>JBAQIQ010000048.1:0-2849 GCA_049288935.1 Candidatus Competibacteraceae bacterium
GGGGCGGCGGATAAGCCGCGAAGGGCGGAAAGCCGCAGGCTTTCTCGGCCCGAAGTCGGCTTGATCCGCGGGTTGTGCGGCGCGAAGCGCCAAGCAGCCAGCGGATACTATCCGCCGCCCCGTTGTCACGGGCGCGAAGCGTCCGCGACAACGTTTGAGTTCAGCGGCGCGCGGCTTTTTGCGCGTCCGCTGGAACGATTTGTTAGCGGTTTTCTACCCAAGCCGTGCTGCCGTTGATGCGACATGGCCAGCAAGTGAAGTTATGAATGTCTTCAAGCTGGTCATATCCGACAGATTCGTGAAATCGCCGGTAGTTACCGCACTGCGTTCCGCTGCAATGACTGCTGCTGTGGTGTAGAGCTGCTCCTGCACTAGTCGCTGACAAAGCAGGTCATACCGCTTGAGATACGATGCGCCCTTGAACTCCTCGAACACAGGAAAATGTGGCGACGAATCACGGACGGGACTGCGTGACCCAGAAGCATCTTCAACCATCATTAACCAGCCGACAAAAGGACGGGGCTGCTTGCCGAAAGCCTCTTCACGGTAGGCCGTCCATAGATCATGAGCCGTTCCGATAGCTTCCTCGGTGCGGTTATTGAAATTGTTACCGAACGATGGTCCAACTTGACTTTTTAGCTCGATGGCGGCAACCAGCTCTCCCTTGTAGATCACCAAGATATCCCACAATTTCGTAGGTCGGAAGTAACCGGGCAAGGTCAGCATCGCCCTGTTTTGGTGTATCTCAGCATGGTTCAGTCCATTGGCCTTGATGATGTCGAGCACCAAAGCCAAAAATCCGTCCATATTTTTGCCAGCGGTGACGCCTGCGCGCTCACCTTGGTCGGCCTTGCCAGACTCAATCTGCTTCTGTTTTGCTGCTTCGCGGTTTCCCCAAAAAGCCTTTACGGCTTCACGGGCTTTCTGTTCGTAATCGACTAGATCGAGTGCCATTTATTCTCCATTACCGCCAAGGGCAGATCGTTCTTCATGGGTGAGGCTGTAGAGCTTAAACACCGCTCGGTTACAAGCCTGCACATCTCGCTTGATGGCGGCCTCTGCCAACTCACGGCGCAGTGGTTCCGGCACATCTGCCCAACGCGGAATACGAATGCGGCGTAAGTACTGCGCTTGGAAGCGAAGGAATCCACCACGCATTTTCGTTGAATAGGTCGCTATAAAAAGGCGAGTGACAGCGGATAACAACAGGGCTTGTAAGGCTCGCAAATCCCAGTCATCAGACGTGACATAGTAAAGATTGTGGTGGGGATACAGCCCCCCACCCTCAAACACGATATGCGCTTCACCCTTGATGTCCGGGATTAGTAGCTTTGGCCTCTCAGCTAGTGACGGGGTTATACGGTCAATTGTGCGATACCATCTGGCCGGAGCCTTTTGCGCACAGTGACGCGAGCCAATCACTTCCCGTCGAGCCTCAAGGTAGCGCCGTAGTCGCGGATACTTGTCAAGATCGACCAGTTCGCCGGAGTCGGCAAAGGGGTTGATAACACCTTTCCCCTGCCACTGCACCTCACCGGACATGATGTCCTTGGTTGTCACCAGCGGTAGCTTTCTATCTGGCTCGACATCAAGGGCATCGAAGGCGCCGATGAATTCCTTGTCCGCGCCGGTTGCGACACCAATTCCCACCTTGCACCCCACCTCTTCCAGCAAGGGAAAGCAGTTTTCCAGACGACGAATGAGTGCCATCTGGTCTGATGATTCCAGTAACCACGGTTCCGAGCCATTGGTGACCTTGGCGAGTTCTCGAACTTGGTCGGTTTCCTTCGGTAGAGGCTGTGCACACAGCAAATCAGCCAGTGTGGTCAGAGTTGCTTGGTCAATGGCCGGACGGTGGGCTATGCGCGTCGCCCCGGGCGATTCCCGACTAATAATGGTGATCGCTGGATAGGCAATCACATCCGAATGAAAGGCCAGTGTATCTACCATATCGACAAAGATTTTCAGATGAAACCGCTCGGCCACGAGGCCGCGCAGTGGCCCGCCATAGCGGTTTTTCATCCAGCGATCCGCGCAGATGAAGCCTAAAGTGCCACCATCGGACAAGACCGATAGCGACCGCTCAATGAAGGGAATGTAGATATCAGCCCGGTCATACATAGTTTGATAGCGACTACGGTATTCGGACAGCAGCGGAGCCGGGATCAACTCTTGGCGGACATAGGGAGGATTTCCCACCACAAAATCAAATCCACCTTCCAGCGATACCAGCAGAAAGTCCCCTTGCGATAGCCAGAGATTAGCTAAGGCCGTTGCGGTATTTGCGGCTATCCCCTCACGTTTGAGAAGCGCGACAACAGCAGTCTGGGTGTTTTGGAATGTGTCGTGGTGCAACTCGATGGCAAGGATCGCATTGCCCAACTCGTCGAGCGCGGAACCGTTCGGCCTTGCTGACCGCCATACGTTCAGTAACCGCTCGATGATCGGAAGCAGAAAATCCCCGCCACCGAATGACGGTTCCAAAAGCCGTTTTTTGTGGAGCGGTTGATCTTCTGTGTAGCCCGCCAAGTCAAGGATGAAATCTACAACCTCTCGGCGGGTGAAAACCGCGCCCCGAGAATTGCTCTCGGCACTCAAAGCCAAATGATCTATTGCAGCCTGCACTTTCCGAGAGGTGCAGGTTGGATTAAGTAGCCCAAGAGTCATTTGTGTCAGTTGCAAAATGTGGCCTGTATATTTTTGGTGCGCCGAGGTTGAACCGCTAACGAATGAAAGGGACTTCCCCGTCCCGAGGTGGCGGCGGCGAAGCCGCCCGGCAACGAAGTGCCAAGATGGTGTTTGCGTCATCCATCAACAGAACTCGAAAGGGGAAGTCCATGAACAAGATT
>JBAQIQ010000049.1:0-7162 GCA_049288935.1 Candidatus Competibacteraceae bacterium
CGCCTGTTCATCGCCAGCAGCGGTAAAATGCAAGGTCGTCGGGCCGAGATCCGGCAGGGTGGCGTTGATGCTGCCTTTCCCTTTGAAGCGGGCCATCACCCCCTGTGCTTCCACTTGAGCGGTCAGCGGTTGGCCAGCCAGCTCGGCCACAAAGGGCTTGAGATCGGCCACGTTGAGCTTGGCCTGGACCGACCAGGCCGGTTCGGTGAACAGTTCGTGCACATCACCGGTTAATTCCAGCGCCGCCGCGCCGCTGACCTGTTGGGTGAGCTCCAGCCGCTCGCGCAGTGCGCCGCGAATCTGGCCCTGACCGTGGAAATTACCGTAATTTGGCGTGGGCAACCGCCAAGTGAGTTGCAGTTGCAGCGGGTAATCGCCGACCGGGTTTACCTGACCGCTTAGCCGAACGTCGCCCAGGGGGGAACGGGCTTCCAGAACCTCAATCCTGAGGCCCTCCGTCCCGGTACGGGCTTGCAGATGGATGGTATCGATGACCATCGGATCGATCCCGTCCGGCTTAATGCGCAGGTTGCGGCCTTGCAGATCGGCAATGTGGACCGCCACCGGCAGTTGAATATCGGGCAAAGTGAATGGTTCCGACGCAGGGGCGCTTTCTTCACTGGGCGGCAAACGCACCTCCAAGCCTTCGATTTGTAAACGGGTGATCTCGAGATCGCTGTTGAGAAGCGCACCGGGTTGCCAGTCCAGTTCGCCTTTAGCCAGTGTCACTTGCAGCGGGCCGTCTTCGTAGCGGAACTGTTCGATTTGCAGCGGGCCGATCAATCGGCCTTCGATGCGGCCATAGCTGAACTGGCCCGGCAGTATCCATTGCGCCAGCGCTAGCAGGCTGTTCAGACCCGTTGCCGTGGAGACGGAAAAACTGGTCGCCAGCACGATCAACATCACCAGGAGCAGGGGCAGCGACCACAGCCAAAACGATAATCGACGCCAGCGGTTCACAAGTCAGGCCCAATACTGAGAGAGAAGCGAAAGGCGTCGCCGGGCGGACGATCCAGACCAGAAGCGAAATCGACGCGCACCGGCCCGACCGGCGAGCGCCAGCGCACCCCCAGTCCCGCGCCAGTTTTCAGATTCGGTGTTGCGCCGTCAAAGGCATCGCCGCTGTCGATAAAGGCCGCGACGCTCCAGTCACCCCAGACGCGGCGTTCATATTCCAGACTGCCCACCAGCAAGTTCTTGCCACCGGTGACCACGTCATCCTTATCCGTAGGGCCGATGCTGTTATAGGCGTAGCCGCGTACACTGGCGTCGCCACCGGTAAAGAAGCGTAACGACGTTGGCAGGTCTGCGAAATCATCGGTCATGACGGTCGCGCCGAAGTCGCCCCGGGCGATAAAACGGTTGTCATCATTCAGGGCGTACACGGCTTTCAAATTCAACGTACCCTGCAAAAAGTTGATGTCCGACAACAGCGCCGTCGTTGCGCCGCGCAGCCCGAAGCCAAACAGTAGACCCCGCTTGGGATAAACCCGGTCATCCGCATCAACCCAGGTCCAGTTCAAGCCGGGAATGAGTAACAGCGAATTGGCCCTGGGTTCGCTGCCCGTCTGGAACTGTTCATACTGGAAATTCAGGCTGTAATTTTTTACCCACTTGCCGTCCTGCATCCGCCAACCGCCGCCCAGCGTCCAGGTCTCGTAATCCTGCTGGTTATAGTTGTGCTGGATGTAGCCGGCGGTGATCGCGTACTCATCGGTGGTCGGGTCTTCGCCGGGAATCAGGTACTTGACGCCGATCAGCGCTTTGATCTGCGAGAATTGCAATTCAGCGTTGTAATGATAGCCATGGCGGTTGATCCAGCGTCGCTCCACTTTCAATTTACCGCGTGCTCCAGTGTCCGTGCCGTAACCCAGCCCGGCGCTGTAGCGATGCTTCCGATTAGGCTCCAGCTCCACCTCAACCGGCGTTGTGTCGGTCGCCGCGTCAGGCGAGGCGTTTACTTCGACTTGGCTGAAATAGGCGCTATTGTTGAGATCGCCCTGCAATTTCAGCAACTCCCTGACGTCGTAGGGGTCGCCTGGCTTGAAGCGAGGATAACGATTCAGGAATTTCGGCGACAGGATATGCTGCTTGAACGTAATGTCGCCGAAGCGGTAGCGCGGGCCGGTGTCGTAGTGCAGGCGAATCGCCGCCGCGTAAGCTTGCAGATCAACGCGAATAACCCGCTCAACAAACTGCGCGTCGAAATAACCGCGTTCAGTGGCCAGTGATTCCAGGCTGGCCTTGAGTTGTTCATACCTGGGCTGATCGAGTGTTTGCCCCTTGGCCAGCGGTAAATGATCCAGCAGCTTTTGAAAGACCGGGTCCTGCGCGCCTTCGCCAAGAATGCGCACATCCACTTCGGCGATGGGCAAGGGTCGGCCCGGTTGAACGCGATAGTGCGCCTTCCAGCCATTGGCGGTCTGCTCCAGCGAAGATTCAATCGTCGGTTCGTAATAGCCAAACGGCTCCAGCGCTTGGCGGATCTCAGGATCGGCGTTGGCGTGAAGCCAATTCAAGCGGATTTCGTCCGGCGCGGTCTGATCGGCGAAGCGGTTGATATCCATCATGGCCAGGGCATTGCCACGGAGCGGTTCTTCCAATCCGTCAATCAGTACCGTCAGCTTACCGTTACTGTTGGCGGGTGGCTCAGGAACGGCGTCCTGGGCAAGGAGCGATCCGCTCATCAGCCATAAACTGCACAGCAACAGCCAGTTTAGGAAAATGCGCCAGCGGGAATCAAAAAGAGTGAGCGTTGGAGTCACGGGGCGGTTATCGAACCATACGGACCGCGCAGGGCAGTCGGAAAATGGGGAAGCGACGTTAGGCGCTTCATTGCGTTTATAATCCTTTACCACAAATTGGCGGGGTCGGGAAACGGCTACGCCGCAATTTTTTCAGACGGGAACCCGATGACTATGCCGAATCTTGATGACCCCACCCTTGAATCCTTTGTCGGCAACACGCCGCTCGCACGGTTGCAACGCTTGGCGGGGCGCACCACGAACCGGATTTTCGGCAAGCTGGAGGGGAACAATCCCGCCGGTTCGGTCAAGGATCGTCCAGCCTTGAGCATGATTCAGCAAGCCGAGGCGCGGGGCGTCATCCAGCCTGGGGATACCTTGCTTGAGGCCACTAGCGGCAATACCGGCATCGCTCTGGCGATGATTGCCGCGATCAAGAGTTACCGAATGACGCTGATCATGCCTGAAAACCAGAGCGAGGAACGCCGGGCGGCGATGCGGGCTTATGGAGCCGAGCTGATTCTGGTCAGCAAGGAGGACGGTATGGAAGGCGCTCGTGATTTAGCGGCGCAGATGGAACGGGCGGGGCGAGGTCGGGTCCTCGACCAATTTGCTAATTCCGACAATCCGCTGGCCCATTATCAGACCACCGGCCCAGAAATTTGGCGCGACACCCGAGGCCAGATCACCCACTTTGTCAGCGCCATGGGCACTACCGGCACGATCATGGGGGTATCGCGTTATCTCAAGGAGCAAAATCCCACGGTGCAGATGATCGGGGTCCAGCCGACCGAGGGTTCTTCGATTGCCGGCATCCGGCGCTGGCCGTTGGAGTATCTGCCGAAAATCTACGACCCCGCCCGAGTGGATCGGGTCATCGACATCAGCCAGACCGAGGCGGAGGACATGACCCGGCGCTTGGCGCGTGAGGAGGGTATTTGCTGTGGCGTGTCCGCCGGTGGAGCAGTCGCCGCTGCGTTACAAGTTTCGGCAGAAGTTGAGAATGCCGTGATCGTGACCATCATTTGCGACCGGGGTGACCGTTATTTGTCAACCGGGTTATTTGCGGGTTGAAATGACTAAAAAATCCAAACTGCCCGCCGAACCGTTTACTGTTCACATTGATAATCTGACCAGCGAAGGCCACGGTATAGCGCGGCGTGAAGGCAAGGTGGTGTTCGTGGAAGGCGCACTACCGGGCGAGGATGTCCGCTGTATCTATACCCGCCGCCAGAGTCGCCGCGATGAGGCGCGCACGGTCGAAGTATTGCAGGCGGCGCCGGAGCGGGTGGAGCCGCGTTGCGCACATTTCGGCGTGTGCGGTGGTTGCGTCCTGCAACATTTGCAACCGGACGAGCAATTAGCGGTTAAGCAGCGCTGGTTGCTGGACAGTCTGACCCATATCGGTCAATTGCAACCGGCGCAGGTGCTGGAACCGTTGACCGGTCCGTTGTGGAGCTATCGGCGGCGTGCGCGCCTGGGGGTGAAGTATGTGGCCAAAAAAGGCCGGGTATTGGTGGGTTTCCGTGAACGGCACAGTCCGTATATCGCTGATTTACAGCGTTGCGAAGTGCTGGATGAACGAATCGGCGGTCTGCTGGAAGCATTGGCGGCGCTGATCGATGGGCTGTCCATTCGCGACCGATTGCCGCAGATTGAAGTGGCTGGCGGCGATGCCGTGCTGGGTTTGAATTTCCGGGTTTTGACGCCGCCGAGTGAGGCGGATTTAGTGCAGTTGCAGGCATTTGGTGAGCGCCATGGTTTCGCGCTGTATCTGCAACCCGGCGGGCCGGACAGTGTGCGGTTGTTGGAGAAGCAGGGCAGGCTGAGTTATCGCCTGCCGGGCTTTGACCTGAATCTGGAATTTCAGCCGTGGCATTTCATTCAGGTCAACGCCGCCATCAACCGGCAATTGGTTCGCCAAGCCTGCAAATTTCTGGAACTGGAGCCGGAAAGCCGGGTGCTGGATCTATTTTGTGGACTGGGTAATTTTACTCTGGCGCTGGCGCGGCAGGCGTGGGACGTGGTCGGGGTGGAGGGCGATGCCAGTCTGGTGGAATGGGCCAAGCGCAACGCAATCCTGAATGGCGTCGCCAATGTCCAGTTTTACGCCGCTGATCTGGCGGGCGATTTGACCGGCCAGCCGTGGATGCAGGGCGGTTATGACCAGGTGCTGCTTGATCCGCCCCGCTCTGGCGCGTTGGAGATGATGCCGCAGATTGCGGCGCTGGGGGCGCGGCGCGTGGTCTACGTTTCTTGTCATCCCGCCACCCTCGCCCGCGATGTCGGTGCACTGGTTCACCGGTTCGGCTATCGGCTGGAGCGCGCCGGGGTATTGGATATGTTCCCCCATACTGCCCATGTCGAATCCATGGCCGTGCTGGTTCGGGCTGGATGAAGATGCTGCCGAAATCTGTTGACCAGACTCAGGACCGCGATTAAGGCGGCGTTCAGCAGAAATTTCATAAGTCGCTTCTCGAAAGGGTCGCATCTCCCATCAAGATTGAAGGTCATAAAGCCAAGGGCGAAAGCCACAGGTGAGAGGCAAAGCGCATGAAAAGTCATTTCTCGCTGGTTCTGCTGTCCACTTTGCAATGCAACGCTGATTGCGAGTACTGCTTTGAGAATAAGACCAAGGACCGGCTGACCCTCGACCGACTGGGGGAGATGATTCGCAAGGTGCTGGATTACATGGTTGAAAAGTCGCTGGTAGCGCTGACCATCTATTGGCAGGGCGGTGAAGCGATGTTGCTGCCGCCCAGTTGGTACGAGCAGGCCCACGAACTCATCCAGCGTGAAGCGGAAGCGCGAGGCAAGCAGGTCTTCCATAGCCTGCAAAGTAATATGCTGGCCTACAGTTCCCGCTGGAACCCAGTCGTCGCGAAAATGTTTGGCAACTCTATCGGCACCTCGCTGGACTATCCCAACCTGCACCGCAAATTGCTGGGTCAGGGGCCGGAGAGCTACAACGAAATCTGGACGAAGCGGGTCCAGGAAGCACGGGCGGCGGGTATCGATGTGCAGGTGATCGCCGTTCCCAATCAGGCGACGCTGGACATCGGTGCGGAGCGTTTTTATACGCACTTCGTGGATGAACTGGGTATCACCGATTTCCAGATCAACACCCCGTTTCCGGGCGGCGAAGCAACCACGGCCCAGCAGGCGTTGCCAGTGGCGGAAGTGGAGGCGCTCAGCCGGTTTTATATTGAGCTGGCTGAGGTCTGGCTGGAGCGCGGCCACCGTCGCGGTATCCGGGTGGGACCGTTTGACGCCCTGTTGGCGCATTTCGGCCACGAGCCCGCCACCTTACCCTGCATTTGGGGCGATAACTGCGCGAATGCTTTGGTGTCTATCGATGCCCGCGGCTATGTTGCACAGTGTGATTGCTGGGTGACCAGTTATCCCGATTACCACTACGGCAACATTTTCGAGTGCGACAGTTTTGGTGAATTGCTACGCAACAGTCCCGCCCGTCAGCAATTCAATCAACGACCTATCCAGTTGATTCAACGGGATTGTCTGAACTGTGACTATCTCTCGCTGTGCCACGGTGGCTGTCCGGTGCGCACCTACACCGTCTATGGCTCGCTGTTTGAGAAAGATCCCTATTGCGAGTTGTATAAAGTGCTGTTCAGTCGGATGCAGCGGGCGGCGCACGATTTGGCGCGAGAGTCAGCAGCGATGCAGCGCATAGCGGCCTGATCAGTCATGCCACACGCTTTGGGAAATATGCCACGTGGAATAATCCCTCTCCCTGAACGGGAGAGGGAGGCAAATGATCAATCTGCCTTGGCAGAAAGGGCTTTAGCAGCCATCTCATCCGCTTCGTCTATCCAGCCGCCGCCCAGCGCCTTATACAGGTTGATCAGCGCCACCAGCACGTCGCCCTGGTTTTGCGCCGTGGCCAGCTCGGCGTTGAACAGGTTGCGTTCGGCGTCCACCACTTCCAGATAGCTGGTGTAGCCGTTGTCGTAGCGCAGTTTCGCCAGCTTCAGATAGCGGCGCAACGACTCGGTTTGCGCCTGCTGCGCCTGCAAGCGTTCTCGACCCTTGCGCAGCGCGATCAGGTTGTCCTCCACTTCGGAAAACGCGGTCTGGATCGATTTTTCGTAATTGGCTAGCGCCTGCTGCTGAACCGCCTCCGCCGCCTGGACTTGGCCGGCAATCTTGCCGGCGGTGAAGATCGGCACGGTCAACCCGCCGCCGAAATTCCAGGTGCGCGACGGCCCTTCGAACAGATCCTCGAATTGGGGACTGATGTAGCCGAGCAGACCGGTCAGCGAAATCACCGGAAAATAGGCCGCCTTGGCGACGCCGATGTTGGCGTTGGCCGCGACGAGTTGCTGTTCCGCCTGCCGGATGTCGGGACGCCGCGCCAGCAATTCCGAGGGCAGGCCGGCCGGCACCGACGGCTGGGC